>CBCSTG010000004.1:0-142746 GCA_965143025.1 uncultured Bacteroidales bacterium
AATGACGAGGGCGAATAGGGCATATGGGGCGAATAAGCAGGGCGCAGCAAGGGAGAGGCGAAACAAGCGAAGGGAGCATCACCCCGAGCTCGGGCTGAAACAGTAACTATAGGGCGAATAGGGCAAATGGGACGAATAAGCGGGGCGCAGCAAGGGTGGCGCGAAACAAGCGAAGGGAGCATCACCCCGAGCTCGGGGCGAGACAGCAACTATAGGGCTAATAGGGCAAATGGGGCGAATAAGCAGGGCACAGCGAGGGAGGAGCGAAACAAGCGAAGAGAGCGATTATCAGCCCAAGTTCGGGCTGAAACAGTAACTATAGGGCGAATAGGGCTAATGGGGCGAATAGGGCTAATGGGGCGAATAGGGCTAATGGGGCGAATAGGGCATATGTGGCGAATAAGCGGGGCGCAGCAAGGGAGAGGCGAAACAAGCAAAGGGAGCGATTATCAGCCCGAGCTCGGGCTGAAACGGTAACGATAAGGCGAATAGGGCATATGGGGCGAATAGGCGGGGCGCAGCGAGGAAGGAGCGAAACGAGCGAAGGAAGCGATTATCAGCCCGAGCCGGGACTGAAACGGTAACGATAGGGCGAATTGGGCAAATAGGGCGAATAGGCGGGGTGCAGCGAGGAAGGGGCGAAACGAGTGGGAGAGAGCGAGTTTTTACGACTTTTTTGTAAATTTGCATGCGTTGCGGACAAAAGCGATTGCTTTTGTCAAAAAGCTATATCCTACACATTATTATATAATATAACGAGATTATGTGGTTAGACATTTTTTGGCTCGTGTTGGGCCTCGTTTTGATACTTTACGGAGCAAATCTACTGACTGACGGCGCATCGGCCGTGGCCAAGCGATTGGGAGTTAGTGACCTTATCATAGGTCTGACAGTCGTAGCAATGGGCACATCGACACCAGAATTAGTCATCAGCATAATGGCAGCCGTCGACGGCAACGCCTCGTTAGCCGTGGGCAACGTCGTGGGCAGCAACATTTTCAATATCCTTATGATATTAGGCATCACGGCGCTAATCATGCCGATAAAAATCAAGAAAAGCGTAATGTCAAATGAGATACCGATGGTTGTGCTGTCGTCACTGATTATGGTCGTGATGGGCTACAGCGCGATGCTTGACAACACGTCGGAGAGCATCATCACACGCACCGAGGGCATTTTCCTCCTTGTCTTTTTTCTGCTCTTCATGCGGTATATGTTTGCGAGCGCGCGCCGGAACAAGCCGACAGAGACAAAGGACCCTCAGGCGGCCGACGGCGAACGGCTGCGCCAAATGTCAGCTTTTAAGGCGATAATATTTATAATCGCCGGTCTTGCGGGCTTAATCTGGGGCGGTGACAAATTTGTCGACGGCGCGACAGGCATCGCGCGCCTGATGGGCGTGAGCGACGCCGTCATCGGCCTGACCATCGTGGCGATAGGCACGTCGCTGCCCGAATTGGCCACATCGGTCGTGGCCGCAATCAAGAAGGAGAACGGTCTCGCGATAGGCAATGTCATCGGCAGCAACATCTTCAATGTGCTGCTCATCCTCGGCACCGCAGCGACGATATCGCCGCTGCCCTTCGGCGGTGTGACGCACCTCGACCTGTGGGTACTTATGGGCGCAAGCGTGCTCTTCTGGATATGCGGCTGGTTCTTTGACCGCCACGTCATCAACCGCGCCGAGGGACTGCTGATGCTCATCTGCTATGGCGCATACATGACTTATTTGGTGATAGCGGCGTAAATAAGCATAAAAAATTTCATTGAGTTTACAGTGAATATTTGTAAATTTGCAGCCGTCAAACGCTTAGGCCGCACACCTGTCGATGTCCGGCTTTAAAAAACAAGACTTATGGATCTTTTTGAAACTATCAATGCCGCCATCAAGACAGCGATGCTCGCCAAAGACAAAGTGCGTCTGCAGGCGCTCCGCGGCATAAAGAAAGAATTTCTCGAGGCCAAGACCGCCCCGGGCAGCGACGGCACACTCAGCGACGAAGCAGCGATGAAAGTATTGGTCAAAATGGCCAAACAGCGTCGCGAGAGCGCCAAAATCTATCAGGAGCAAAACCGTCAGGACCTCGCCGAGACAGAGCTTGCCGAAATGGCCGTCATCGAAGAGTACCTACCCAAACCGCTGACCGAAGAAGAGTTACGCGCCGAGTTGGAGAAAATCATAGCACAGACAGGCGCCAAATCGCCGGCCGACATGGGCAAGGTGATGGGCGTGGCCACAAAGGCCCTCGCCGGCCGTGCCGACGGCCGTCAGATATCGGCCGCCGTGCGCGACATGCTCAAATAAACATTAACCCAATCATCCAAAACTCACAGCAATGCTCACACTTCAGCAAATAAAAGCTAATCCCGAAGATATCGTCAAGCGCCTTGCGGTCAAAGGTTTTGACGGCAAAGAGGTTATCGCACAGGTTATCGCCTTGGACACCCGTCGCCGCGAACTCCAGCTCAAAAACGACACACAGGCGTCCGAACTCAAAAAACTCGCAGCCTCAATCGGCGCTCTGATGAAAAAAGGCGACAAGGCCGAGGCTGAAAAAGCTAAAGAGACAGTAGCCGAACTTAAAGAAGGTCAGAAAAAAATCGCCGACGAACTTTCAGAGACCGAAAATAAAATCACCGAGCTGCTGCTCAATGTGCCCAATGTGCCCTGCGCAGCCGTGCCCGAAGGCCGCACAGCCGAGGACAACGTCGTCGAGAAGACCGGCGGCAAGATGCCCGACCTGCCCGAAGACGCCCTGCCCCACTGGGACCTTGCAAAAAAATATAACCTCATCGACTTTGATCTCGGTGTTAAAATCACCGGCGCCGGATTTCCGGTCTATATTGGCAAAGGTGCCAAACTACAGCGCGCGCTGATACAGTTCTTCTTGGACGAGGCGTCGAAGGCCGGCTATCTCGAAATCGAGCCGCCCTACGTGGTCAACGAGGCATCGGGCTACGGCACAGGCCAGCTGCCTGACAAAGAGGGTCAGATGTATCACTGCAATTTAGACAATCTCTACCTGATACCGACTGCCGAGGTGCCCGTGACCAACCTCTATCGCGACGTCATCATCCCCGGCGACAAACTGCCCGTCAAGAACTGCGCCTACTCGGCATGCTTCCGCCGCGAGGCCGGCAGCTACGGCAAAGACGTGCGCGGTCTCAACCGTCTGCACCAGTTTGACAAGGTAGAAATCGTGCGCATCGAGAAACCCGAGAACTCTTACGCAGCCTTAGAGGAGATGAAAGACCATGTGCAGGGCCTGTTGGAAAAATTAGGCCTGCCGTGGCACATACTGCGCCTCTGCGGCGGCGACATGAGCTTCACCTCGGCCATCACCTTTGACTTCGAGGTCTTCTCAGCCGCTCAGAAACGCTGGTTGGAGGTATCGTCGGTGTCAAACTTCGAGACCTATCAGGCCAACCGTCTCAAATGCCGCTACCGCACCGACGACAAGAAGACGGCGCTCTGCCACACGCTCAACGGCTCGGCCCTCGCCCTGCCGCGTATCGTGGCCGCCCTTTTAGAGAACAACCAGACGCCCGAAGGCATCATCGTGCCCGAGTGCCTGCGCAAATACACCGGCTTCGATATCATCGACTGATCCGCAAGCCGACCCAACCCCGATATAACACACAGACAGGCTGCATCATCCGCACGGATGATGCAGCCTGTCTTGCTTTTTAATATAGCCCGGCGAAGTACGAGAGGCACCGACTTTGGACTCATATGATAATTTTTACGATTTTAAAGCAATTTTATTTCACATTCAAATATTATTACATATATTTGCGAAAATTTTAAGCTTTAATATTCCAGATTTAAAAAATTTAATTTTTCAATAAACCATTATTTAACAACCGAGATTTCTTGGCGCCGATGCCTCCGCAAAACACAGCATCAGGCGCTAAGAGTTTCACATTTAAAGTCTTGCTTATGAAAACAAACAGACTCCTTTCGGTTGCGTTGGGTTTAGCTGCATTGGCCGTCTTACCGATGCAGGCGGAGACGAAGTCGCCATATACGGTGGACTTTGAAACCGCCATAAACACCTCCAACCACTCGTTTAAAGTCGCGTCCAACTGGAAGCACATAGTCGACAGTTATAACGACGGCTATAACGACTACTACATGAACTACTCTTACAAAAGCAGCGGCGGCGTAGACGGCAGCGGCTGTCTGTACGCACCCAAACAGTAAGCCGGAGACAACTGGGACAATGGGGAAGTCAAAGACGTGCTTGTGACTCCTCCTGTATCCGGCAAAATCTCATTTGACATCAAGGCTTACAGCACAAGCGGATTTTTTGTAGAAATCTATGAAATAAAAGCCGACGGCACTCTCGGCAGTCGCTTGGTCCGCAAAACGACGTCTGACGGTCTGAACACATCAGAATTTAAAACCGTCGAATATACACCGGCAGCCACAGAGGCTGCACGCTACGGTCTGCGCTTGTCATACTGCTATATCGACAACTTCGCAGCCGAGTCGGCAGAAATCGAGGCCGACAAGAGTATAAACAACGTCAGTGCGGTCCCGAAAGACTGCGAATATAACGGAGACGGCAACAACAGCACAATCTACTGGTATCAGCAGCCCGACGGTCAGGTACTGGTGAAATACAGTGTCACAGTTACCAACAACGGTGAAGTCGCTCTGACACAAGGAATGGAAAACTACTCTGTTTCGATTATCAACGAAAAGACCGGAGCAGTAGTCTCGACAGTCGCCGTACCTCAGGACCTCGCAATCGGCGCTACGTCAGAGCCGTTTGACGTTTCGGCCTTAGTCGGCACAGACACTTGGCCGTACTCGACATCGACCAGTATCAAATTCGGTCTTCGCGAAAATCTTCAGGAATCGAAACTTTCTCGTGCACAGTCAGGTTACCGCGCCTTCGAGTCCAAATTTGTGTTCAGAGAGGCAGACAGCTCAACGACATCATCGCTCTCTGCCACTCAGTCATTCGGCATGATTTCGGAAGTCTCAAGCAAGAAATACGTCATCTATAACGACGGTATCGCTGTGCTCATGGTCAAAAGCATAACACTACCCGAGGGGTTCACCTCAACCGACGCACCAACTGCCACACTTTTCATCAACGCCAAGGGGTCGAGGGAGTTTACCATCAGCACACCGTCCGCAGCAGGTAAATACAACGGCAACTTAGAGATAGTCTATTTAGACAAAGACAATAAAACCGAAAAGACTTACACTCTGCCTTTCTCTGCCACAATGGTCAGCGCTGACACATGGACCGCCACGTTTGATAACAGCATGAATGAAGAGGCTGTGTATCCCGCAGGCTCGGTTGCTGAAGCCGGTATCACAGGCGGTAAAGCATCTTACTCTGACGGCGTAAATAACATGTACCTGAAATCGTACACATCCTCATCTTTCAAAGAATCTGAAAATCTCTTTATCACGCCCAAACTGCACGCAGCAGCCGGCGATAAGCTGACATTTGACGTGGCACGCGACTCAAGAGACGGCAATGCAGACTCATTTATTAAAGTATTTGTGTCTACAGACCGCGTAAATTGGGGCGAACCCGTCGCCACATACACTCAGACCGACATCACAAGCTCGACGATGACCGGCAAGGAGATATCATTTGACGCCGAGGGCGACTACTATGTAGGCTTCGCCATCTACAGAATGTGTCTTGACAATCTCGCCGGCCTGACCAAAGTCAACGTAGCCCGCGACCTCTACTTCACCGCGGTTACTCAGGAAGATGCCGTTCAGTCAGGCGTTCAGAATAGCTACAAGGTTAAATTAATTCCTCTCACCGCTGCAGCTGCAGAAGACTACACCGTCAAATTTTATGTCAACGATGAGGCTGTTGCCACCGCGACAAGTGTCGCCCTCAAAGCGTCGTCAAAAGATACCAAAGAATTTTCGATGGATTATAGCGCCACGTCAGACGCTACTGTCACTTACCCGACATATTACGAAGTAGCCTTCACTGACGGAACGGTATTCAAAACTCCCGTCAAAAACCTGACCGTCACCTGCGAGCCCGAGTTCGTATTCTTTGATTTCGGAACAGACGTAAACAAGTTCAACAAACCGATTACCCGCACCGCACCCGTCACCTTCGGCAAAGTAACAGAGGCCGGTATCGCACAGCACTTCGACATCTACAACTGGGGTGCCGGCAAGCTGACCGTCTCGGCCATCAGAGTTCCCGAGGGCTTCGCAGCCAAATTCCCGGAGGGAGAAGCCGATAACAAAACTCTTGTCGACGCAGCCAACGGATGTGAAATCGCCGGCAAAGACCGCAAAGCGTTAGACATCATCTTCGCAGCATCGGAGGTCGGTGCATATAGCGGCGACATCGAGATTGACTACAAAGACGCCGCCGGCGCCACTCAGACATTCAAACTCGCTGTCAGCGGCACAGTGCTCGATGCATCAAAATGGTATGTTACATTTGACAAGGCCGAGAATAACGGCAGTGATAGCCCCGCTGCTGTATACCCCGCAGGCTCTGTACGCCAGAAAAATATATCGGCCGATAACAAAGGCTCATACGACAAAGTCAACTATGCACTCGTCAGCACAAGTTCTACCGACAACATCTTTGCTACGCCCCTGCTGCATGCCGAGGCCGGCGAACAGATTCAGTTCGACGCTATGCGCCGTTACTACACTGCCGGTAACATCGCAGTCTACACAGCAGCAAGCCTCGACGACATCCTTGACGCCTCCAAACGCACGGAGATTTTCAACGAGGCCATCGCTGAATCTGCCTTTACCACCTACTCGGCCACTATCGCCGAGGCGGGTGACTATGTGCTCGGCTTCGAAATCAAGAATGCTTATGTCGATGAGATTTACGGCCTGTCACCTGTAGCCGTTGACCACATCATCTCAATCGCCGGTTGTGAGGTACCCGCAGAGGCCACACAGAATAAGAACTCTGTCATCAAACTGTCGCTCTATAACTACAACTCTAAAGCTGAATCAGCCGACAGCTACACCGTCACAGGCTACGCCGGTGATAATGCTATCTCGGCCGAAGGCTCAGTAGAGATAGCGATGAATCCCGAATTTGGCAAGAATGCCGCCGTCATCTCAATCCCGTTCCGCTCTCCCGAGGCCGGCACATTCCCGGTATATGCCGAGGTTAAATTTGCCGACGGCTACACTATCACCACAGAAGCTGCCGACGTCATATTTGCCGAAGAGAAACTCGAGACCGCCAAGATGGTAGGCAAAGAGGACAATACAAATAACGGCGCGATCTACGTGAACGACAAAAAGAGCCTCGCGGTAATGGTCTACACCGCTGACGAATTAGGTCTCAATGACGGAGCAAAGATCAGCCATATCGGCATCAAAGGCTATAACACCGAAACAAAAACCGATTTTGTACCTGAGATTTCTATCTACTACGAGTGGGTTGACGCCGCCACAGTTGAAAAGCCGACAACATTCAACATCGACGAACTCGCCGAAGGCATGACTCTCCTCTATCATTCGACCGATAAGCTGCCGACTTTCCAGAAGACTGAGCCGGGTGAACTTATCAGCATCAATCCCACGGATATGGTTTACCCCGCAGGTAAAGCTCTCAAGATTGTCACCTCACACACAGCCGCCGCATGGTCAACTAATTGCAAACTCGTCATTGACCAGACTGCAGGTCTCATCTACTGTGCACACAACGACACCCAGCTTTCATCGTGGTCTGATACGAAGAATCGCCCCGTGCTCTATATGAATCTTGACGTGCAGGCTGCTTCAATCGCCGGTACTGTAACCGATGCCGACAATCAGCCTGTGGCCGACGCTACCGTAACATTAGTCAGCAACGACGGCGACAATATACAGTACAAAGGCAAGACCGACGCCGAGGGCAAGTACTCAATCAATGTCATCCAGAACAGCCGCGCATATGACATAACTGCAAGCGACGGCATCAATGAGGACTTCATCGAGAACTGGATCGTAGAAGGCGAAGACATTAAGAACTTCACACTCTGCCACGTGGTCAACATCTTCGGCGAAAACTCAGCAGCCATCGCTGACGCCGAGAACGTACTCGTGAAATTCAACCTCGACCTCAAGTCAGGCTACAACCCCGTCGCTCTGCCCTTCGCACTGCCTGAGGAGCGTATAATCGAACTCTTCGGACCCGAGGCCAAGGCTTACGCCCTGACTGACGCCGAGGTTACAGCCGGCGACGCCATCCTGACATTCACCAAGGAGGCCGGAATAGAAGCCGGCAGACCTTACATGCTCTATATAGAACACGGTCCCGTATACTTCCGCACCAAAGGCAACAAGATTGTATCAGCCGTTCTGCCCAAGGTAGTCAATGGTGTGCAGTTCACAGGCGCCTACACAGCCAACGAGGCCGCCGAGGGTGAAATCGTCCTCACCAACGAGCACTTCATGGGTCTCGTCGACGTTGCTGACAACACCAACGCCGCCGTGCAGGCTATGTCGACACGCACTCCGGCCTTCACCGCAGTCGTGAAGTCAGCCGCCGCTCAGTCACCGCTCACGAGCGCCAAGTTCAAGATTCAGGAGACTCCGACCGGCATCGATGACATCGCAGTCGACGAGTTAAATGAGAACGACGTGATATACAACCTGCAGGGCGTACGCGTAACAGCTCCGACCGCCGGCATATATATCGTCAACGGCAAGAAAGTAATCATCCGCTAAGCGGAGAAATCTAATCCGCACTACGCCTCCGGTCACCAAACTGGCCGGAGGCGTACCGCGGTTAAAAATGTATTAAATATCAATTATCACTTTTTGTTATAATTTATGAAATACGCTTTAACACTCATTGCTTTGGCCATGGCCGCGTCAGCCGGCTCGGCACAGACAATCCTGCAAGAAGACTTCGAGACCGGCAACACCGGAAGCGCCATGCGCCCCGTCGCCAAAGGCGAGGGCTGGACGACCATCGACTCCTACAAGGGTAAAGACAGCCGCTACACATGGCACAACTACTACAGCGACCCGTCATCGGAGAGCGGCTCGACCATCTCGGGCGCCTGCTGCGCACAGGTTGACGCTCCGCTGAGCACCACCGCCACCGATGGCGTCGGCCCCCGCGAGGAAATACTCCTGACCCCTGAACTCACCTTAGACAATACCTACCAACTGCAGTTTACATTCGTGGTAAGCCCGGTCAATCATCAGGCCAACAGCCAGTATGACCTGCAGGTTAGAGTCGTCAGCGGCGACAATATCGCCGGCGCCGAGACCATTTTCAGCATCCAGAACGAAAAAATGCTCCGCGAAAGCGGCATCTCCGTCTTCCCCATCGACAACTGGTCGCCCTACACGGCATCAGTCGACCTGAGTGACTTCCGCGGCGAGAAAGTGCGTCTGGCCTTTGTCTATAAGATGAACACCAAGATGGCCAACGTAGCCCGCATCGACGATGTCATCGTCAAACAGTTCACACCGCCCACGGGCCCTGTGGCATCGCTTTCATTAGACCGTTTCACCTTCCCCGAGATGTATATCGGCGAGAAGATGTACTCTGACCCCATCACCCTCACCAACACCGGCAAGGACGGCCTCACCATCACAGGCATCGACCTGCCTGACGGCGTCACCACAACACTGCGGCCCGAGGGTGTAAACCTGCTCTCACACCAGAGCGTGATGTTTAACCTCGCCTACTCGGCAGCTCTCACCTCGGCCACCTCGGGCAAAGTCGTGCTTCACACCTCGGGCGGCGACGCAGAGATTGAAATCAACGCCTCAAAGAAATTCCTCCCCGACGGCGCATCTTTAGAGACATTCGAAGGATATTTCCCGCCGGCCGGCTGGACCAACAACGGCTGGGGATGGACATCAAACGCCTTAGAGGGCGACCACTCTGCATATCAGTCGGGTGACCTCTCGAGCACATGGATTCAATCGCCGCGCTTAGACCTCTTGGATGGCGGCAAGGTGACATTCACCTATTACAACTACTTTGACACGGAATATGAGGGAACAGCGCCTTACAATGACGTCACACTGCAGCTCTCTGTCGACAACGGCAAGACATGGGTGACCAAATGGACAGCCGACTATCAGAACGGCCTCAACAAGATACTGACCCAGACTGTCGACCTCGGCACCGGCTCTGACCAGTGCTATATCCGCTGGCATTATCCCGCAGTGGAGACATCTGACGAAGGTGCCGACCCCCACTCTATTTTCTATCTTGACCGCGTGATGCTGCCCAAGGTCTTCGGCTCTGACGGCGTGCCTCAGGCAGCCGAAAAACCCGTGCCCGCCATCGGCGCCAACGACATCTATCCCGAGGAAGTGACCCTGTCATGGGCTCCCGCACAGTTTGCCGAGGGCTATAAGCTCTATGTGGGCACGACATCAGCCTGCAACGAGTTAGTCAACGGCATCGACCTCGGCAACGTGCTCACCTACACCCTCCACGACCTGAAATGCGAGACTCAGTATCGCTGGCGCGTCATCCCTTACAACAGCAAGGGTGACTGTGCATCCCCGTCGACTTGGACCTTCACCACTCAGAAAGACGAGACCATCCAGACATTCCCCTACGAACAGAACTTCGAAGACAAGAACTATATCCCGACCGGCTGGGTCAGCACCCCCTCTGAAGGTCAGTACAAACGCACGTTCTCAATCAACAGCCTCTTCCCCTACACCGACGACAACAAGACATACAACGTCGCAGCGTCGATGTGGCTTGAGACAGGTCAACAGTGTGACCTCATCACACCCAAAGTTGTCCTCCCGACCGAAATGCCGGTAGCCATCTCGTTTATCTGGGGCGACGGACACCCGAGCGACCTCAAGGTAGACCCCACCGGTATGGTAGAGAAAAATAACGTCTCGCCCAACAACGGTGTAAGCGAAATGGTATTCCAGATACAGCCGGCAGGCGGCGAATGGACAACCCTGAGCACCCTCTCCGAAGACCTGATTGACAACGATTACAAATACTGGCACCGCGAAAGTTTCAATCTCGCCACTTATGCCGGCCAGACTGTGAAATTCCGCTGGATTCACAAGAGTTACTCAGGTCGTGACGCCGGCGGCAGCGTGACACACATCGTGCTCGAAGAAGCCAAAGCTGACAACGCCATGCTCAACAAATCATCTTGGGCAGCAGGCAAAGTCAACTACGGCATGGCCGCCAACTCAGGCAACATCTTCACACTCTTCAACACCGGCTCAAACGAGCTCACCATCAAGAGCGTCAAGTTTGAGAAGCCCAACTTCGAATGCTCGCTGAAAGCCGGCGATAAATTCGCTGCCGGCAGCGCCACTCAGTTTAACATACAGTATAACGCACTCCAGACACCGGGCGATGTCGAGGACACCATGACTGTAGAATTTGAGAGCGGCAACACCGTGTCACTCCCCGTCAGCGGCACAACCATGCCCGAGACGACATATTACTACTCGTTCGAGCCCAATGACCTCGACCACAAGTGGACCGAAGACTTCACTATGATTGACGTAGACAAGGCTCCGTGCTACAGCTTCAGCTCATATTGGGTACACTACTCGGCCGGAGGCACAAAATGTGCGTTCTCTTGCGAAAGTGACTCCAAGGAAGACGGCATGTACGGCATGATGGCTCCCGTATCGGGCATGTATGCATTAGTTGGGTCGTCAGGCGAGCAGATTAATGCCGACAACTGGATTATCAGCAAAAAACTCGTCGCACAGGCAGACGCCGCATTTGATTTCTACTGCCGCAACTGGGAGACAATCAACAGCGTGCTCCCCGAGGGCAAACACAGCGTATCCGTGCTCGTAAGTACTACCGGCAACACCAACACAAGCGATTTCACTCCCGTAATGGAGGTTACCGAAATACCTTACCTGAATAACTACGAGTGGAAGCACTATGATGTCGACCTGTCAGCTTATGCCGGCAAAGCAATCCATGTAGCCCTGCGCCACACCACTACAAGCCCGTCAAACCTCGCATTCTTCGACGACTTCACCCTCAGCGGATTCAAAGAAATCGGCTCGGGCATCGAAGACATCGAGGCCGGTATGGACGGCATTACACCTGAGACAGCTGTCAGCGTATACAACATCAACGGCGTATGCGTCGCCTCAGGTAAAGGTGCGGCCGTCATCGACAATCTCCCCAAAGGATTTTATATCGTGAAAGCCGACGGCATCAAAGCCTTCCGTATTTTCAAATAATAATCCCGATAACCGTACGTCCCGCCTCCGGCCCCATAAACGGGGCAGAGGGCGGGCGTACCTCTCTTATAAACAATACCCCTTATGAAATATATACGCGTGCTATTTATGCTTCTGTCGCTGGCGTTATCAGTTAACACGGCAGCGGCTCTGGAGCGTAATACACATCTCACCATTAAGGTCACCTCGGTGGCGGGCGACGACCTGACCGGCCAGACAGTGACACTGATGCACACCGGCTACTCGGTCAGTTACGGCTCGCTGACTTTAGACGCCGCCGGAGAATGCAAGACCGACGTATATGCCGGACCTCACTCGCTCACCGTAGAGCGCGACGGATTTGCCTCGGCCTCTAAAACATTTGTCGTCGAGGATGGCGAAACCGATAAAACCGTCAGCATCACGCTCACCGAGAAAGTACGGGAGCCTTTCGCCCTGACAGCGACTGCCGACCACAACCCGTTCACCGGCAAAAATGACATTAACGTGTCATGGAACAAAGAGGCACCGGCGTTTTTTGACAATTTCGAGAGCTACGAGCCGTTCGCCGTCAGCTTCGGCGAATGGACCGGCATCGACGGCGACCTCAAGGCCGCTGCCCCGCTCGTCGGCTCTTACCCCAACCGCGGCGGCATGCAGTATGCACAGATAATCAACCCGATGAAGGTCGTCCCCACTTGGTGGTATGACTACCCTATACTCCGTCCTTACAGCGGACAGCAGTATGCCGGATTCATACGCACATCGTCTGGAGAGGCCAACGATGACTGGCTCATCTCGCCGGCCATCACCGTCGGCACAGACAATGTGGTCTCGTTCAAGGCCCGCGCAGCCGACCAGTATGAGGAGCGTTTCATGGTCTACGTAACCGAGAAATTAGACAATCCCGGTATAGACGACTTCAAACGCATCGACAAAGGCAACTATGAAAGCGTCGACCATCGCGGATGGCATGACTGCACCTACGACCTGTCGCAATACGCAGGCCGTAAGGTCAAAATTGCCATACGCTATATCAGCTGTTACAATATCCACCGCTCGTTTATGCTTATGGTCGATGACTTCTATGTAGGTCAGCCCCTTACAGAGAGCACCGCAGCCGCAGCGCCGAAGGCTCGCGCACGCCGTGTCGCGGCCAAATCGCCCGCCAACCGCAACGAGAAATTCGAGATTTACCTCGACGGCGTCAAACAGCTCACAGTCGACGACTACACGGCCACGCTGAGCGATGTCGCTCCCGGCTCACACAAAATCGGTGTCAAAGCCGTCTATCTGCAAGCCGAGAGCTCCGTGGCTGAGGTCAACGTAAATATACCCGCTGACAGCTACGCCAATGTCACATTCAATGTCTCGGCCAACAGCAAACTGTCGGCCGACGGCACAGAGCTTAGCCTGCTTGACATGGCGACCGCACGCACTGTCAGTGTCAAGGTGACCGACGGTAAAGCCAACATCCCCTCACTGCCTTACGGCGACTATGAGCTCGGAGTGGCCGAAGGAGCCTTCAAGGCTATTGTCAAAAAAATCACCGTCAGCGGAGACAATACGATAGACCTGACCTTGGAAGACAATATCATCGCACCCTATAACATCACGGCCACCGTGGGCGAAGGCGCCAATCCGTCTGTTAAACTGGCATGGAACCAGAAACTGATGTTCAGGGACTCGTTTGAGGATTATGCAGACTTCGCCACCGGCACATTCGGCGAATGGATTACCAAAAACCTCGACGGCCGTGTCGTATATCCCATATCTCTGAACAATATGATTGTCTCCTTCCCCGGCTCATGCTCGCAGAACAACCCGACTACCATCGGCCCGATGGTGTTCAACCCGTGGAAGACAAAGCCGGCCATGATGCCCGACGACCAAGCCATCGGAGCGCCTGTCGGCGACAAGACCGTAATATTCTTCTCGGCCCAGCAGGCTGCCAACGACAAATGGCTCATATCGCCGGCTATCGAAATCCGTGACAACTTCGTTCTGGCCTTCCTCGCAAAAGGATACGCAAGCACATATCCCGAGTCTTTGGAAATCTACATTTCAGACGAGGCAAGCACGGAGCCTAATGAATTTGAACTTCTCGGCAAAATCGACGAACTGACCTCCTCAGAGTGGTCTGTCTATCAGATCAGCCTGTCGGAATTCAACGGCGCTACCTGTCGAATAGCTTTCCGCTATACAAGTTATGACGCATTCATGGCTCAGATAGATGAAGTAGTCATCGGTCCGGAAGACGGAGAGAACGAGGTCGTCGACTATGGCAACGTCGTGAAATATGAAATTTATCTCGACGGCGTTAAAATCGGCGAGTCGACCACACCCGCCTACACTATACCGTCTATCAGCGAGGGCCGTCACACAGTAGGCATCAAAGCAATTTATCTCAACGGCGAATCCGAAATGTCTACCTACACCATCTCAGGCACATCGGGCATCGCCGACATTGTCACCGGCGAGTCTGAAGCTCCGGCGCAGTATTATGACATGCACGGCCGCATCGTAGACTTCACCACGGCTCCGGCCGGCATCTACATACGCCGCTGCGGCTCAGCGGCAGCCAAGGTGGTCAAATAATCCCTGACAAATTACCGAATAATTGTCAATTTCATAATTATGATACGTAAACTCACTTTATTAATAATGCTCCTCGCCGCCTCGGTGACATCGTTTGCGCAAAGCGACATGGGACTGAGCGACAACCAGCGCGTCTTGGGCCACACCGCCAACAATGACATCGAGAACAAGGATGTGGGCTTCGGTCAGGCCGGCTCCTATCAGGTGGGTGCCCTGCTTGACGCCTCGGCGCTAAGCAAGATGGTGGGCTGCCGCGTCGTAGGCATGCGTCTCGCCGTTTCAGCCGACTTGGGCCGCGTGCCGGTCTACCTCCACTCTGTGGCCGCAGACGGCACCGTCACTCAAATCCATACCCAGCGCCAGAAACTGACCTCCGGATGGAATAATGTAATATTCAACGGCGACGGTTTTGAAATCAAAGACGGCGAAAGCCTGCTCTACACCTTTGACTATGAGGAAACCGCCGAGATGGTCAGCGCCGGCAAGGGCGGTCTGTGCTCCATCGGCTCAGACACCGCCAACGCTATGGTAATGCTCTCTGACGGCAAAATCTACCAGCTCTCCGGCGCCGGGATGATATGCATGCAGCTGATTGTCGACGTGACAAACATGCGCGCCTACGACACAGCGTTCGGATTCTTCGACACCGGTTTCAAATATAAGAAACTCGACGATGCTTTTGAAGTTTTCACCATGATTTCAAGCGTTGGCCGCGAGCCGATATCGTCATTAAGAGTCGGCTATCAGTTTGACGACTTGGAGCCGGCGTATGTAGACTGTCAGGATGCCGCTATCGCTTTCGGTGAGAGCTATACATTCCAGCAGACTCTCACCGTCCCTGCCGTCGTAGGTATCGGCACACACACTCTGCGTCTGTTTGTCGACCGTATCAACGGCGCCCCCGTCGAGCCGTCGGCCACGATGAGCCGCAGCGAGAATTTCGCCTTCTATGACAATACAGATGTCAAACGCCGCGCCGTGTTGGTCGACGTCATGACGTCTTCATCAATGGCAATTACCGACAAGCTCAATCAGGCTCTCAATACATTAGGCGACATCAACGGCACGGCGATATTCGCCCAGCATCATGCCAAAGGCACTCCACTCTACGCCGACGGCAACGACGTGCTTTTCTCGCGATATGCATTTGAGGTCCCCGTGTTTACATCCAACCGCGCTTTCTTCCCCGGAGAAAAGACAATCGCGTACTCGGCCGGAGAGCTTCTGTCCTATCCCATCCCGGGCATCACCGAATCGCTGCTTCAGGAAATAGTGGCTCAGGACCTGACACTGCCTTCATTTGTCGACATATCAGCCAAGACTGCCTACAACTCTGACAGCCGTGAGCTGACTGTCGACCTCTCGGCAGTCTATGACGACAATGCCGAAGCCATCTACGGCAACAGGGTGGCGGCCCACGTCATGCTGATCGAGAACAATGTCATAAGCCCACAGACGGTGTATTTCAACAGCACCCATACCATGGTGAAGTCGAAGTATACTCACAACAACGTCGTACGCTGGATGAACGGCAACGCCTTCGGCACTCCGATAGATGTCAACGCCAAGACCGGCACCGCCAGAGTTACGACTACGCTTGACCCGTCGTGGAATCCCGACAACATGCGCGTTGTAGCCTTTCTGACCAAGTACACAGACGAGGACGTCCCCGACGACCTCAAGGACCTTGACGTCTATAACGCTATCGTTGTCCCGCTGTCATCGACATCAGGCATCGAGTCAGCCGTCGTAACTGACGACAACGCACCCGTCGAGTACTATAACCTGCAGGGCGTGCGCATCGACCATCCGGCCTCAGGGTCGATAGCGATACGCCGCCAAGGCACAAAAGTCACCAAAGTCCTCATGCCCTAAGCCACGGGGATATAAGCAGAAAAAAACCGGCTGCCATAGAGTCTTGGCAGCCGGTTTTGTGTTTCTATGAATAAATTTATTTCACAAGGTTATTGAGCTTGTCCTTGGCATCAGCGGCAGCTTTCTCGACCTTGTCAGATGCTTTGTCGACGGCGTTTTCGCCGGCAGTTTTCGCTGCGTCCTTAGCGTCAGAAACCTTGTCGGCAACAGCCTGACGGACTCCGTCAGCGGCATTGCTTACCGAATCCTTTGCGGCCTGACCGAGACTGTCGGCAGCCTCTGACACTGCGCCGGGCACTTTGTCGACAAGACCTTTGACAGACTCAAAGGCCGACACAAGCGACGGAGCTTTCTCCTTGATAACCGGCTCGAGACGCGACATATACTCCTTGGCTTCGTCAATCTTGCCTTCCTTGACAAGTTTCTGAGCATAAGCCTTGGCCTGCTCGACGTAGACACTCAGGCTGTCAGGATTGGTGCAATTCTCAATCTTGGCTTTGAAATCATTGTCTTCGGCTTTAGCCTCACGTTCTGTCTTGCTGCACGAGCCCATAACTACGGCCGCCATAAGTGCGGCAACAAATAAAATCTTTTTCATATATTCTGCTTTTGATTAGTGAAACTTCATGTCATATAGCCATAACACACGTTTAAACAACAACAGCCCGTCGCGAAAAGTTCATTTCACAACGGGCTGCCGTTTTTTATTTATCAGAGACTCAGTCGAGGCTGATAACCTCTACGTCATACGCAAGAGCCTCGTTGGGACCGACGTTACGGTGGCTGAGACCGCGGACACCGTATGCGAGTTCGCCGGGAGCGACAAGCTCGGCTTTACCGCCGACACCGAGTTTCAGAACAACTTCGGCCAGACCGGCGGGAAGATTCTCGACGATAGCCAGACGGCCGCTCTCACCGGTGGTGATGACAGTCTCGCCGTTGAGTTTGCGCTCGTTGTATTTGACAGTTATGCGCGAGTGGTCGTTGAGTTTCGTGGTGTCACCCTGTGCGACAATTTTGTATGCGACGCCGCTGTCTGACTGACGGTAGGCGGGGTCGTCAGACATAAGTTTGGCAATATGAGCCTTGCCGGCTTCAACATTTGCCACAGCTTCATCGGATGCGGCGATACGGGCCTCTTCACGGGCGATTTTTTCTTTCTGGACATTCTCGACGAGCTGCTGATAGCGGCTGAAAATCTCCTGTGCCTTTGTCTGGTCGACCGAGTCCTGCATGAAGGCTGTCTTGAAAGCATCAATCATTTTGGAACGATCGACAGTGATGCCTAATTTCTCGAGCTGGTCCATCTCACGCAGCATCTGGAGACCGAACTGCATGCCGATGGCTGTTCCGCGGCTCTTGTCAGCAGCAAGTACTGTCTGAATACCTTTGATAATCTGAGCTTTGTCAACATTGCCCTCGAGCTGTATCTGCTCGTAGTTGCTTAGGATAGCATTACCGATGAATGTGCCCTGAGCCACGGATATCGAGTCAATCATAGCACGGCTGACGGCTGTGTCGTTTGCATCGCCGGAGGCGTCACCGTGTGAGCCGCATGAGGTGATGACACCGGCTGCGAGCACGGCGCCACATGCTAATGTAAATAGTTTTTTCATAATAAATTATAGTATTTTTGAATGTCAATCATTTTGTTGAACGGGAGCCGACGGAGTCGGTATAACCTTAAGCAGCTCGACCGTGAAGTCAAGGGCGGCGTTCGGGGGAATATCACCGGGTATGCCCTCAGGGCCGTAAGCGAGGTCAGAGGGTATGACAAGACGGTATTTGCCGCCGGGTTTCATCAACTGCAGACCTTCGGTAAAGCCGGGCACGAGCCGCGCGACATCGAAAATGACCGGCGAATCGGTGCGGTCAAACACCGAGCCGTCAGAGAGGCTGCCGACATACATCACCGACACTTGGTCGTTAAGAGCCGGGAAAACGCCCTCGCCTTCGGTAATCACCTCGAAAACGAGGCCTGACGGAGTCGTCACCGCACCCTCCTTCTTGGCGGCAGCCGCCACAAAGGCCTGCTGGGCCTCAATAGAAAAGACGCTGTCTGTGTAGTGGCGCTGCTTGGCGGCTACATACTCGTCGATGACCTGATATGCGCGGCCATAGCTCATCGCAGGCTCCTTGCCGTCGAGAATCTCGCCGAGACGCTTCATCAGCGCGTTACGGTCGACAGGCACACCGAGACGCTCGATATTTTCGACCGAGCCTTTGAGCGCAGTGCCGAGTATGGCGGCCGCGGCCTCGGTGATGGTGTCATTGGCGGCAGTCTCTGCCTGAGGAGCTGCAAAAGCGCCTGTCGACGCCATTGAGGCGACGGCGAGCGCTAAAATGTATTTCTTGGTTTTCACTGCGGAGATTTATTTTTTATCAGTCTTGCCGACAATTTCAAGCAGCGAGACGTCGAAAATCAGGGTCTGGTTGGGGCCGATGATACCGCCTGCACCCTGCGGACCGTAAGCCAAAGCCGACGGGATGAACAGACGCCATGTCGAGCCGACTTTCATCAGCTGCAGAGCCTCGACCCAGCCGGGGATAACCTGTGTGACACCGAATGTGGCGGGCACGCCGCGGTTTTCGCTCGAATCGAAGACGGTGCCGTCGATGAGCTTGCCGGTGTAGTGCACTACTACCTGATCGGCTGCTGTCGGCTGCGGGCCGTCACCCTCTTTGATGACTTCATACTGCAGGCCGCTCGGGGTGGTTTTGACCTCTACGCGTTTGCCGTTCTCGGCGAGGAACTGCTGACCGGCCTTCTCGTTGAGTTCGCCCATGGCCTTGGCTGCCTCCTGCTGTTTGGCCTCGAGCTCGGTGAAAAATTTCTGTATCTCTGCCTTGGCGTCGTCATAGCTCATCTTTGTTGTGGCTCCGTCGTAAACGGCGGCCACGCCGTCGGCAAAATCCTGAATATTTATTTTCTCGATGCCCGACGAGCGGAAATTGTTGCCCATGCTCAGACCGAGGGCATAGCTGAGACGGTCAAATTCTTTAGAATCCATATTATTATCGTTTTAATTAGTTATATCACGAGTAAAACAAAACTCACGACCAAATAGTTAAGTCGCAAACGTTTAATATTGCTCGTTGGCGTTGGGGAAGTCTGATGTCTTGACGTCGTCGATATAACGCGAGACGGCTCGGTTGATTTCGGTCGACAGATCGGCGTAGCGGCGCAGGAACTTGGGTGAGAAACCTTTGTTAATGCCCAGCATGTCGTGCATGACGAGCACCTGACCGTCGACACCGCCGCCGGCGCCGATGCCGATTACAGGTATCGAGACCTCTTTGGCGACACGTGTGGCCAAAGCAGCCGGAATCTTCTCGAGCACAAGGGCGAAACAGCCTATCTCCTCGAGCATCTTGGCGTCGGCAATGAGTTTGTTGGCCTCGGCTTCTTCCTTGGCACGCACGGCGTAGGTGCCGAACTTGTTGATTGACTGCGGCGTCAGACCGAGGTGACCCATGACGGGGATGCCGGCCGAAAGGATGCGCTCGATAGACTCGCGGATCTCGGCTCCGCCCTCGATTTTGACAGCCTCGGCGTGGCTCTCTTTCATGATGCGCACGGCCGACTGCAAGGCCTCGATGGGGTTGCCCTGATACGAGCCGAAAGGCATGTCGCACACGACAAGGGCGCGCTGTGTGCCTTTGATTACGCTTTTAGCGTGATATATCATCTGGTCGAGAGTGATGGGGAGAGTCGTCATGTTGCCGGCCATCACGTTTGACGCTGAGTCACCGACGAGTATCACGTCGATACCGGCCTCGTCGATGAGCTTGGCCATTGAATAATCATAAGCGGTCAGCATGGCGATTTTCTCGCCGCGCTGTTTCATTTCAGCGAGACGCATGGTGGTGACCTTGCGCTCTTTGTCAACAGTATTAGTAGACATACGTAATTCTATAAATAAAGTGATTATGTTTAAAATCAGCGGCAAAGTTATCAAATAAAACTATAGCGCGACCCCCGTTAAGATAATTTTTGCATTTGCGCCGGCGATAAAGCAACGAGCCTCAGCGATTTATATCTTTTTAACATTTAAAATTCGTGCTTTATACGCACATAAAGCCGTCAAAGGGACTATTATCAGTACTTACATTTTAAATTTGTTTGGATGAAAGAAATATAATCGTTAATTTTACGGGTGCAGACCGTATTGCAGAAGCCCCGGTCTGGGGTGATGCGGGCCGGGATGTGATTAATATTAAGAAAGCGTTTATCCGCGCGGATTCTTGACTGCTTGAAATTCTCGCAAAATTTCTTATTCATGTCAAGGATTGAGCAACGGTAGATGCCCGTGGATATGTGATTATCTTGCATCCGGCATGATATTTCGTGAGAAATAAAGCCGGACGCACTGATTGCATATACAAGCGTGGGCTTCTGCGTTGCCGTCCGACATGAATAGGGCAATGCGAGAAGCCTCAAGCAGTAGGACGGCAACAGATACAGATTCCTACGCTTTTTTCGTGTAATAGTAATACTAAATGCCAACGAGAGGATGACCGAGGCAATAAAAATTTAAAATGACAATTGCCAGAGGACGCACAGACTGTGAAGCAGAACGTGATACTGTTGTTCAAGGCTTTCGTGAGTTACTAAAGGTACTGAAGCTCGCAAAGAATCAAACCGAAGTACAAGCAAAAGCCGCATTATATGATATTATCAACGATAAATCTTTATCAGATGAAGAACGATGCTCTCAAATGAGGCCATTCAATGATCTATTATCTATACAGGAAGATTTGGACATTAAGATTCGGCGTACTATACTTATCGGGTTATTTTCTTTTTGGGAGCTATCCCTGAAAAACATCTGTGAATATTACAAAATAGATGTAGCTACCGAAAAAGGTACAAAACAAAAGAAAGTATGCGATTCCAAAACTGCTAAGACGAGGAATGGCGAAAATGATTATCTCAACGCTATATTCCGCAATAAACGCCCGAGTAAGGTTGGCTTGATTAGTTCACAGTTCAAAGAATTGCGCAACTATATGACACATGGAAGTGCGGATGAAAACCGACAAGCAATTATCGATAACTTAATAACGGCATATCCTGATTTTTGCATCTCAAAAATCAGTGGAAGCTATTATATAACTTCTTACGATGGTTTGAATAAAATGCTCAAAATCATCAACGACAGCGTGATAGACGCCGAGACAACTGCGAAAACTATAAACGAACAAATAAACTAATCACAATTATGAAGCAGATTCTATCTTTTTTAATGCTTTTGCTAAGCTATATGCTATGCGAAGCTCAGGTGACATCACTAACTGTCGACAACCAAACTCCCGGTTGGCTGTCAAGTAAAATTAACTACGGTGATCAACAAACTATTAAGAACCTTTCAGTTACAGGGTATCTTAACCAAACCGATCTATCTTTCATCGGCACGCTTATGGAAAAACACAGTCTAAATGGACATTTAGATTTGACAGATGCCGTGGTAGTAGATACAGAATACGCTGACGAGCCGACCTTCTCACCGGGCATTGAGATGTTCGACTTATCCCGTCAGGTGAGCTTAAGTCGTCTAACGTTACCTATCTCGCTCCCAAATATTTCTGCATATCTTTTAGCTTCTGTTAAAGCTGATACACTTGATTATGGAAGTTTACGCTGTAACACTCTTACTCCTTTTTTAGTACTCAATGCCTACCATCCAACTAATATCTGTCCTAAAGTTTTAATATTAAGAGACGGTGTTTCTAAAATTGACAAGTTCTGTAACGGTAGTGGTCCAACAAAAGAAAATTTACGTACAATTATCTTGCCACAGACAATTGATAGTATTGGCGAAAAAGCATTTAAAGGAGCAACAAACTTATCCTTAATTAATTTACCTAATAATATTCATACTATTGGAAAAGAAGCCTTTGCCGAAACATCATTATTCCCCGATACACTTTATTTACCAACCGCTTTAAAGACGTATTATACAAGTTCTTTCCCAATTAAAGATGGGCAAGTTATCGAACTTGGTGAAAACGTTGAATTATTTGACAACCAATCAAAGGCAATTACTAAGAATACAACATTAGTATATGTCATAAATCGAATAAATCCACCTACGTTTAAGAAGGGGTCTTATTACGATGACAAGGAACTTTCCGGATGTACATTATATGTTCCGAAGGACGGCTATTCAATGTATACTGACCCTCATTATAATTCGAGTGGTTCCGAAAGCAATCCATACTCATATGCTAAAATTAGAACAATTTACATCCCCGTTGAGAATATTTCGCTTAATCATACCTCATATAATCTGAATGTAGGTAACAACATAAAACTTATTGCTGATATACAACCTAATAATGCTGATAATAAATCTATCTCTTGGCAATCTTCCAATCACGATGTTGTTAGTGTTAGTAATGACGGACTCGTTACAGCAATTTCAAGTGGGAAGGCTGTGATTACTGCCGTTTGTAAAGATAATTCAAATATTTATGCTACGTGTGAAATAACAGTACACCAACCGCTTCAATCTATTTCTCTAACACCATCAGCCATCAAACTAAAAGCAGGCGAAATTTATGAAGAACTTAAAATAAATTTCTATCCTGTGACTGCTGATAATAAAAATGTAACGTGGCAATCTTCCAATCCTTCGATTTCTACAGTTGATAGTAATGGTATAATCACAGCAATTAAAGGAGGTGAATCAAAGATTACTGTGATATCTGAAGAAGACCAATCAATTAAAGCAGAATGTATTGTTTCTGTTGTGCAACCGGTTACAGGTGTCATTTTAAACCAAAATACTGCGGAAATTACAGTAGACGGTACAATGCAGTTGGTTGCGACAGTTCTACCTGATAATTCAACCAATAAGAATGTGACATGGAGCAGTTCAGACATAAGTGTAGCAATGGTATCAGGCAATGGCATTGTTTATGGTATAAAGCCTGGACAAGCGACTATTATGGTAACTACTGAGGATGGAGGTTTCTCTGCTTTGTGCAAGATTACGGTTAAAGAAGGGTTTATCCCAGTTTCTAAAATAGTTTTGAATCAGACAACTATTAATGGAAATATAGGAGAGAGTTATCATCTTTACGCTTCAATACTCCCTGAAAACGCCTCTAACAAAACATTGGTCTGGCAATCAGACAATGAAAGTGTGGCAAGTATAGATAATGATGGCTTAGTCAAACTGCTGAAATCAGGTATCGCTGTTATAAAGGCCTCAGCTACTGACGGCTCGGAAGTATATGCTGAATGTAAAATTATAGCAAACAATATTCTTGTGAAATCCATAATATTGTCAGAGACTTCAAAAGGAATGGTAGTAGGAGAAGAATTCCAGTTGGTTGCTACAATTTTCCCAGAAAATGCTACTTCAAAGGATATTAAATGGGAATCAACCAATGAATCAATCGCCACTGTCAATAATCAAGGAATCGTTAAAGCTATAGGACAAGGGGAGTGTGATATAATAGTAGCGGCATGTGACGATTCTGAAACAACGGCTACATGTAAAATTAATGCTTTCAACAAAAGTGACTTCAAAGATATTACAATTGATAGCCTTGAAAGAGTAAGGATATACTCCGTCCAAGGATTATTATTGTTTAACGGAGTTTACGACGAACGTCCTTATCTGAACAATGGGGTATATATTGTCAAGACAGAGTCAGGCAAAACAATTAAACTCATCATAAATCGAATGAACTGAAAATGTTGCTAAGATAATTCTTTGAAACAATGTCAGAGTGGTTACTCAACGTAAATCCGGTTGAAGTTACCACTCTTTTTTGTTTTTTAACCCAATATATTAATGTCCGTAGAAAGACCTTTTATGAATGGATGTATTATAAAAGAAATAACAATAATAAAAAGTAGCTAATGTCATATTAATCTTTCAAATTAATTACTCTCATAAATCTATACAGTTTCCAAAAAGTACACTATTAATATCCAACATATTATAAATACATTGATGGCTAATGTATTTGCGTAAATTAGAAATATTAAGTAATTTTGCAGTGCTTAAGCATCTTTTGTATAACTAATCACTACTGTTTTGGACATAGATCCGTTACCGGCCTGCGAGCCGCTCTTTATACTGCTCAATCAGATTGCAGATACAGCTGTCACATTCGGCCCCGCTAAAATCATAGCCTTAGTCGTAGCCCTGCTTGCCCTCGGCATCTCGGGCTTTGTTTCAGGCAGCGAAATAGCCTATTTTTCGCTGACACCGGCTCAGTTAGAGTCATTGGACGAAACGCCGCGCGGCGCACAGATCAGACGTTTGGTCGAGCGCCCCGAGCGTCTTTTAGCCACAATACTTATCTCTAACAACCTTGTCAATGTCACCATCGTAGTGCTCTGCAACTTCGCGCTCGGCCCCGTGTTCTCCAACATGCACCCGGTGCTGAGCTTCATCTTGCAGACGGTCATACTGACATTCCTCATCCTACTTTTCGGCGAGATTCTGCCCAAGCTGTATGCCAACAATTATCCTGTCGGCTGGGCCCGTTTCGCCTGCCCCGGACTTAGTTTCCTGACGAGCCTGCTCTCGCCGATGTCACGTCTGCTTGTAAGCTCGACATCTATTGTCAACCGCGTTGTCACCAAGCAGTCGCAGAATATTACTCCCGAGGAACTCTCGCAGGCCTTGGAGGTCACCGACGTGGCTCCGGGCGACGACAAAGAGATGCTCGAAGGTATCCTCAAGTTCGGCGACACTACGGCTTCGGAAATCATGACTCCGCGTATTGACGTCACCGACATAGACATAGCCGACAGTTTCGACGAAGTTATGAAAGTAGTCGTTGACAGCGGCTTCTCTCGTCTGCCCGTCTATGAGGGGTCGTTAGACAATATCCGCGGCATACTTTATGCACGAGACCTGCTGCCGTATATCAGTTCGCGACCCGATGACTTCGAGTGGCAGAAGCTGTTGCGCGAGCCGTATTATGTGCCTGAATCGCGCATGATTGACGACTTGCTCGAGGATTTCCGCCAGCGCAAGATACACATGGCCATCGTGGTCGACGAGTACGGCGGCACACAAGGCATAGTCACGCTCGAGGACGTCCTCGAGGAGATTGTCGGCGACATCGTCGACGAATATGACGAGGACGAGCAGACCTACAAACGCCTGCCCGACGACACATATATCTTCGAAGGCCGCACGCTACTGACCGACTTCTTCCGCATCACCGGTCTCAACGAAGACGACTACACGGATGTGACCGAAGACGCCGAGACCCTTGCCGGTATGCTTCTCGCCATCAAGGGAGACTTCCCCAAAGATAAGGAGCCGTTAGTCTACGGACGCTGCCGTTTCCTCGTGCTCGATGTCTCGGAACACCGCATCACCGAGGTGCGTGTCAAGGTTATGCCCGAATTGCAAACCGACTGAGCCGTGAAGACGCTGTCACTTCTTCTGCCCGTATGCGTTGCAAGCCTGCTATACGCCTGCAGCGGACAGACGCCGCACGACAAAACGCCGGTGCCACGGCCCGAGGCGTGGCCGCGTATAGCTATATACGACAGTACATATCAGCTCGTAGACAGTCTGCCCGTAGTCTTCGAAGCCAACGCCTCAGCCAAGATTGAGCACACCCGTCACGGCTGGGTCAATATCAATTATCCCGCTTACAAATCGACAATCTATCTTACTGTCACCGAGACAAATCCCGCCGAGATTGAGAAGGTCGTCGACAACCGCCTCGAGCGTATGGCGCTCAACATCTCTGAAAATGCAGACGCCCGGCAGGAGCACTTCGTGTCGCCTGAGTTTGAGTCGCTGATGCTCGTCTCGCCCGGCACACGCTCGACGCCACTGCAATTCGTGGCTACCGACCGCCGCTCGACCGTGGTCAGCGGCACGGCGTTTTTCCACAATGCCGGACAAATCACATCGACAGACTCGGTGGCACCGGTCATCGAATCACTCAAACGCGATCTCGTACACGCACTCAATAACTTAACAAAGCGGTGAGCGAGCCTGAAGTAATAGATATCGACCATAACGGTCAATCTCTGCGCGTAATTATTGCGCCAATCGACCGCACGGTCTCAGATAGACGGTCCGAGCGCGAGCGCCTGACTGTCAACCGTATAATTTCGAATTATATCAGTTCCAAGGCACGAATCGTCCACGCTCCGTCGGGCCGTCCGTTGCTCGAAAATGCCGACGGGCTATATATTTCAATAAGCCATTCGGCTGATTACGTCGCGGTGGCTTTCGGGCATCTTGAGAGTATCGGTATTGACGTCGAGCAGCCGCGCGCCCAACTCGCGCGGGTCGCCCCGCGTGTGCTCTCCGCGGCCGAAATGGCGGTCTATGGCCGCAGCGAAAGACTTTTGCTCAAGGCTTGGACGCTCAAAGAGGCGCTCTACAAAGCAGCCTTGACCGAGGGCGTCGACTTCCGCCGCAACATCGCCTTGCCCCTGTCGCCGGACAACACCCGCGCAACAGTCTGCGACCGCCCCTTTGACATCATCCATATCAACGAAACCGCCGTGAGAACAGTCTCGGTCGTAGCTGCCACATCGTAGCGCAGATAAGTAAACAATAAACCCTATTAACATAAAGCGCCTGCGGCGCGAAAGAGTTTCGTCCGCAGTAGCGGTCGTAGCTGCGTAGCGGCGCGAGCTTGTTAGGCCACGGTAAGCAGGCTGTAGGTCTGCTTGTCATAGGCTCACATACGGCGCTGCGCTGCAGCATTAATGCTCCTACGGAGCTCACCCCAAATAATTGGCACATTGCAAAGAAGGGGCAGTTAAAAAACCACCCCTTCATATTATAATATAATAATTCCTTTTCAGAGTTTCAGTTCATGGCATTTCATGCCCCATGCCTCGGCCACACCGGGATAGACGACCTTGCCGTCGACGATGTTGACACCGTCGGCCAGATGCGGGTCGTCCTCACAGGCTTTGCGCCATCCTTTGTCTGCGATTTTGACAGCAAAGGGAAGTGTGGCGTTGGTCAGCGCCAATGTCGATGTACGCGGCACGGCTCCGGGGATGTTGGCAACAGCATAGTGCACGATGCCGTCGACCGTGTAGACCGGGTCGGCATGGGTCGTCGGATGAGATGTCTCGAAACAGCCGCCTTGGTCGATGGCCACGTCGACCATCACCGTGCCTCGGCCCATCAGCGACAGCATGTCGCGTGTGATGAGATGCGGAGCCTTGGCGCCGGGGATGAGCACGGAGCCTATGACGAGGTCGGTGGTCGGAAGCTCGGCCTCGATATTATGGCGCGACGAGAATAAAGTCTTGACGTTTTTAGGCATCACATCGGCAACGTGACGCAACACGGGCAGAGAGATGTCGGTGATGGTCACGTCAGCACCCATACCGGCGGCTATAAGCGCGGCATTTCGGCCCACAACACCGGCGCCGAGTATCAGCACCTTGGCGGGACGTGTGCCCGGCACTCCGCCTAACAACATGCCTTTGCCCCCCTGAGGTTTCTCAAGGAAACGAGCACCCTCCTGCACCGACATGCGGCCGGCGACCTCACTCATCGGCACAAGCAGCGGCAGATGGCCCTGACGGTCTGTGACGGTCTCGTAGGCGATGCATACCGCTCCTGATTTAAGCATAGCCTCAGTCAGTTCGAGGTCAGAAGCAAAATGAAAATAGGTGAACACTATCTGTCCTTTGCGCACGAGTTTGTACTCGGGCTCAATGGGTTCCTTGACTTTGACAATCATGTCAGCGATGCCGTAGACATCGGCAATCTCGGGGAGAATTTCCGCTCCGGCCGCACGATACTCGTCATCGTCAAAACCGCTGCCGTCGCCGGCGGTGTGCTGCACATAAACTTTATGTCCGTGCGCTACGAGTTCTTTTACTCCGGCCGGGGTGACAGCCACGCGATTCTCATTGTTTTTAATTTCTTTGGGAACTCCGATTTTCATTTTGCAATAGATTTAAGTTGTTTAAAATAATGGGATAATTGCAATCGGGGCTTTGTGCTGACTCTTCAGGTTTGCTCCGCCCAAATATAAGAAAAAAAGTTTTTACAAATGTTTTAAATTGAAAAAATTAAAACCTATATTTGAAAAAAATTATGAATCGAACAGATAAGCCCGACAATAATATTTGGCTCAAAATAGCCGTTTTGGCTCTGCTTGCCATTGCAGCCGCCATCATGGCCCGCGCCGACAGTCCGTATGCCGGACTCGCTACGCGTGAGCTCGCCCGTAAAATCAAGTCAGAGACGCGACCGGCGACTGCGACGCTCGCAGCTATAAATCTGAGTGAGATTGCCTCGGCGACTCTGACTGATGACAAAGGTCGATTGCTTGACATATTCTCCGGAGAATACGCCGTCCCCTCGCAGCTGACGCTTGTGTCGGTAGTCAGCCCGTCATGGTGGCCCGAGACATATTCCGGCATCGCCGATGTCGCGGCCAATCCCATAAACTTTTTTCCAGCAAACGCTCAGGTGGCCGCCCACAAGGGCGATTACCCTCCGGGGCTGCCTGACAAACTGACTTATGACAACAATGTCTGGGCCGCGGGCACCGCGACGCTCGCCGGCATCGAAACCAATTTCTACCGTCCTCCGCGCGGCTACGAAGGTGATTTCGCACGTATATTAATGTATATGGCCACGGTTTATGACTCGGAGCTGTGGATGGGACGCGCGACGGCAGTTTACGCAGACGGTGAGTGGCCCTTGCTGACCGCCTACGGACGCCGTCAGCTCATGGAGTGGCATCGCACCGACCCGGTCGACGAGCGCGAATTGCGCCGCGATGCGGCCATCGCTGATGCCTTGGGGCGCGGCAACCCTTTTGTCAGCGAACCTGCGTTGGCCGAATATCTATGGGGAGACAAAACAGGCGAAAAATATGTGGACTCACCCGACAGCGACCCGACTGACCCCGATGACGACAAACCCACAGCGCCTGTGGCCCTCAAAGCTGTCTATCGCAGCGGCGAGGACGCGAAGATAGACTTCTATTCGCCTTATGTGCCCGATGATGCCGTCTGGACCATCGACGGCAAGGCAGTCACGGCTAAGTCTATCGCACTGACTGACGTCAGCGCCGGCGAGCATCGGCTCTGTTTCAAATCAACGGCCCTGTCGGGAGCATTGAAGATAACGATTGTCAAATGAAAGCTTTCAGATTGATATTAATCACAATTCTTGCAGCAGCCATGTGCGCCTGTCACAGCAGCGACGATCCCGGGCGCCCCGAGCGGCCGAAACCGGACAAGCCTGCGGCCGAAGCCGACTTTTCGACCCGCATTGTCTCGCCGCTAATGACTGTCAGCTATGAAGACGGCGGCACAATCTTCGCGACCGATAGCCGGGGACATATCATCATAACGCGTCTCGATGACGCCGTGACGGCCGAATTCGACCCGAGCGGGCCGCGGCTCAGCATCAACGGCCGCGAAATCGTCATAAGCTCATGCGACAAGACCGTAGCCGCCGACGGCTCGGCGCTTTACAAAATCAAAAGTCCGTCATACACCGACCCATTTATAATATGTATGTCAGCCGCTGACCTCGCCGCAAAATAAATCATCCCGAACTACATTAGCTATATTAGCTAAAATAGCTGCAATAGCTATAATATTTTTAGTATCTTTGCCGAGCAATAGATCTATATTATATATGAGTAAAGAAATTGTTCTCAGCGGCATACGCCCCACAGGCAACCTGCACTTAGGCAACTACTACGGTGCACTCGGCAAATTTGTTAAGATTCAGGACGATTATGACTGTAATTTTTTCATCGCCGATCTCCATGCCCTCACCACTAACCCGGACCCCAAACAGCTCCATGCCAACGCAAAAGGTATTCTCGCCGAATACCTTGCCGCCGGCATTGACCCTGACAAGGCTACAATATTCATGCAGAGCGACATACCCGAAATATCGGAGTTGTATCTGCTTCTGAACATGCACGTTGGCATCGGCGAGCTGATGCGCACAACCTCATTTAAGGACAAAGCCCGCAAAGCTCTCGGCATCGCAGCCGGTGACAACGACGAAGAGATAGAGAAACAGATTATCGGCGCAGAGACCAACAAACGCGTCAATGCAGGACTGCTCACCTATCCTACCCTTATGGCCGTCGACATACTCATACAGAAAGCCACCAAAGTGCCTGTCGGCAAAGACCAGCTCCAGCACTTGGAGCTGACGCGACGCTTTGCCCGCCGCTTCAATTCATTCTATGGCGTCGACTTCTTCCCCGAGCCTTACGACTTTGATTTCGGCGGACAGCCCGTCAAGGTGCCCGGTCTCGACGGCTCCGGCAAGATGGGCAAGAGCGAGGGCAACTGCATCTATCTCATCGACGACCCCAAGACACTGCGCAAAAAAGTGATGCGCGCCGTCACCGACGAAGGCCCCAAAGAGCCCAATCAGCCCCTGTCAGAGCCTATCGCCAATCTTTTCACACTCCTCGAACTCACATCGACACCCGAGACCGTCGAGCACTTCCGTCAGGCCTACGCCGACTGCTCGATACGCTACGGCGACCTCAAGAAACAGCTCGCCGAGGATATTCTCGCTGTGACCACTCCTATCCGCGAGCGCGTCAATGACATTCTCGCCGACGATGCCTATCTCGCACGCGTGCTGCGTCAAGGCGCCGAGCGTGCCCGCGAGCGCGCCGCCAAGACACTTGCCGAAGTTCGCGAAATAATGGGCATACGTCATTTCTAAACCGAACAATCCTAATTAACCCGAACCTACAATCTGAGCGAAGGCCGCATCGTTTGATGATGCGGCCTTCTTATCTATATAAGGTCATCGTGGATTTACAACTAAAGATTGCTACAAGCACAAAAAAAAATTACTCGTCGTCTCGACGAATAATCTTTTTAACCTTAAATCTAATACCATGAAAAACACGATGCAAAATTATGTTTTTTATGTTATGCAACATAATTTTTCAACAAGAAAATGCACTATTTTTGCATATTTTAACCAAAACAACCCGTTTTAATCCTATTGCAACTCAATTTTTAGTAAAATTGCACCAAATACACATCCTGACACAAAACGCCCCGGAAGCTGACACTCTCCGGGGCGCGATCTTTTATATTTTATTGCGACAGCAGCAGTCGCTATGGGTTTACTGCGATAAAAACCTATTGAATCTTAGCGATAATCAGTAAATCTTTCCTGAAGTTTTTTGCGGGCAAAAAAGATGCGGCTTTTGACAGTGCCGAGCGGCAGATTCATTTTCTCGGCAATCTCATTATATTTATATCCGGCCACGTGCATCGAAAACGGGATGCGGTATTCATCGGCAAACGAATTGATGGCCTCGGTGATTTCTCCAGCTCCATAAGCATCTTCGGGAGAATCTACACCAGAGTCCTGCGAGAGATTGAGATGATAGAGATTGTCGGTTGTGTCGATGAAAGTTGCAGCACGCGCACCACGACGATAGTTATTGATAAAGATGTTACGCATTATCGTAAACACCCATCCTTTGAAATTAGTGTTATCAGTATACTTGTCCTCGTTGTCGAGAGCTTTGAGTGTTGTGTCTTGCAGCAGGTCATATGCATCGTCGCGGTTAGAGGTAAGCATGTAGGCGAAGTTGAGCATATTGCTCTGAAGATTCATCAGATTTGATTGAAATTTTGCAGTTCCCATAATGTGAATTTTTTAAGTTGTTTTTATCGTTTTATCAGACTTTGTGATGTCTTTGTTTTTTTGTTTACGCCTCAAATTTAGGGCGCAAAAACAATTTGTCAATATTTTGCAAGTTAATAAGTGTTAACTTGATAAATTAGCCCCAAAATATGCATTTATTTCACTGTTTTATTGATGTTTAAGTTTAGCAAATAAATGATACAAAATTTTACTGCAAATTCATAATTAAGCCACGCTATTGTAACATTTATGTGACATTTATAACACTATTTTAACACACTCTTTCACTCCTGATATAATCCGCCAAAATATGATTTTCAAAAATTTTTCGGTCTGTTTACACGATTATATATTATCTTTGTGACACAATCTGATTGTTGAGACCCGGTCTTATACCCAACACGAGGCCACAAAGCACAGTCAGAAAAAACTAATAACCACATATAGAGCTAATTATCCCAGATGGATTATAGCATACTCGATTTCTTAGGCCTTTTAGGTGCCGTCGGCCTGTTCCTTTACGGCATGAAAGTAATGAGTGAAGGATTGCAAAAGGCAGCCGGCGACAGGCTCCGAGGCATCCTCTCGGCAATGACCAGAAACCGTTTTACGGGAACACTGACCGGCTGTGCTATAACAGCTCTTATACAGAGTTCATCCGCATCGACCGTGATGGTCGTCAGCTTTGTAAATGCCGGACTGATGACCCTCGCCCAATCCATGGCTGTCATCATGGGCGCCAATGTGGGCACAACGTTTACCGCATGGATTATAGCTCTGTTCGGCTTCAAAGTCAATATCTCGGCCTTCACGCTGCCCCTGATAGGCTTGGCGGTGGTGCTTCTCTTCACAAAAAAATCCAAGACAAGGTCTATCGGCGAGTTCCTCATAGGTTTCTCGTTCCTGTTTATGGGACTTGACATGATCAGCGCCTACGTGCCCGACTTGCAGAGCAATCCCGAAATGTTTGCCGTTCTCAAGAACTATGCGTCAATGGGATTCGGCTCCGTATTGATTTTTGCACTCGTCGGCATATTGGTAACGATGATTATACAGTCGTCGGCCGCGACATTTGCCATTACATTAATAATGTGCAGCAAAGGATGGATTACGTTTGACCTCGCATGCGCATTGGTGCTCGGCTCCAATATAGGCACGACAATTACCCCCATTCTTGCCTCTATGAGCGGTAACGTTGCCGCACGGCGCACTGCCATGGGGCATCTGCTGTTTAATGTGCTCGGCACACTCTGGTGTCTGTGCATATTCATACCGTTTGCCGATTTCAACGCATGGCTGACCGAAGTCATCGGCCAAGGCGACCCCAACGCACTCTACGGATACGTCACAAACCTGCAGTCGACAGACCCCGACGTATATGACCATCTGTTTGACAACTCGCTGCCTGCCGGACACCATGTGATACAGCGCATTGCAGCCATGCAGATGAGCGTATCATTCGGCCTGTCAATCTTCCACACCACATTCAATCTCGTCAATCTGTCGCTGATGATATGGTTTACAGGTCTTTATGTAAAGATTGTCGAGCGACTCATCCCCGGCAAGAACAAAGAGGAGGAAGAGTTCACACTCAAATTTATCTCGCGCGGTCTTGTCAATGCATCCGAACTCAATATAGCTCAGGCCGAAAAAGAGATGGAGGTCTATGCCGAGCGTGTCGGACGCATGATTGACATGGCTCAGACCCTGATTCACACCAAAGAGCAGTCTGAGGAATTTAACAAGCTATATTCGCGGCTCGAGAAATACGAAGACATCTCAGACCGCATGGAGCTTGAGATTGCGCATTATCTCAACCGTATCGCCGAGGGACGTCTGTCAAACGAAGGCAAGCTGAAAATCGCCGCGATGCTCAATATTATCAGCGAAATCGAGAGCATAGCCGACAGCTGTATGGGCATAGGCAAGATACTTTCTCGCAAAATACAGGCAGGCGTCTCTTTCAATCAGGAGATTTACGACAACATCGACACTCTGTACAGTTACGTGCGCGACGCCATGTCACTGATGATAGCCAAACTCAAGGACATCGAGAATGTCTCGGAACGCTCGCTCATCGACTCCTACAACAAAGAGCGCGAAATCAACAATATGCGCAACATTCTGCGCAGCGCCAATGTCGAGAACATCAACGCCAAGCACTACGAGTATCAGGCCGGCATTTATTACATGGATATTGTCGGAGACCTCGAGAAAACCGGCGACTATATCATTAATGTTGTCGACACGATACGCGACCAGTTCCGTAATAACAAAGCATAACGACGGCGACATCCTGACGGCTTGAGCACGGACAGAATACTTTTTTAAAACAAAGTTGACACAAAACAGTTACTGAATTTATAATCTCCGACTTTTTTGCTTTAATTTGCATACAACGTCGTAATCAAACCATGTTAGCTGCATCTTTAGGCAAAATAATAATTGTTGACGAAGATGACAATATCTCGAAACTGTTGCAGATAAACCTCACGAGTGAGGGCTATGAGATAGTCGTCTATAACGACGCCGAGCGAGCCTCGACGGCCGAGCTGGGCGACGTCTCGCTCATCATTGCCGATGCCATGACAGCTCCATATTCAGGACTTGACCTGCTCGACAAAGTCAGATCCTCCCCTCTTAACTCCCATGTAGGTTTCATAATCTGCTCGTCACTCGACTCCGAACGCTATATAATCGAAGCCCTCGACTCAGGCGCCGACGACTACATCATCAAGCCGTTCTCGCTCCGCGAGATGGTTGCCCGCATCAAATCAGTGTTGCGCCGTCACGGGCGTGCTGTCTCTGCTGTAAAGTCAGAAGGCAATACACTTACATATAAGACCCTGACCAACGACCTGATGACCCGACGTGTCTGCGACGGCGACACGGTGCTGACTCTCACAAAAACCGAGTATGCGATACTGACACTGCTGATGCGCAATATCAGCAATTATGTCACGCGTTTAGAGATTTATAACAGTGTCTGGAAAGCCTCACCCGCCAAATCAAACTCTCGCATAGTCGACACCAACATATCGCGTCTGCGCAAAAAACTTGGAGAGCTCTCTGACGGCCTTATCAACAGTTCGGGCCTCGGGTATATGCTAAAGCTCTGATTTAAAGTCCCGCTATCAGCCGGCCGATAACCCATTCATGTCCACTCACGGGTAAAGTGCGCCGTTTTTCAATCATTTTTTACTAACTTTGCCGATACAAAGACGTTATATTTATATCATTAACGTAAAAACAATTATTATGGAAACTACCCGTCAAGCCAAAATAGCACGCCTGCTCCAGAAAGAGCTCAGCGAAATCTTCCGCCAACAGACAGCCAAAACACATGGCGTCATTGTCTCGGTCAGCACCGTCCGCGTCTCGCCCGATCTCTCGGTGGCCAAGGCCTATCTGTCGGTATTCCCCTCAGACAAAGCTGCCGAGATGATTGAAAGCATCAACCGCTCGGCTCAGACCGTGCGCTATGAGCTCGCACAGCGGGTGCGTTTCCAGTTGCGCAAGACTCCGGCCCTGCAGTTTTATTTAGACGACTCGCTCGACTATATCGAAAACATCGACCATCTGCTGCAAAAATAATCCCTGACAGTCGCCCCCGACAAAGCACAAACCGTCATTGTTTACATTTAAGATCGCTCTTCGATATCTTTTCTCGAAGAAATCACATAAAGCGGTAAATATCATAGCCGCCATATCAATAGCCGGTGTTGCCGTCGCGACAGCGGCCATCGTCATTGTGCTGTCGGTCTTTAACGGATTCACATCGCTGTCAGAGCGTCAGCTCTCACTGATTGACCCCGAGCTGCTCGTTAAGCCGCGCGACGGCAAAGTCTTCGCCCGCTCCGACTCGGTCAGAGACATCATCCTTACGGTCGACGGAGTCACCGGCGCCGTCGCCACACTTTCTGACCGCGGACTCCTCGTCAGCGAACATTCACAGACGCCGGTCGAATTTAAAGGCATCGATGACGGCTACTGTGACGTAGTCGACCTCGACAGCGTTGTCATCGACGGCCTGTATCTGAGCCGCTATGACAGTCTGCCGGCCGCACAGATTTCGGTCGGTGTAGCCAACAGCAGCGGTCTGCGCCCAAGCCCCGAGAGTGTGGTCGGGCTATATGTGCCGCGCCGCGTCGGCCGTCTCAATCCGGCAAATCCCGCAGCTTCTTTCCGCGGCCGCGATGTCGTCGTCACGGCCGTCACATCAGTCAACCAGACCGAATATGACAACGACCGCATCTTTGTGCCGCTTGACGTGGCCCGCGACCTCCTCGACTATAGCGACGGCGAGGCTTCAGCCCTCGAGTTGCGTCTGACGACTGCGGCCGACATACGACAGGTCACGTCGGAAATCGCCGGCCGCTTGGGGCCCGGTTTCGACGTGCTCGACCGCGCCCGTCAGCAGAGCGAGTCATTCCACATGATTGCCATAGAGAAATGGATTACATTCCTCATGCTTGTCTTTATACTCATCATAGCGTCGTTCAACATCCTGTCAACGCTCTCTCTGCTTGTCATCGAGAAGCGTGACAACATGACAACCCTGCGCGCACTCGGAGCGACACGCGCCGACGTACGCTCGATATTTGTCAGGCTTGACTGGCTTATATGCGGCATCGGAGGCGCGGCCGGCATCCTCGCCGGGCTGCTGCTCTCATTGGCTCAGCAACATTTCGGACTGATACGACTCAGCGGCGACCCGGCCGCACTGACCATCGACGTCTATCCCGTGGCCGTCGACCCGACCGACCTGCCGGCTGTCGCCGCCGCCATAATCCTGATTGCCCTGCTGACGTCGCTTGTCACAAGGCTTTTTACAAAAGATATCAAATAATCAACGAGACATGCAGAGAGTCCTTTTTCATGAAACCGTTTTCGGGCCCATACATTCACGCAGGCTCGGCACATCATTAGGCGTCAATCTCTCACCCAACGACGGAAAAGTCTGTTCGTTTGACTGCCTCTACTGCGAGGCCGGGTATAACGCCCAAGGCCCCGGCTCGACCGGATTGCCGTCGCGGACAGACGTCGCCCGACACCTCGAGCATAAACTCAAGTCAATGAAAGAGGCCGGACAGACGCTCGACGTCATCACATTCTCCGGTAACGGCGAGCCGACCATGCACCCTGACTTCGCCGGCATAATCGATGACACCATCGCCCTGCGCGACCGCTATTTCCCCGACGTAAAAATATCGGTGCTTTCAAACTCCACCCGCATAGACCGCCCCGACGTCTGCGACGCTCTGAGAAAGATTGACAACAATATACTTAAATTGGACAGCGCCATTGACCGCACCGTCAGTTTACTCGACCGCCCGGTAGACAAACACTTCAGCGTGGACAAAACCATAGAGCGTCTCGCCGCATTCGGTGACAACGCCATCATACAGACCATGATTACCCGCGGCACTCATGACGGCGAGACAGTCGACAACAGCACCGACGCCGAGGTCGACGCTCTCATCGACGCTTATCAGCGCATACGTCCGCGTGAGATAATGCTCTACACCATCGACCGTCAGACGCCCGAGCAATCGCTCGTCCACGTCGCGCGCACCGAGTTAGACGCCATCGCCGCCAAAATAACGGCCCGCACAGGCATCCCCGTGCAGGTATCAGGCTGATTTTTTCAGATTATTTCTTGCGGATTATAGTCATGCCGTCGCGCAGCGGCAGTATGATTTTCTCAACCGTCGGATCTGCGGCCACAAGGTCGTTGAACTCGACTATGCCGCGGCTCTGCGCGTCGTGATTTGCCTCGGGGTCGAGCACTTTTCCGGCCCAGAGCGTGTTATCGGCGATAATGTAGCCGCCGCGACGCACTCGCGGCAGTATCAGACGGTAATAGTCGGTGTAGTTGCGCTTGTTTGCGTCGATAAACACCATGTCCCACTCCCCGTCAATCGTCGGCACCACCTCCAAGGCGTCACCAACATGCAGCTCTATGTCGGCTCCGCGCGGATCAGAGTCAAAAAGCTCGCGAAGTTCGTCGGCATACTCGTCGTCAATCTCGACGGTGTGCAGCTTGGCACCCTCGGGCATGCCCTCGGCAAAACACAGCGTCGAGTAACCGGTGAACGTGCCCAATTCGAGTATGCGCCGCGGAGCTATCATGCGCGTGAGCATGGTCAGTATGCGGCCCTGCACATGCCCCGAGCACATGCGCGGATAGAGGCGCGTCAGATGCGTGCGGCGGTAGAGACGGTGCAGAGTCTCCGGCTCGGCGTCGATGTGCGCGGCGATATAGTCATCCAATGCTTCCTGTGAGTCCATGACGCGGCGTCAGATGTTATAACGGACAAGCATCCACATGGCGGCATGTGTCAGCAGCATTATCACCAATAGCACCCACGTCACCTCGGGGCGGCGCGGCCAGCAGATATAGGCGCAGATGCCCGACACGATGACGTAAAACGGATAAAACCAAGCAAATATACGCGCCGGTGTGTCTGTTGCGGTCTCGGCGAGCAGCGTCGGAAAAGCGAGCACCGGCAACATACATATTACGATTATCGCGATGACCCACACAGGCGGACGCGACTCGGGAGCATTTGATGATGTCATTTGCCTGCTTTTTTATTGTTTTTACGTTGCTTTTTCTCGGCCTGATAGGCCTTTACAGTCTCGGCTATGCCTCGCTCGAGCGGATATTCGACCGTGAAACCGAAGTCGCGCTCGGCGTCAGAGACGTCACAGCACCAGTTGCGCTGCTTCATTATCTTGAACTTGTCACGGTTGAGCGTCGACGGCTTAAGTGTCAGCACTCCCCACTTCTCGGCGACGACCGAGGCGCAATAGACGGCCCACATGGGCAGCCGTACGGGCACGACAAAACGGCGCCCGAGGGCATCGGCGACGATTTTGCGGAACTCGCTCTGCGTATAGGCCCGGGGCTCGCTGATGATATATTTCTTTTTGACTACGCCGGCGGCGAGGGCGTCAAACATGGCCCTGACGAGGTCGTCGACGTAGATGAATGTCAGCATCTGACGCTTGAATCCGACACCGAAGTCCCATCCCGAGTCTATCGACTTTATCATCATCAGATAGTCTTTTTCGTGGGGACCGTAGACGCCTGTCGGACGGAAGATAATCCACGGTATGTTGCCGTGAGTCTCCAAGTAGGTCTCAGATTTGATTTTCGAGAGGCCGTAACGGGTGTTGGGAGCCGGTATCGAACGCGAGTCAAACGGGGTGTAGGCAACCTCGTCGCCGAGCCCGAGCGCACTCAGCGAACTCATATAAAGGAATCTGTCAGGCACAAGATTCTCCTCCTCGATGACCTCGATGAAATTACGCAGGTAGAGATAGTTGATGCGGTTGAAATCGGCAAAGTTAGTGCACTTTGTCGCGCCGAGGTTCCATATCATATAGTCCCAGCGTCCGGCCGGTGTGGGCGCCGCGTTGCGCAGTGTCGCGCCCATCAGGTCGGAGTTTTCATAGTCGAGAACTACAAAATTGAGTCGCGGGTCATCGAGATAGCGTCGTGAAGTCGACTCTCTGACTGCGACCCACACCTGATAGCCGCGGTTAAGCGCCTCGCGGGCGATAAAGCCGCCGATAAAACCGCCGGCTCCTATAATCAATATGGTTTTACTTTCACTCATAATCAGAACAGTTTATCAATGATAGCCTTGCGGTATGCGGCCATGGTCAGACGCGCGAACTCGTCGGCCGAAAAGCGTTTGACATAAGCCTTGCCGCGCTGCGAGAGCTTGTCGGCATACACGCTGTTTGACAGAATATCGTCCGCGGCCTTGACAAAAGCGTCACAGTCATCGGGATTGACATAGACAGCCCCCGGGCCGCCGGCCTCCTCGAGACACGAGCCGGTGGCGGCTATGACCGGAGTGCCGGTGCTCAACGATTCCACTACGGGCAGACCGAATCCCTCGTAACGCGACGTATAGCTCGAGAATTTCGCCATGGCATAAAGAGCCGGCAAATCGGCCAAGGGCACACCCTCAAGATACATGACACGGTCAGTCAGACCGTAATCGGTGACAGCGCGGCGCACTTTGTCGGCATACTCGCTGCGCATCGACCCAACGATGACCAAATTAAGATCGGCAGGCAGTCGGCGCATTGCCTCGACAGCCATGAGCTGATTCTTGCGGGCCGAAACAGTGCCGACAGTGACAAAAAAGTCGCGCGGCAGTTTGTAAGTATTCCTTACGCGCTCCTTATCCTCATAGCTTACCGCGATGCTGAAGCGCGGGTCGACGCCCTGATATATGACGTCGATTTTAGCCGGGTCTATCTGATAGTCGCTGATAAGGTCGCGACGCGTGGTCTCGCTGATGGCGATGACGCGTGTGGCAGCAGCCGCTGACCGTCCGTATTTATAGTCATAGATGCGTCGGTCTATGGCACGGTAGTCCTCGGGAACACGGCGATAGATAAGGTCGTGGATTGTCACAACCGACGGAATACCCGACGATTTGATATTAAGTGGCAGTTCGTTGCTCAGACCGTGGTAGACGTCGACACCGTCGGCGCGCAGACGCCCTGTGATGCCGAAACTGCGCCAGAGCGCGCCAAAGCGGCGTCCGGCGCCTGAAGCGACAGCGAGCTCCACATTGGCGCGTGTCAAGAGCGGCTCTATACGCTCGCTGCGGGGCTCACAGGGCGAATAGAGAATATACCTGTTGCTCGGGAAACCGATTGTCATTGTGTCGATGACATAACGGCTGTAATTACCGAGCCCGGTACTGTTCACCGCAGCACGTTTTGCGTCATATCCGATAGTCAGACCTTCCATATCAGTGCAAATTTATACAATAGGCGCCAAAACGCCAAACTTTTATCCGTACGGCATATTATATGACTTCTGATAAGAAAAAGTGTTAAACCACCGCATTTTAGCTTTTTAAAACTTGACAAATACCCAAAAACGTTGTAACTTTGCCATATAAGTTGAGCACACATCATAATGGAAACTAACATTTTAGACAATCTCCCCTCGCCGGCTCCGACGGCTTCGGTGATTGACCGTATCAAATTTCTTATAAAATTCTCCCGGCGGACTCAGGCCAAATTTGCCGAGCTCATCGGCGTAGACCCATCCAACATATCCAAGATACTATCAGGTAAATCGCCTGTAAGCGAGGCTTTTATCAATCGTCTCGTTGTCAATCTCGGTGTGTCGAAACGCTGGCTGCTCCATGGCGATGACGTGCCGTTTGCAAAAAACAGGCCCGCTCGCGAAACCGCGTCGGCACAACGCTCAGACCGTCATGACAACATCGGCGCACCTGTCTACGACATTGACGTCACGGCCGGCTCGGTAGGTCTCAGCCGCATGTTTACCGACGAACGCATCATAGGTCGTCTCAATATCCCCGGTGTCAGTCCAAAACTGCCGATAGTGCGCGTCTCGGGCGAATCAATGTCGCCCCGCATCCGCAACGGCGCCTATCTGTCGATACGTGACGTGGGACGCGACGCAACGATACTCTGGGGTCAGATTTATGTCGTCGTGCTCGAGGATTACCGTATGGTAAAATATCTGCGCCGCCACGACGACCCGGCCAAGGTGGTGCTGCACAGCGAGAATCCCAACTATGACGACATAGTCATCAACCGCTCTGACATCGAGAATCTCTTTCTTGTAGAATCTATCATCAACTATGAAATCGTGCGCTGACAAGCGACACTCGCCGCTGCCGACATGCCGCCACGCCGGAGTTTTCGAGGCCGGCTGCGACGAGGCCGGACGCGGTTGTCTCGCCGGACCGGTCTATGCTGCCGCTGTCATCCTTCCCGACGGATTCTCGCATCCGCTGCTCAATGACTCGAAACAAATGACCGAGCGCCGGCGTTATCAGCTACGCGACATCATCGAGCGAGAAGCCGTGGCGTGGGCCGTCGGCATTGTCGACGCCGAAGAAATCGACCGCATAAACATACTGAACGCATCGATTCTCGCCATGCACCGCGCCCTTGACGGACTGAGCCGACGTCCGTCGGAAATAATTGTCGACGGAAACCGCTTCAAACCTTACGGCAACGTGCCCTATATGACCGTTGTCAAAGGCGATGCCACCTATGCCAACATAGCCGCCGCATCAGTGCTCGCCAAGACTTACCGTGACGATTTCATGATGCAGGCGCACGAGCGCTATCCATATTATGCATGGAACGTCAACAAAGGCTATCCTACAGCCGCTCACCGTCACGCTATCGAAGAGCACGGCCCGTCGCCGCTCCATCGCATGTCTTTCCGCCTTTTGCCGGCGCCGACCCTTCCGTTTGACCTTTAAAAATACTATATTTGCATCTGCAATGACTATAAAAAACATATACAGACCAATCGCCGCGATTGCCCTTATAATCGCGACGGCTCTGACCGCACGCGGCGTCGAGACTGACGTCACCCCCGGAAATCTTCACACGCTTATCGACAATCCTCAGTCAGTGAGTTCACTGTCGCTGACAGGCTCGGTCAATGCTGCCGACTTGTTTTTCATAGCCGAAAACATGCCGGCCCTCCGTGAACTCGACCTGAGCCGTGTATCCATAGCGGCCTTTGACAACGGTCGCGAGCGCTTGGGCCTGTCTGCATACCATAAGGCCGATGTCATACCGGCCGGTGTATTTGCCGGATTAAGGCTCACATCAGTTAAGCTGCCTCAGAGCGACGTCCTAAGCATAGGCGATGTTGCTTTCGCCGGCTCTTCGCTCACACGCGCCGACATCGGCTCTAATGTCAAATCAGTCGGACAGGGCGCGTTCAGCGCATGTCCCCAACTTAAGGAGATGACGCTCGCGGTCTCTGACATCGGCGGCTCGCATGTATTCGACGACTGCTTGTCGCTGTCAAAAGTAACATTGACGGGCGTCAATGTCATTCCGGCCTCTACATTCGAGGGTTGCACGGCGCTCAATGCGGTGACAGGACTTGAAAATGTCACGTCGGTCGGCGACCGTGCCTTCGAAGGCTGCAGCGTGCTGTCGGCCGTCTCATTCGGCAAAAATCTGAAATCAATAGGCGCGGAAGCTTTCGCCGGGACTGCATTGGAGTCAGCTGACCTCAGCACCTGCTCCTTCCTGAATCATATCGGCCGCTGGGCCTTCGCCCGCTGCGCCGACCTGCAGCGGGCATCGCTGCCGGCGTCGCTCAAAACCGTGGGTGAGGCCATATTTTTTGATTGCAAGTCGCTCGCGCAACTGACACTGCCGTCAGGAGCCGTAAGCATCGGCGACTTCGCCCTCAAAGGACTCGGCAATGTCAGCGAATTAACACTCCCGGCGTCGCTCGACTCTATCGGCGATTATGCCATGGCGTCGATGGACGGCCTCAAATATATAAATGCATCGGCTCTCGAATCTGTTCCTGAACTCGGCAAAGAGGTCTGGCACGGTGTCGTCCAACCGACAGTGCGGCTTCTCCTTGATGCCAAAACGATAGACCTCTTTGCGTCGGCCGGCCAGTGGATGGAATTTGATATTCTCAACATCGAGCAGTCGTCTGCCGATGATATAACATTGACCGAGACGCAAAAACCGTCTGTCACCGGTCGTTTTGAAGGTACGGCTCTTTTTGTCAGAGCCGACAGAGATATAGCCGCGCTTCGTGTTTTTGATACATCCGGACGTCTGTTGGCGTCGTCTGACATCCCGGCCGGAATGACCGAGACGCAGATTGCCGTCCCGGCCGCAACGGGCATAATAATAGTCGAAGTTATCCTCACAGACGGCATACGTGCCGGTCTGAAAATCAGAAAATAATTTAAGAATGGGAAAAAATAAACTCAAGAAATTTGCCGACATGGAGACAATCGATTTTGTCTTCCAATATCCCTTTGCCCGTTTGCAGAAAGAAACATTCCCGCTCAAAGGCCGCTGGGGCGCCGATTTTTTCGGTAACGACAAGCCCATTGTGCTCGAACTCGGCTGCGGTAAAGGCGAATACACTGTCGGGCTCGCACGCCGTTTTCCCGACAAAAACTTTATCGGCGTCGACATCAAGGGCGCGCGCATGTGGACCGGCGCATCCGAGGCTCGCGACACGGGCATGAAAAATGTGGCCTTCGTGCGCACATCCATAGAACTCATTGACTCGTTTTTCGCCCCCGGCGAGGTCAGCGAGATATGGATTACCTTCCCTGACCCGCAGATGAAGAAGGCGACAAAACGTCTGACGTCGACACGCTTCATGAATCTCTACCGCCGGATACTCGTCGACAACGGCCTGATACATCTCAAGACCGACAGCCCGTTCCTCTACACTTACACCGACCTCATGGTCAAGCTCAACAGCCTGCCTGTTGTCGAATCTACCGCTGACCTTTACGCCTCCGGCTCGGCCGGCGACATACTCGACATAAAGACACATTACGAGCGTCAATGGCTCGCACGCGGCCTTACAATAAAATACCTGCAGTTCCGTCTGCCGGCCGAGGGTGACTTGGCCGAGCCTACTGACGAAATCGAGCCTGACACTTACCGCAGCTACTCGCGCGGCTATATACAGATGCCGCAGCTCATGGACGAAAACAATCAAAACTAACATACATCATGGCTGAATCAAACACATTATATCCCCGCCTGATTACCGACGCGCTCGCCACAGTGCGCTATCCCGGCTCGGGCAAGAATATCGTCGAGGCCGGTATGGTCGAAGACGACATCCGCATCGACGGTCAGAAAGTCAGTTTCTCGCTAATCTTCGACCGTCCGACCGACCCCTTCCTCAAATCGGTCGTCAAAGCCGCCGAGGCTGCAATAAAGACTTTCGCATCGGCTGACGCCGAGGTGACGGTCAACGTCAAGACCCGTCAGGCCGCTCCCGCTCCCAAGGAGAAACCGCTGCCCGGCGTGAAGAATATCATCGGCATCTCGTCGGGCAAAGGCGGTGTAGGCAAATCGACCGTCGCCGCCAATCTTGCCGTAGCCCTTGCACGCGAAGGTTACAAGGTCGGACTGCTTGACGCCGACATCTTCGGGCCGTCGATACCCAAAATGTTCGGTGTCGAAGACGAGCAGCTCTACATGCACGAGGTCGACGGCGTCAACAAAATCATCCCCATCGAGCGCTACGGCGTCAAGATGCTATCGATAGGATTTCTCGTCGACCGCAACAGTCCTGTTGTCTGGCGCGGCTCCATGGCCTCAAACGCGCTCAAGCAGCTCATCGAGCAGGGCGACTGGGGCGAACTCGACTATTTCCTCATCGACATGCCTCCCGGCACAAGCGACATCCATCTGACACTCGTGCAGACTCTCGACATCACCGGTGTCGTCATCATCTCGACACCCCAGCAGGTAGCCTTGGCCGACGCCCGCAAGGGCCTCGCCATGTTTGCCGACGAGAAAATCAATGTACCCGTCCTCGGCATCGTCGAGAACATGGCATGGTTCACGCCCGAGAAACATCCTGACGAGCGTTACTATATCTTCGGCAACGGAGGCGCCGCAGAGTTGGCAAAAGAACTTGGCGTCAAACTATTGGCATGCATACCCCTTGTGGCCTCTGTCGGCGTGCACAGCGACAGCGGCGAGCCAATCGCTGCGGGTGACAGCCTTGCCGCACAGGATTTCATCCATCTGGCTCATGTGGTCATCGACGCAGTCGACGAGCGCAACAAAACCTTACCGCCCACACAGCATGTCCAACTGAAACATTAATCGCATGGACAAAAAAATATTAGTCATAAACGGCCCAAACCTCAATCTCCTCGGCCGTCGCGAGCCCGAAATCTACGGACACACGACTCTTGACGAAATCATAGCCTCGCTCGCCCGTGAGGGGGTCATCATCGAAGACTTCCGCAGCAACAGCGAGGGCGCAATCATCGACCGACTGCATGCGGCCGGCTTCGGAGGTGAATATTGCGGCATCGTGCTCAATGCAGGCGCCTACACCCACACCTCTCTCGCTATTGCCGACGCCATCGCGGCCATCGAGACTCCTGTCGTCGAGGTGCATCTGTCAAACATATTCTCACGCGAGGAGATACGTCACCGCTCGCTGATAGCTCCGGTGTGCTGCGGCAGCATCAGCGGCTTCGGCGCCCTCTCCTACCGTTTAGCCATCGAGGCCCTTCTCTCACGCAATGCTTGATCTGACTCCGTTAGCCCGGCCGTTCTTCCGGCGGCGTGTGACGGCAGCCCGCTCATGGCAGGGCCGCATCGCCGACACGCAGCGTGACGTACTCGCGCACCTTTTGCAAACAGCGCGACGCACACGTGTCGGGCAGCGCCATGATTTCGCCTCCATAAAAGATTACGAGACCTTTGCTGCGCGTGTGCCGGTAATCTCTTATGAAGACATCCGTGCCGACGTTATGGAGATGGTCAACGGGAGTCGTGACATACTGTGGCCGGGAAGATGCACTCATTTCGCACAGTCATCAGGCACGTCGGGCGGCAAAAGCAAATACATTCCCGTCACTGCCGACTCGCTAAAGCTCAATCATTACGCCGGCGGACGCGACGTTGTGGCCCACTATCTGTCACTTAACCCTGACAGCCGCATCTTCTCGGGCAAAAGTTTCATACTCGGCGGCAGTTATGCCAACGAGCTCGGCACGCTTCCGCCCGGCACGGTCGTCGGTGACCTCTCTGCCAATCTGATTGACAACATCAATCCTGCGGTAAACCTGTTGCGTGTGCCATCAAAAAAAATAGCCCTCATGGCCGACTGGCATCAGAAACTGCCCGCACTCGTCGAGGCTGCCTCACGCGAGAATATCACCAACATCTCGGGCGTCCCGTCATGGTTTATAACAGTAATCCGCGAGACCATCAAGGCCTGCGGAGCCACGACCATCCATGATGTCTGGCCCAATCTTGAGGTATTCTTCCACGGCGGCATAGCTTTCGGCCCATACCTCAGCCAATACCGCACACTCACCGACCCGTCAAAAATGCACTATCTCGAGACCTACAACGCCTCAGAGGGCTTTTTCGCCGTGCAGACATCGTGGGATGACGAGCCGGGAGTCATGCAGTTGCTTTTAGATATCGGCGTCTTTTACGAGTTTCAGCCTGTCGGAACTGATTCGCAACCTGTCGGCGACCCCGTGCCGCCATGGCGTGTAGAGGAAGGCAAAACTTACGCACTCATAATTACGGCATGCAACGGTCTCTGGCGCTACTCTATCGGCGACACTGTCACCGTCATGTCATGTGACCCGCTGAAAATACGTATCGCCGGGCGCACCAAGAGTTTCATCAACGCCTTCGGCGAGGAGCTGATGGTGTGCAACGCTGACGAGGCCATAGCTGAAGCCTGCGTCGCAACCGGCGCTGAGGTTGCAAACTATACGGCCGCGCCCGTCTATGACGACGGAGGCCACCGTGGTCACCACCAGTGGCTCATCGAGTGGTCAAGGCCACCGGCCGATACCGAGGCCTTCGCCGATATCCTTGACCGTGCGCTACAGAGCGTCAATTCCGACTATCAGGCCAAACGTTCGGGCGACATCTTCCTCGACCGTCTGTCGCTCGTTACGGCGCAGACGGGTCTGTTTGACCGTTGGCTCGCCGAAACAGGCAAACTTGGCGGTCAGCGCAAGGTGCCGCGTTTGTGCAATGACCGTAAAATCATAGACCGCCTTTTAGAAATTAACTTCTGATAACCTGAATAACTAACTATAAAAATCATGAAAATCAAAAAATTGCTCCTCGGAGCCCTCTTTGCCTCAGCTGCAACTCTCTCTCTATCTGCCGCAGACGCCAAGTACATTTTCTACTTCATCGGCGACGGCATGGGCATGGGTCCGGTCATGACCGCCCAGAGTTATAACCGCGTAATCCTTAAAAATGACAAGCCACTGCTGATGATGCAGTTTCCGACTGTCAGCTGGTGTCAGACTTACTCGGCATCAAGCCTTATCACCGACTCTGCCGCCGCAGGTACAGCCCTCTCTACCGGCACCAAGACTCGCAACAGCATGCTCGGCATGGCTCCCGACACTACTGATGTGACTTCTATCGCACGTATATTCAAGGACGCCGGTTACGGCGTAGGAGTAGTGACCTCTGTCGCTCCCGACGATGCCACTCCCGGCGCTTTCTATGCCCATGTGCCCAACCGCGGCATGTACTATGAGATAGGCAAACAGGCCGCATCGTCGGGCTATGACTTTATCGCCGGCGCAGGTCTGCGCGGACGCAAAGATAAGGAAGGCAAAGCCACAGACCTGATGGACATAATGGCTCAGAACAATGTGCAGGTCGTCTATGGCCGCGACGGTGTCAAGGAAATCAACTCCGACAAAGTCATGCTCCTCAACACTGACGGTCCGCATGACTGGGATATACACTACGCCATCGACTCGCTCGCCGAAAATCTCACATTACCTATTATCACCGAGGCCTGCCTCAATCAGCTTCTCAAGAACTCTCCCGACAAATTCTTTATGATGGTCGAGGGCGGCCTCATCGACCATGCCCTCCACGGCAATGACGGCGGCGCTGCCATCATCGAAACACTCAATTTCGACGAATCGCTCAAAATCGCTTACGATTTCTATCTCGCACATCCCGACGAGACCCTTATCGTCGTAACAGCCGACCACGACACCGGCGGTCTGGCTCTCGGCAACAACCGCACGCCTCACCTCGAATATTTCAAATATCAGCGTGTGTCAAAAGAGGCATTCAACGAGTACTGCAAGTCTCTTGCCCGCAACCGCATGGTCTACCGCTGGGAAGACATGCGTGAGTATCTGCGCGAAAACTTCGGTTTCTTTGACCATGTACCCGTAGGCGAAAAAGAGGAAGCCCGTCTCAAAGAACTATTTGAAGCCGCCGTAGTGCTCCGCAATTCTGACGACCAGAAGACGCTCTATGCTAACTTCAACTCTTTTGCAGTCGAAGTTTTCCGCGTGCTTAACGACGCCGCAGGCATCGGTTTCACAACGACAAGCCACTCGGGCAACCCTGTGCCTGTATTTGCGGTAGGAGCAGGTTCTGACAAGTTCATGCACCTTAACAATAACAACAATTTGCCGCGTCTCATCCTCGAGGCAGCCGGCAAATGATATTTCGGTAATAAGATAAAAGACCCGGAGAGCGCCCTGTTGCATCACTCCGGGCTTTTTATGTATACATGTTTTTGACCTTTAGCCCAAAATCATTAATTTTGCGACATATAGGACTCTGCGCCGCAATATTTCTCAGATATGACCCAAACAGATACAAATAAAGACAAACTAACGTTTAAAGACGACTTCATCAGACGCGTATCGGCTGTACGTCCCACACGATGGGTGAGATTCGGCATAGTAGCCGCTCTCTTTATCGCTTGGACGATCTGGCTCGGCTCATGGTGGCCCGCAATCTTCCTTTTCCTGCTCTTTGACATCTACATCACCGGCTACATCCCTTTCACATGGTGGAAAACAAGCAAAAGCAAGACCGTGCGTTCGGTAATGAGTTGGGTCGATGCAATTGTTTATGCCCTGATACTCGTTTATTTCGTATTTGCTTTCGTGGGTCAGAATTATCAGATACCGTCATCATCGCTCGAAAAGACCTTGCTTACAGGTGACTATCTGTGGGTCAACAAAATCACATACGGTCCGCGTGTGCCGATGACACCGGTACACTTCCCCTTGGTACACAACAAACTGCCGATAATCAACACTAAAAGCTATCTCGATTGGCCGGCAAACGACTACAAACGTCTCAAAGGACTTCGTCAGGTCGAGTCAGGTGATATCGTTGTATTCAATTTCCCGGCCGGAGACACGGTGACAACACGATTCGAAGAAAGTCCGGAGTATTACGATCTGTTGGTCGAGCATTATGGTCGCGACCGAATCAAATCTGACAAAGCTACGTTCGGTGAGGTGGTATATCGTCCGGTCGACCGACGTCAGAATTTTGTCAAACGCGCTGTCGGTTTGCCCGGCGAACGTCTCAAAATCGTCAATGATACCATTTATATCAACGGTGTGGCTCAGCAGATGCCGCATAACGTACAGTTCAATTACATCGTAGCCCTCAAGTCGCCTCTTACCGACGACATCGTCAAAGACCTCGATATAGCCTCTGACGACATCGAGGCGCTGAATCTTAGCCCGATTGACCGTGCCAATCTCATCACATGGATGCCCGGAGCAGACGACAATTCCCGTCTGTACGGTCTGCCGCTGACATCAGACATGATAGCATCACTTAAGGAGCGTGGCATGCTGCAGGACATGATTAAGACCTCGTCTCTCTTGCCTCCCGGCTCACAGGGCTCCTACCTGTTTCCGAAGGTTACTGCAACATCATGGTCGCTCAGCAACTACGGCGGAAACGAAGGTCTGCTGATACCGTCAAAGGGCATGACAATCGAGCTCAACGACAGCACATGGAACATCTATAACCGCGCCATCCGCAACTACGAGGGACACCATGACGCCTATGTCAAGGACGGCAAGGTATTTATCGACGGCAAAGTCGCTCCGACATATACTTTCGCTATGGATTATTACTTCATGATGGGCGATAACCGCGACAACTCACAGGACTCGCGTTTCTGGGGTTTCGTTCCCGAAGACCACATCGTAGGCACACCGGCCTTTGTACTGATTTCATTTGACAAAGACCGCTCGATATTTAACGGCGGTATACGCTGGCGTCGTATATTCAAAGACGCCAATCCTGACAAATAATGGGATTAGTCAGTCTACCGCCTGAGCTACATGCTGTCTTTGCTCCTCAGTTTTTCGGCTCGACAGCCTATTACGCCGTGCTCTCGATGTTTGCCTCTGCGACAATACACGGGGGGATGCGTGCCGACAAGCGCTTTAAAAGCGCTCATCGCTGCGATATCGTCGATACACGCGGACCGTTGACTCTCACAATCCCTGTAAGATCACCCGGCGGCCGCTGCTCGTGGAGCGAAGTCAAAGTTTCGGATCACGGCGAATGGTGGCACAAGCACCTGACAGCTCTCGAGTCTGCCTATGGCCGCACACCTTTCTTCGAGTTCTATATCGACCGTCTGCGCCCCATATTCACCAAACCTGACGGCAATCTAACCGTCAGCGAATTAGACAGACAGGCCGATGAAATAGTCAGAAAAATACTCGGTTTCGAAAGTTATATAGAGTGGGATGATAAAAAAGAAACCGAAGTCAAAGACCTCGATTTCACTAAATTTGATTTTAATTCTGTAGAATCTGTGTGCTATTATCAGGTGCGAGCCGACCGACTCGGTTTTTTCCCTTATCTGAGCATACTCGACCTCATATTCAATGTAGGACCCGAAGCTCCTTTAATACTCAAAAAAATGGCCGAGCCTTTAAGCAGTCAGTTGGTCTGTCAGAGCATTGAAAGCACGCGCAACTGCTCTATTATTTCAAGCGCTGACATACGGCGCTGACGCACTAATGAGGCTGCAAGGTCATGAGCGACCTGATGGACCTGCGAATATGTAAACAGACGGTCGAAATAATTATAGTTTTTCTCAAATATGGCGTCAGCCTCATCGCGTTCGAGCTGGCAGTCTTCCTCGGCCTCATCGCGCACAAATGCACGCAGAGATTCGATTATATCAGCCGGAAGTTTATGGCGATGCTGCACATAATTTCGGCACATCATATTGGCTATGACCATGCCTGATGAAATCTGGAAATGCTTTAAAATCTCATTCCATGCTATTTTGGCCGACATGCGCGGATTACCTATGAAATAAAAATCATGGGAAAACTCCACACTGTCGCCGGCAGGTGCATCAAGTGTCATGGCTTCAAGATAATTCTCACCGTCGAGCATTATCATAGAAATGGCCATGCCGGCCATGCCATAGCTCTTGTCACGTTCATCGACATATTTGAGTTTATCGTCCATTTATATCTTTATTATTGATTTCTTTTTCTATAAACACCGTCAGACCTATCTTAGTTGACTACTACGATTTTGGTTACAACACCTTTAGTCGAGCCTGAACTGTCACCACCGTCTGACGAAGCATATACAAAATATACACCCGAGCGCACACGCTGTCCTGCTGCATTGCAACCGTCCCACGTTATCATGCCGCCTTCAGACTTGCCCTGATAAAAGACATTTCCGGCAGCATCCGCTATTTTCACAAGTGAGTTATCCATCAGACCGGTGACCGTAATCCAACCGGTATAATCCGGTCTGACAGGATTGGGATAGGCATATACATCACTGAAATCTTCGGCAGCTGGAGATGAATCGCTTCGATAGCTGAGAAGACCGTTACCGGTGCCAATATAGACAATATTGCTGAACGGATCGCATATCACGGAGTGGACCGTATTTGAGGGCAGTGGTGAGTTTGAGACATCAAAATGCTTAAGGATTCTGTCACCGTTCTCACTGACAAGATATATGCCCGAGGCTTCCGTACAAATCCATTTGCGGTTTGAGCCGTCGACAGCTATCGCATTTATCTGCTCGCTGTCAAGCAGGTAATCAGCATAATTCGTGCCGTCATTGCGAGGAACTTTAAGCTTATTTACTCGACCGTCAAAAGTGGCCGGATTGACAATTTCGAGAAGACCGGCATTTATGCCAATCCACACACGCCCTCGCTGGTCTTCAACCATCGAGAAGACATATTGTGGTTTTATCGTATTATTATCCTGATCTGTAAACTCGGGACATGCAAATACTTCATGTTCATCAACAGCAGACCAGTCTCCTTTAGTTTTTACTACATCAACACCCATATAAGGTATAGAAGTAATAAAGAAAGCTACATTACTTTTTTTACAAAATAATGAGACATAGTCTTTACATTCCTGTTTATGCTTGTTTACTTTTGATATACGCCAGTCTGAATTTGAAATTTTATCAAAATCCTTTCGCAATTTATCTGCAGGAAGTATTAAATATGGTGATCCGTCAACACCACGCCAATGACCAACCCATAGATTACCTTGAGGATCGAAATTTACATCATATACCCTTGTATTCCAAGTATTTACTAAAGGAGAATTAAAACTGTTAAATTTATAAATTTCTTTATTACCTTCTACAACATAAACTCCTTCTTGACCATTTCCTATGAAATAGATTTCACTATTTTCAGGATATTCACAAAGTCTTGTTGCACCTCCAAACATATATGTAGAGTTCGCCGTCTGCTGAGCACTTTGAGTTGTTGATGCCGTAGCGCTGGCATTGACTATCGAAACATCTCTAATCTTACCATCCTCCAAAATATTTGTTTTTTGAGGTATAAAAATACCGTCACTAGGATAACTTATACTCCTGCGGATATTTGTCGGCCCCATATTTGAGGCATATATGCGGCGGCCGTCAGGCGACGGTATCAAATAGGCTACACGGTCGACTATAGTACCTTCGGGTCGGTAAGGCTGAGAGAGGACAGTTGGTGTAGCCGATGACATGTCTATATTGGCTATACCTTCTTTTGTTCCACACCAAAGAGATGATTTGCCGTTCCACATGCCTATTTTGTCATTGCTGTAATCCTGAGCAATATCAAAACTCTCTTTAAGAATACCATCTAAACCTACTATACGCATTTTATTGTCATCGCGGAAGAAGATGCCGTCTTTGCAACGTCCGAAATGGCTACTTATTTGAGAACCTACAAGATCGGTAACACCTGTCTGAGCATCAAAATCAAAGGTAGTGGTTGCGACCGCACGTGCATAGTCATTATACCATATTACGCGCTTCTCGTCTAAGGGTATATACTCCGTGTTAACTGACCATGAAATAGTTTTGAACTTATCAATCGTATTGTGGCGTCCGTCAATTGGCGAGAACCATAACCGGTCACTCTTATAGAATGTCAGATAATCACCGACGACTGCACCGTGAGAAATATTCTCACCAAAGATGCATGACTCCTTGACATGATGTGTATCTGCATTATAGACAACAAGACCGAAAGCTGTGCTCACAACATAATAATTGTTGCCGTAAACTATATCATTGATATCCTTGGAATAATTTACAGAAGCGTCTTTAATATCAGCCATATTGACACAGTGGCCGTCATCATAAAGCATATCTATATTGCTGTCATTATAGATAATAGCCAGACATTTTTTTTCCGGTATATACTTTATAAATTTGATTTCGGTGCTGCTGAGTTTGTTGGTACGGTTATAGGCGAAAGTCTCTTCATTACTCTTATCGTAAGAGTAAAGCGAAGAGCCCATAGTATAATAAACTTTGTCAGGTGTCTCTACAACCTGCCCGAACTCAGTGTCAATAATTGGAAAGATATTCCATTCATCGACTGCTTGGGCAGAGGCCGAAACAAACCCGCAACAAAAGGTAACAATTAATATAAAAAGTATCTTTTTCATATATAGATTGACTAATAAAGTTCTAAATCAGCTGTTCTTAAAAAATTTTTTAAGCTCGGCGACTGCACGTCCGCGATGACTGATGGCGTTTTTTTCGTCAGCTGTCATTTCAGCAAAAGTTTTATCACATCCCTCGGGCATGAATATAGGGTCATAACCGAAGCCGTCAGCACCGGAGCGCACGGTAGTGATATTACCTTCGACGATGCCCTCGAAGAGATGTTCCTCGCTGTCTTTAATCAAAGCGATAACTGTGCGAAAACGGGCATGTCGGTCTTTCACTCCTTCCATATTTGCAAGCAGCTTTGCCATATTTGCCTCCGAATCATGGCCTTCGCCGGCATAACGGGCAGAATAGACTCCCGGCTCGCCGCCGAGAGCCTCAACTTCGAGGCCGGTGTCATCAGCAAAACAGTCGTAACCGTAATGTTCCTTGACCCATCGGGCTTTCTGCAAGGCATTACCCTCAAGAGTGTCGGCTGTCTCGGGTATATCCTCCTTACAGCCTGTCTCAGCAAGGCTAAGTATCTCAAAAGGAAGATTTAACTGTCTTATTTCCGACAGTTTATGACTGTTATTGCTTGCAAAAACTATTTTTTCCAATGAGTTAAGTTACTTACGCTTATAAATTTGATTATACTCCTTTTATAACGTCAATCTGTCTTTTTTATTATCAATTAGCCACTATGTTAACAATCTTGCCGGGCACGACAATTATCTTTCGGATAGTCTTTCCTTCGAGCCAGCGGGCAGCCCCTTCGTGTTCCAACGCTATTTTCTCCACTTCGTCTTTGGGACAATCGGCTGCTACAGTGATATTATAACGGGCTTTTCCATTGAATGACACAGCGTAGGTGACATTAGACTCCTTGAGATAATTCTCGTTATATTCCGGCCACTTGGCGTCGCAGATGCTCGTAGTGTTGCCTATGGCCGAGTGCCAGAGCTCCTCTGTCACATGCGGGGCAAACGGAGCGAGCACAACAAGTAAATCGGCTAAAACTTCGCGCGAATGACATTTCTGTGCCGACAGCTCGTTGACACATATCATAAAGGCGGCGATAGACGTGTTGTAAGAGAATGACTCGATGTCATCGGTTACTTTTTTGATAAGTTTGTGGAGCGACTTGAGGTTGTCGGCAGTGGGCTTACTGTCATCGACGAGCAGTGTGTCACCTTTATAATAGAGATTCCAAAGTTTCTTGATGAAGCGGTTGACACCGTCTATGCCGTTCGTATCCCATGGTTTGCTCTGCTCCAACGGGCCGAGGAACATCTCGTAAAGACGCAATGTATCCGCACCGTATTTCTCCACAATATCGTCGGGATTGACCACATTGAACATTGATTTGGACATCTTCTCCACAGCATAGCCGCAAACATATTTGCCGTCCTCGAGGATAAACTCTGCCGTATTAAATTCCGGACGCCACTGACGGAAGACCTCAGTGTCAAGAATATCGTTGCTTACAATGTTGACATCGACATGAATCGGCGTCACATCATATTTATCCTTGAGTCCGTAGCTGACGAATGTGTTTGTGTCCTTGATACGGTATACAAAGTTGCTTCGGCCCTGAATCATGCCCTGATTGATGAGTTTGCGGAACGGCTCATCCTCGCAGACCTCACCCAAATCATAAAGAAATTTATTCCAGAAACGGCTGTAAATAAGGTGACCCGTAGCATGCTCAGTTCCACCTATATACAAATCTACCGAGCGCCAGTAATTATTAGCCTCTTTAGATACGAGAGCATTGTCATTGTGCGGGTCCATGTAGCGCAGATAATATGCCGATGAGCCTGCAAAACCGGGCATAGTATTCAGTTCCAAAGGATAACCGTCTTCATTCTGCCAGTTTTTGGCACGGCCGAGCGGTGGCTCACCGCTTTCTGTCGGAAGGTAACGGTCCACCTCGGGCAACTGCAAAGGCAGTTTGCTGTAATCCAACAGATGAGGCACACCATCCTTATAATATACAGGGAACGGCTCTCCCCAGTAGCGCTGACGGCTGAATATGGCGTCACGCAGACGGAAGTTGACCTTAACCTTGCCAATGCCTTTTTCCTCTATATATTTCTTTGTAGCGGCGATAGCGTCTTTGACTTCAAGACCGTTGAGGCTGAAACCATCGGTCTCAGAGTTAATCATCTTGCCGCTCTTGGCGTCAAAACTCTCCTCGCTGACATCAGCACCCTCAATCAAGGGTATGACCGGAAGATCAAAATGACGCGCGAAAGCATAGTCACGGCTGTCATGAGCCGGAACGGCCATGATGGCGCCCGTACCGTAGCCTGCAAGCACATAATCGCTAACCCATACGGGGATATGTTTGCCGGTGACAGGATTTACGGCATAGCTGCCCGTGAAGACGCCGCTGACTTTCTTATCAATCATACGCTCACGCTCTGTCTTGTGTTTGATAGAGGCAATGTATTCGTCTACGGCCTTGCGCTGCTCGGGTGTGGTCACTTTCTCCACGTAGGCGCTCTCAGGGGCGAGGACCATGAATGTAACACCGAAGATTGTGTCGGCACGAGTGGTGAAGATTTCGAGCTCGACATCGCTGTCGGCAATCTTAAATCTCATTTCAGCACCCTCTGAGCGTCCAATCCAGTTGCGCTGAGTCTCTTTGAGCGAGTCGGTCCAGTCCAAACGATCGAGACCCTCAAGTAATCTGTTGGCATAAGCCGATACTCTCAGACACCACTGATACATCAATTTCTGCTCCACGGGGTATCCGCCGCGGATAGACAGACCCTCGCTGACCTCATCGTTGGCGAGCACAGTGCCTAACTGCGGACACCAGTTGACCATGGTATTGCCGAGATATGCTATGCGGTAGTTCATCAGCGTGTCGCTCTTCTCCTTCTCGTCCATAGCCTTCCATTGGTCGGCCGTGAAGTGAAGGTCTTTTGACCGCGCGGCATCTATGCCTTCGCTGCCGTATTTTTTAAAATGAGCCACAAGTTTTTCTATAGGCTCGGCCTTGTCAGCGTTCTTGTCATAATATGACTCAAACATCTTCATGAAGGCCCACTGTGTCCATTTGTAATACTCGGGATCGCAGGTCTTTATTTCACGTGACCAGTCATAGCAGAAACCAATCTTGTCAAGCTGGCTGCGATAACGGTCTATATTCTTGCGGGTAGTCACCTCGGGATGCTGGCCTGTCTGTATGGCATACTGCTCGGCCGGCAGACCATAGGCGTCATAACCCATAGGATGCAGCACATTAAAGCCCTGAAGGCGTTTGTAACGCGAATAGATATCACTGGCTATATAGCCGAGCGGGTGACCTACATGCAGACCTGCGCCCGACGGATAAGGGAACATGTCGAGCACATAATATTTAGGCTTGTCGCCGCCGGTCTCACATTTATATGTCTTGTCTTCGCGCCAACGCTGCTGCCAGCGGCTCTCTATCTCTTTATGATTGTAATCCATTTTTTATGCTGTGTTAATGATTTTACCTATTTATATTATGAAAGCTCGAGCATGCGCTCAATGGGACGACGCGCCTTGTCGGCAAGCTCCTTGTCAATGATAATCTTAGGGGTCTCGTCGCGCAGACACTCATAGAGTTTCTCGAGAGTGTTAAGCTTCATATACGAACACTCGTTACAAGCGCAGCTTCCGTCCTCAGGCGGAGCGGGAATGAAAGTTTTTTCGGGATACTTCTTGCGAAGTTCACAGAGGATGCCGCTCTCGGTCACCACTATGAATGTATCGCCGGCCTCTTCTAAGCCGACATAGGCGAGCAGAGCTGCCGTAGAGCCTATTTTGTCAGCAAGCAATGCTATTGACTTCTTACACTCGGGATGCACGAGCACCTTGGCGCCGGGATACTGTTTTTTAAGCTCGATGAGTTTCTCTAACGAGAACTGTTCGTGCACATGACATGCGCCGTTCCAAAGGATCATATTGCGTCCGAGCTTTGAGTTGATATATCCTCCGAGATTACGGTCGGGTCCGAATATAATTTTTGTGTCAGCAGGGAGCGAGCCTACGATTTTTTCGGCGTTGCCCGAAGTCACCACTATATCGGTGAGAGCCTTCACTCCGACTGACGTATTTACATAAGATATGACAGTGTGGTCGGGATGCTCCTTGATGAACTTCCCGAACTCTACGGGGTCGCAGCTGTCGGCAAGCGAGCAGCCTGCCTCCATGTCAGGAATCAGTACCTTTTTGTCAGGGCAAAGTATCTTGGCTGTCTCGCCCATGAAATGCACGCCGCAGAGCACAATAATCTTTGCATCTTTAAGCGTGGCGGCATATCTTGCCAAAGCGAGAGAGTCACCTATGTGGTCGGCGATCTCCTGTATTTCGTCGCGCTGATAGTAGTGAGCAAGGATGACAGCGTTTTTTTCATCCTTTAGTCTCTTTATTTCGGCTTTTAAATTTTCGGCCGTCATCGCGCTGTCTTTACCGACTTTCATTTTATATATGAATTAAAGTCTTAAAAATTAAATTCTATAAGAACAATAGATGATGTCAATAGCGATAATAACTTTTTTGACAGATATTTTGATATTTGAGTTATTGAACTCTCTGTCACAGTAGCTGACAGTTTATAAACATGGTTTATTGCTGTCACACATAGAGATACCGACTTTATTGACATACTGTTGATAATGTGCAAAGTTAATAAATATCTCACGATTTTTAAGCTCGTAATGATGAAAACCATGTCTATAACCCATCAGAATAAAACTGCCTGTGTTCATTGTCTTACGGGCGAGGCTTGTATATGCACTTGTATGCGACATTTCAAAATATAGTTATTAAATTGTTTTTGGAAGGTTATCAACGCTTATTTACATGTTATCAACATCAGACGTTTTTGCTCCTTATTTCTGCTATTTTACTACTGATGGTGTCTATATCGGTCTGTGATTCATCTGTTTCGGTATAAAGCCGGTCGTCATCGACAATTCTCAGAGCATCGGGGTTGAATTTTTCGCCGAAACTCAACGATATGCCTGCGTCTAAAAGTTGACGAGCTGTTTCCGGTTTGCCTCTGAAACCGTGCACTACCCACGTCTGTTGTGGCTTCAACTTTTTTTTCAGAGCCATCAGCACATCGAAAGCTTTGACGCAATGTATGACCAAAGGCTTGCCGATTTGTTCGGCGAGTCGGGCCTGTGCCGTAAATATTTCTTTCTGTCGATCCATGTCTGCACCGCGCAGACGGTCTAATCCGGCTTCACCGATGGCTACTACATTTTCTTTTAGAGCTTTTGCGGCGAGAGAGGACATCATGTCGTCTAACGAATCAATCTCAGCCGTACGCCACGGATGGATGCCTACGCTGTAATAGCCCTCGGTCGGCACGTCGCTGTCATAGTCTAACGAAATGACACGGTTATCAGACGGTACACGATTGTGAGAGTGTATGTCTTTGAATTCTCTTAATGTTTTCATGAAGGCAAAATTAAGAGAATGAGCGCTTTTATACAATTTTTGAGGCGCCGACTTATAAAAGACTTATCTATGGGTTATCAATAGTTTATCAAGGCACCGGGTCATAGCCGCTCCCTCCCCACGGGTGACAGCGCAGGATGCGTCTGACTGACAGATAGAGGCCTTTTATGGCCCCGTGACGGCGCAGAGCCTCAAGACAATATTGGCTGCATGTAGGTGTGAAACGGCACGACGGAGGAAACATCGGCGAGATGGACGCGCGGTAAAAAAGTACAGGCAGTGAGAGCACAAAGACGGCTGCCCTACTCCACCACGGTCTCTCGGGCTGCGGCTGATTTTGTGGAGATGTCGCGGAGGATTCGGCAGACTGATTTTTGCACATCGCTGTAGTTTTTTGTTTTGTCGGCAATATAGATAAAGGCGAGATCGATGCGTGCGTCTGCCCGCAGAGGATAGTTATGGCGGTTGAGGCGGAAAGCCTCTCTGACACGTCGGCGCATCAGGACGCGCTCGACGGCTGTGTGCAGGCGTTTTTTAGGTATCGAGATTAGAAATGTAAGCTGTGAGTCGCTGTGACGCCCGGGATTGTGTCGCCAGACGGCGCGCAGCGGATAAGCCATGACTGACTGTGGCTCTGTGCCGGACTCATAAGCTGTTCCACCGCGGCTGAAGAGCATGTCTATTGCCGCGGTGGAACATAGTTTATCTTTCTTATAGAGTCCGAATTTTTTCACTCGCCTTTGTTTTTTGTGAGATATAAATCAAGGGCGGCCGTGATTGAGGGAGTCTGAGGTGTCGGAGCTTCTATGTCCAATCTCAGACCGGCATCACGCACAGCCTGTGCGGTTGTGGCGCCGAAAGTAGCTATTGCGATTTGCTCCTGTTTAAATTCAGGGAAGTTTTTGCATAATGATTCTATACCTTGCGGGCTGAAGAAAATCAGCATATCATAGTCAAATGCTTCGTCAGGACCGAAGTCATTGCTGACCGTACGGTATAACACCGCGCGTGTAAAGTCGATATTATTGTCGGTTAGTATCTTAGATTCGTTGCCGTTGTTGACATCAGAGACGGCATACAGGAACTTCTCTGTCTTGTGTTTTAGAATAAAAGGCAGCAGGTCGACAAGTTTGCCTGTCTTCGGATAGAAGATTTTGCGTTTGCGGTATATGATATATTTCTGCAGATAATTTGCGATTGACTCTGTGGTACAGAAATATTTCATAGTGTCGGGGATTGTTATGCGCATCTCCTCGCAAATACGGAAAAAGTGATCAATGGCGGTTTTGGCTGTGAAAATTACGGCTGTGTGTTCGGATATTGATACTTTTTGCTGACGAAACTCTTTTGCACTCAGACCTTCGACTTTAATAAAAGGGCGGAATACTAAGTCGACACCATGTTTTGCGGCAATGTCATAAAAAGGAGACTTGTCTGATGACGGTTTAGGCTGAGATACTAATATCTTCTTGATTTTCACTCTTTTAATTTTTTATTGTTTATCTTTGCTTTTATCCCTTAAATTAGCAGCAGTGCAAAGTGATAGACATAGATAAGGGGTATGATTTCCAAGGCGCAAAGGTACAAAATAAAATAGAGCAATGAAAATATGTTTGTGAAAAAAATATCAAAGCCTTTGATTATAAACAATAAGCGCGCAAGCACATAGAGTGTCACAGACGTGTAAATCATTGCGTCTGACAACAGAGGATAGAATATGACGATCAGTGCCGGCAAAGCTATTGTTATAGCTAAGATAGACTGGCTCGAGTTGAATCTGCGCAGCAGCACCTTCATGCTTTCAATGCCGGCAAAGGTATAGCCTACCACCGAATATGCCGTGATATCAAAAATATAATAGGCTGCGAACACTCCGATTTCAGAGGCTAATGTGGTGAATCCGTAGTCATCCGGACTTACGCCGCTGTGTCTTGCAGCAAGTGCAAAAAGCATTATTCCTCCGCAGACAATATACTGCAGGATACTCAGACACATCAGGCGGGTTTCATGACTGCTACGTTCGTCAAAAGCGTTGCCGCGCGATTTGTGTGACGAACGCATTTCTTCGGCAAATTTTGAAAAAAGCTTACGATAATCTTTGAAACTAAGCGATATGGCTACAAATAACAGTACGATCAGAGTAAGTAATCCCGAATTTGAATTGAGCTTATTCTGGCGCGTTGAGCCTTCGAGACCTATTGTCCAGCCGGGGGTGACAGGCTCGGTCTCGGTTAGTATTACTGTATCGGCAGTTATTAAAGTCTGCTGATTTAAGTAATCTATAATTTTAAAGTCAAAAACGGGTGTACGCAACGAGTCTGCCACGGCCACATTGAGACTGTCGTTTACAGGGCTGTATGCTTTATCAGCGACACTGACGGCGCGAGCTTTGTGGACGGGCGTGGGTGTAATGCTGTCTGAGACGGCATTATCAGTATTAACGTCTATGGAGTCGCTAAAAGGTGGCATCAGAATTTAGGCGAAAATGTAATCCTGTCGCTTTGTGCTGCCGCTGTCCTGACCGCTTCCCCGGCTGTCAGGGCCACATGCCAGAGCTGACTGTGGTCAGGTCTCATGAATCCCTGTTTGATTGCATTGTCAAGCATATCGAGCAGACGGTCATAATAGCCGTTGACATTATAGATGACGACATTGCCGTCATATAGTCCGAGTTGCCGCCATGTTATTATTTCTAAAAGTTCCTCGAATGTGCCAATGCCGCCCGGCAGGGCGATTGCGCCCCGCGACAGCGACGCCATGGTCTGCTTGCGCGAGTGCATGCTGTCAGTGACCTCGAGACGACTCAGTCCGCTATGTGCCCAGCCACGCTCGACCATGAACGACGGAATTACACCAATGGTCTCGCCTCCTGAGGCAATTGCCGCGTCATTGACCGCACCCATCAGTCCCATACTGCCCGCACCGGTGATAAGAGGCAGGCCGAGGCGGGCAATCTCCCTGCCCGTCTCGACTGCCGCGTCAAAATATATTCTATCTACCGCCGGTGATGACGCACAGTAGACCGTTATGCCTTTGATCGGTTTGTCTGTCATCGGTTTAACGTATTGCCACTTTGACCGGGGTGTGGTGTTGGTCGGTGATGATGAAGTAGACTCCAAGCGGCATCTCGACGTCAGTGTCGTTATCGACGCTCTCGATGGTGCGTACGAGTCGACCGGTGATATCATAGACCATGACACCCGTCTGGGTCTGAGCACAGTTAAATCTCATCATGCCGTCAAAACCGGTGACAGTCAGAGGCTCGTCACAATCGACGCCGCTGATGCCGCTGTGTGCGACGAAGATGACATTAGACATCGGTGAGCGCACACCGAGACGTACAGACTGCACGGCGTAGCTTTCGCTGTCATTCTCGCTGAAACCGGTGATTTCGAAAGGCGAGGATTCGGCAAGAATCTCTTCGGTGGTCTGTGAGCCCGATTTAAATTTGGTGCGTGTGATAATCCAGTAGTCTATTACCTCTCCGTCGGGACTCTCCCAATTGGCCTCGTAGCTGTCAGAGGTTATATTTGTCGGGTTTAGAGCCGTGCAGGCGGTCAGAGTAGGCTGCGGCAGACACTCGCCGCGCAGATTGACGCCGACAGGCTTGTTGAGGTCGTCGCAGATAATCATCAGACGAGCCTCGTGAGTGCCGAGAGACGTCGGCTTGTAGGTGATATTCAGCCAGTAGCCGTCAGTGGCGTTGACCAGCGAGGCTGATATGGTTTTAGACGGTAATTCAAACATGTCGGTGTCACCGCTGTAGACGCTTATATTGATGGCCTTGCGGAAATTCTCGCCGCGGAAGAGCAGTGAGGCCTTGACCGTATTGCCTTCGGCGACCTGACCGAAGTCGAGCGTCGTGTCCTTGACCGGAGCATAGAGCACAGTCTGGTCGGCAGGCTCGGGAGTATCGGCAGGATTGAAGGCGAGGCCGCGTTTGGTGCCCCAGATATATTCGGCGAGTTCGGGGTAGTCGATAAACGGATTGCGGTTGCCCTGAATCATATAGACATTGTCATTTCGATTCTGCTCTTTATCGCTGACAGGGTCTTCGCGATGCCATCTGAGCAGCATGTCTACGGCCCAGCCCGATAGTGTCGGATAAGTGTTCTGCTGGAGCATATACATGTTGTTGCGGGCCCATGTGTAATCCTGATAGCAGGTCACCATGTAGAAATATGTACGGGCGAAGTCGCCTTTGTATTCGTCGTCAGGCTCAAAAACCAAGGCCGCGCCTCCTCCGATGCCGTCTTGTGGCGAACCCACCTTAGTCACTCCGTTGTTGAACGATGGTGTGCGCACCTCGCCGAGCGGATGATTGCTCTTGGCCTGATTGGCACGCGCCTCGCCCGGATAGAGATGGTTGAGGTCGGTGTAGGCCTTGACGTCAGTGTCGCCGCCCCACCAGCTTTTCGGGAAAGAATGTTCGCGATTCATGTATGTGCCGAATTGTATGCGTGTCTCGACCATCATGTCAGAGTACATGTCCCACCAGACCTGCGGAGTGATGACCGGGCGCACGTCGGTGACCTTGAAATAGTCAGGCAGCGAGTTGTATGATCTTACGCTCGTGAAGTTCTTGATAAGATCAGAAGCTGCCGTCTTGAGCTCGGCATCTTTTTTGCCGATAAGACTCTTATAATAATTTGCGGGTATTTCGGCCCAAGCAGTCGAATAGACAAGGCACAATGTGAGTATGGCCGTGAGGTTTCTTAAATACGTTTTCATTGGCATAATGCGGTGAAGGTTTGAAACGGGTTGTAAAAATAGTAAAATATTTCCTAACACTACAAATTCTAATGATTCGCAGCACTTAAATGTTTGCAAAGCATGTGATTTTTTTGGAAAAAGGAGGTTATCAGCCCACGGAAGAGGTACGTCCGCATTAGCGGTCGTAGCCGCATTGCGGCGACAGCATGTGAGCCTATGACAAGCAGGCTGTTAGGTCTGCGCAGTCATAGGTATTAGAATCAAAAAGTATCATTCACCCTGTAGGGGTGACGCAATCATTAAACCTTTGATAATCAATGCGGCGCACCTACTGCGCGCCATATTTAGGTATAGGGTTACATACCACGGTTGCGCAGACCTGACGGCCTGCTTACCGTGGCCTCACATACGGAGCTGACCTGCAGCTCTGACGCGCCTACGGCGCTACGCCTCAGACATCTTCAAACATATATTGTTCGTCAAATTCGAGATCTGCCCGTTGGAACATAGATGTCATCTCACTTCGGAGGCTGACATTATGATGATGTTCTACCTGATTGTTTATATATCTTCTGACAGTTTCAATATTTGACGGGGAGACAGAAATTGCTGCAAAACCGCGCTGCCATTCAAATTTAAAAGGAATTGAAAGTCGAGTAGCTGCAAATTTACTTGACGCTACCTTAATTTCTTTTACCATGTCGCTTAATGAAACGGCAGGTGGAATGTTTATAAGCAAATGCACATGATTAGGTGTTCCTCCGACGGCGTATACAAAGCATTTTTCATCATAAGTGCTTACAACCCCATTTATAAAACGGTGAAACAAAGATAATTCATTGAAAGGAATAAGTGCATTGCGATTTTTGACTGCAAATATTACATGCACAGCTATTTTACAATATGTATTTGCCATAACATCACAAATCTAAGGCAATAAAATTAGCAAAGCAAATTTAGAATAGAATTTTAATGGGAATTGAATATGCATCGTCCGCGTTAGCGGTCGTAGCCGCATAGCGGCGAAAGCATGTGAGCCTATGACAAGCTGACTGTAGGTCAGCGCAGTCATAGGTATTAGAATAAAAAAAACAACATTCACCCTGTAGGGGTGACGCAAATAATAAACCTTTGCTAATCAATGCGGCGCACCTACAGCGCGCTTTATTGGGGGAAATACAATATACCACGGTTACGCAGACCTGACGGCCTGCTTACCGTGGCCTCACATACGTAGCTGCGCTGCAGCTCAGACGCGCCTACAGCGCTACGCCTCAGATGTCTTCAAACAGATATTGTTCGTCAAATATCGCACCATCGCAATAATTGAAAAAAACAGCAGCCGCTTGTGGGGCGGCTGCTGTCGGAGGGTATAGGTGATGTGTGGATTCGTTTATTTCACTGCGACTTTGGCGCCGTTGACGATATAGATGCCGGCGGGGAGTGCTTTGACGTCGGCTGCTGTAGCGGCGCGGCGGATGCAGATGCCCTGCAGGTTATAGACGTCGGCTGTGGCGTCAGCATCATTGAGGATACTGTCGATGCCTGATGGTGTCAATGTTGTAACTTTGACATTTGTGTCGGCCTCGGTCTCGAAGGTGTACGCGCCTTCAACGGGCTCGATTTCTTTGTCACCGACAGTGACTTTGATGCCGTCGGCGGCACGGGCGATGGGAGCGATTGCGAAGCGAGTCTTGCCAACGGCTTTGACGGGAGTCGAGAAGTCATTGACTTCGGCGAGGATGTCTTTTGTGACAGCATAGCCGTCGAGAGCATTGTTGCTGACGGTGAATGTCACGTTGTGGACTGTCGGCTCGTTAATGAAAAATACTTTGTAGACGTCCTTGTGTGCGACGTTCTCGTCTTCGAAGTATTTTGCGCCGTCGTAAGGAGCTGCTATTTTTTCGTCATTTTTATAAGCGTAGAAACCGTCATAAGTGCCGGATGCAAAGACTGAGAAATAGCCGTCTTCGTCACGGAAGTTGATGGTGTTGTAGCCGGAAACGATAGCGTCGGGCAGCTCGTCATAATTTTTGAATTTAGTAGTGAAATATGACAAGTCAAGCGAACTGAAATCATCATAGTAGATGACTAACTGATTGTCACGGCGAATCTTCTTGGCTACTATTGTATATTCGTCACCCTCGTTAAGAGTAAGATAGACGGTTTTGTCATATCTGTAGTCAGAAGTCTGGAGATAGTCTGTATTATTGGCGTCGGTAAATGATTCGAAATACCAGCCTGAAGCTTCCGTGACGGTGAGTTTATTATTTTTCTCTGAAACATCGATAAGGTTTTCGTTTTCGACAAATTTTGGTTTGCTGCTTCCAAACGAGCCGATCACGCCTTCAGCACCGGTGATATTGAATTTCACCTGATAGTTAGCATATTTATGACCTTTGATGTTTACGTTGTGGTCACAGTCAATCTGTTCGATAGTCAGCTGGCTGTAGGCGTATTTGGTATCGCCGTTGTCTGTAACTTCTTCAATTTTGTAGTCAGAATTGTAGCCGATAGCGATTGTTTCGCCGGGATTGGCCTCAAATCCTTCGGCTGTGAGACAGGCATCAATGTCAGCTACATTCACATCGTTGACTTTGATATAGCTGATCATCTCTTTGGGTCCGTCAAGAGTGATGACTGTCTTAAATTTGAGTCCCTCGGGGAAGTTGGCTGTAACATCGATATTTTCGACATAGACAGGCTCTGAACCTGAATTGTCAACGAGATTGACTTTAAATCTGTCTGAAGACTTTTTGACGTCAACACCATTTACAGAAACTTTATAAATCATTCCATCATAGCTACGTGGTTTGATTGTCAGTATAGACTCATCTACAGGGCTGTACGGAATGGTAACAGTGTTCTGGCTCGGTTTAAACTCTTTACCATCAGCGCGGACAATTGAGACTTTTGAGCAGTCATCCATCTTGACTGTTACACTTTTTGTGCGGTATGAGCTCTCGTCCATAACGGTGAGAGTGTAAGGAGAATATGTAGACCATGAGCTAATGTAATAAGAGCCGTTAGACATATTGACATCATCTCCGTCTTTGTCTTTGAATTCAATTATATCGCTTTTGACCTTAGGGGTGACATAAATGTACTGATCTTCCGGAAGGGAAATTTTATTCTCTCCGTTAATGAGGGTTTTTGTGACGCCGTTATATACTTCTTCGCCAACAACGACGTCAACACGGTTAGCGCCTGCTGTGACATTAATTATGACCTCTTTATCGGCGGCAAAGGCTGTTATGTTCAGTGCCACGAGAGCAATGAGCAGGGTGTAAAATTTTTTCATAAAATAATAGGAATAGATATTAATGATTGATATTAAGTAGATTGAATATCAATAAAAGTAGCGCGCATCAGCGCACTACTTTTATTGCTTTACCGGCTACGCGCACGACATAGATGCCGGAGGCGTCGACAGGCAGGTCGATGAGCTGCGAGCCGCTGCGGTCAGCGGCGACGAGACGGCCTGTCATGTCGTATGCTTCGACACTGTCTCCGGCGGGATTGACGACACGGATAACAGAGCCTTCGACAAAAGCTTTGGGCTCGGTGGCACCGTTGTCGATAGTATCTATGCCGCTTGTCGAGATGGCCTGACTGTAGTCATCAGAGAAGGGGCTGCGGACGTATTCGTTGACCGAAAAGTGCATTTTGTCCCATATCTCGCGTACGGCCTGTATTCTGACGATGATTTCGCTGCCGCGGAGCAGAGAGCTGACGGGTACGGTTATCTCGTTGGTCTCTGATTTGGAGTTGAGGTAAGGCACGCTGACTCTCTCACCTGCCTTGAGATCTTGGGTTATCTTGAGGTTGTCTATGTAGAGGGCTCCGGCGTTTGCCACAATCTCGACTACAGACATTGCTGTGCCTCCGCCGAGTTCAAAGGAGTAGTTTGTCCATGCCTCGGGTATCTTGGCTGTGACATCGGCGTCGGTGGTCACGAGTTTTTCGCGTCCGTCTTCGACAACATATTTCAGGGTGCGGAATGTGGCTGTGCAGACGTCGGTCTGATTGACTTTTTGTCCGTAGAGGTCAGCCGAGACTTTGACTTTGCCTCCGCCGGCTCTGAGGTCCATAATGGGCGACTCGAGGTAGACGAGATAACCGTATTGTTCGCCGTAGTAGCCTGACAGACCGTAAGCGCCGTTGATGTGGAGCGGGAATTCGGCTATCCAGCCGGGCTGTTCGGTCCATTCGTCCAACTCTTCCTGTGACTGATAGGGCACCTCGGGCTCGAGCACCGTGCCGTCACAGACAAGTTTGTCGAAGTTTTCAGATGACAGTGTGTATGTCTCGTTGCCTTCGGCTTTGTGTGAGCGGAAAGCGTTTATCACGTAATATTCGGCACCTGTGACAGCGTCCCATGTGATTTTAAGATTATCATTGTCAACTTTTGTAATGGCAATGTTTGCAGGCACGGTGAGCGACTGTACCTTGACGGCATTTGACTCCGGTGAGACAGATTCGCCCTTGACGGTTTTTACGACATAGTAAAATGTGTTGGTCGGAGTCTCCAGACCGGTGAATGTGTGGCTGCATCCGTCGACACGCAAATCTTTGACAAGATAGTTGCGCGTCTTGTCGCGGTCATCATTGATCTGATAGAGACTGACCTTATATGCGTCGGCACCGTCGACAGCCGACCAGTTGGCTGTGAAACTGTCGTTGGTGAAGTCAGAGAAGTCTGCTGCGACGGGGGCATCGATTTTAGGGTCAAGTATCTTGATTTCGATGTCGTCTACGAACACCGGCTCGTCGTAGCCGCTGAACTGGAAGAAGTATTTTGTGCCGGGACGTTTTTTGGTGAATACAAATTTGTATTCTTTCCATTCATCATAGACATAGGCATAGTCGTTTGTCAATGTCTTCACATCGTTGGGGTCGGTAGCGTCAGCGACATAGACTTCGACCCAGTCGCGTTCGACATTTTTATTGCCGAGACGAGCTTTGAACGTCACGGTGACAGGTCTGTCGTCGGCCGGAATTTCGAGCACCGGCGAGCAGAGATTGGCGTTGTTGTTCTTTGAGCGGTCTATGAGCAGGCATCCACCGGCCTGATAGACATAATATGCGCTCCAGTATGGAGTCGTGGTTAATTCGGATGGGATGAAACCGTCTAAAACGTTTTCGTCCGGGGCTTCCAAGCTGCCGGCAGAGAGTTTGTCGAAATTCTCGGCGACGAGCATCGTCACATTGTAGATGTCTGATTCAGACGGCTCGTCTGTGTCGGCAGCGGCGGCGACCGGTTTTTCGTGTCTCGGGAAGTTGGCGTGTCTTGTCATGGCCGGCACATTTCAGTCGGCATACATCGGACAGACAACAAGCAGCTGAGCTAAAGCAGTGAGTAAAAGTTTTTTCATTAAAATTGTGATTTGCTATTAGTTTGGGTCATAAAAACATGACAAAAATATAGCAAAAACGTGTATCCCACAACTTTTTGATGACAATTATCCCACCTTTGAGCAGATTTGTCTAATATTTTTTTGAAAAAGGGGTTCAGACGTCGGTGTAGCGGTGGAAAATAAGGCTGTTTCGTCCCGAGGGGCTGACTTTCAGTGTCACTTTGGCTGACTCGATTACGGGGATATTATGGTCGACGTGACCGATGGGCACGTTAAAGGCCACGGGGTAGTCATAGGCAGCGGTCATGTCGCGCACCATATCCTCCATGCGTTCGTAATTGTCATTGGGTTTGTAGTCGGTAAACTGTCCGACGATGAGTCCGTTGAGACGGGCGAGCACGCCCGAGAGTCTGAGCTGATAGAGTATACGCTCGATTTTGTAGATTGGCTCGGCGACATCTTCCAGAAAGAGAATGCTCCCGGGACGGATGATGTCGTAAGGGGTGTTTATCAGTTCGGCGAGAACGGCAAGATTGCCGCCGAGGAGGCGTCCTGTGCTGATGCCGAAGCGGTCATAGTCGTGACTGTCGAAACTGTAGGCAGGGCGCTCGCCGCGCAGTATGGCGAAGAGCGAGGCGTTGTCGGGGTCGTCGGGACCGAGCTTGATGTGTGATGCCATCGAGCCGTGGATGCTTGCCACACCGTTTGAGGCGAGCAGGGCGTGGAGGGCCGAGATGTCTGAGAATCCGACGAGCCATTTGGCGTTGGCTCTGAGGTCGAGACGTGCGAGACGCTCGAGGATGTGGACGACTCCGTATCCGCCGCGTGAGCATATGACAGCTTTCACCTCGGGGTCAAGCAGGGCTTGGCACAGGTCGTCAAAGCGTTCGGTGTCACTGCCGCTGTAGATGCCGTTTTTGCCGAGTGTGTGTGGCATCACCTCGGTGCGCCATCCCTCGGCCTCGAGCACCGCGCAGGCGCCCTCGACATTCTCGGCTTTGACCGGGCCTGCCGGTGAGCATATCGCGATTTTGTCGCCGTAGCTGAGCGGCGCGGGGAATATTATAGAGTTGTCCATATATGTCATTTTTGAGTTTTTAGATAGTTTTCATAAAAGTGCCACATCATTATGCCGCATGAGACGGCCACGTTGAGCGAGTGTTTCGTGCCAGACTGCGGAATCTCGATGCATAGGTCACAGGCGTCGACCACATCCTGACTGACTCCGTCGACCTCGTTGCCCGCCACAAAGGCGTAGCGCTGTCCGGCGGCGAAATCGGGCGTGAAATCCTCGAGCGAACGGCTTCCTATGACCTGCTCCAAGCAGCAGACGGTGTAGCCTCCGGCCTTGAGCCGGTTGACAGCGTCGATTGTCGTCGGGCTGTAGCTCCAGTCGACAGAGTCTTCGGCTCCGAGCGCCGTCTTGTGTATCTCGGGCGACGGAGGTGTGGCCGAGATGCCGCAGAAGATGACGCGTTCGGCCGCGAAACAGTCTGATGTGCGCAGTATCGAGCCTATGTTGTTGAGCGACCGGACGTTGTCTACGACGATGACCAAGGGCATCTTTGTCTGATGCTTGAAATCGTCGACACTCACGCGGTGCATGTCCCAGATTGTTTTCTTCTTCATGACGGTCAGGTCTTATTGTGTCTGTTTTTTGCGCTCTGACATCAGGCGTTCAAACAGTTTTATATATTCGGCTGCTATGACTGCGGGGCTGAAACGTTCGCCGACATAGCGGCTGAGCTCCCGGCGGTCGATATGGCTTCCGATGGCCCATTCGATGCCGGCGGCGAGGTCGGCGGCGCTGCCGTAATCGGCGATATATCCCGTCTTTTGATGTGTGATGATGTCTTCGCGGCCGTCACATCCGAAACTGACGGGGATGGCTCCGGCAGCGGCGCCTTCAATCAGGGTCAGACCGAAAGTCTCGTATTTTGCGGCCGAAAGGACGACAGCGCACTGTGCATAAATCTCCGCGAGAAAGTCGGCGTCGTTGACCGGACCGATCCATTTGTGCTCCATGCGCAGTGAGTCAAGCAGCGCCGGATTGCGGAATGTGCCGAAAAAGACAGCGCCTATATCGTCGCGACCCTTGTCAGCCAAGATGTTGAGGGCTTCTATCGCGGTGTCAAGACCTTTGATGGGAGTGTCGAGCCTTGCGGCACCCATGACGACAAGATGCTCGGGGCCTTTGGGCAATCCTAAATCACGGCGTGTCAGCATCGAGTTGATGGCAAATTGTTCGTAAGGAAAGGTGTCGTGTATTACCGATAGGTCTTGGTCGCGCAGGAGCATGCTTTGGCGCCCCATCTCGGCGAGCCAGTTGCTGACTGCCACAAAGTGAGAGGGATAACGGTTATAGAGTTTATATTTGCGTTTTTGCGTGCGTGTCGAGAGATCCCGGCGTCCGGCCTGCCACGAAAGCAATTTGCAGTCATGGCAGATGTCTTTGAATTTGTCGCAGCCCTCGGCATAGTGGCATATGCCCGTCATGGGCCACATGTCGTGAAGCACCCATACGACAATTTTGCCCATGGCCGACAGTCGACCGATTTCTTTTAGTGATATCATGCCTTGGTTGACCCAGTTGAGCACCACTATATCGGCCTCTTTTATGACCGGATGACGATGCAGCGGCAGTCCGCACGACGCAACCGATATCTTGAAGAGATTCTCGCGGCTGAAACCGTTTGAGGCGAAAATATTGGCGTGTTCGTATAAGAAACAGGCCCGTGCCCGAAGGTTGTCGCCGGCCTGCACGATATAGTCTTTGTCTTCGTTGACGCGGCTGCGGCGGTTGACCACGAGGCGTGCGTCGACTCCGGCGGCTATCAGTGATTCGGCAAGCCGCAGAGAGGCGATTGCAGCGCCGCCGGTAATGTCGCTGTGGGAGACTATGGCTACTTTCATCGTCCGAGAAATTTTTTGAGAAAAGGTCTTAGCAATATGTTTTCGCGACGGATTACAATCCATGCGAAGAATGACAGGATAAGGAATCTGACTATGTACTCGACCGGCCGGCTGTCAGGCAGACAGTACATGCCGATTACATAGCACACGGCAGCGATGGCGAAATAACTCGCGATACGCCCCGTCTGATAGTTTATCGGATATTTGCGGCGCCCGATGATGTAGCTCGCAATCATCATCAGTCCGTAGCTGCACAGGGCGGCGAAAGCGCAGCCCATGTAGCCGATGCGCGGCACGAGGATGACGTTGAGTGTCACTGTGACGGCGAGGCCGAAGAGCGAGAACCACATGCCCCATATCGTGCGGTCAGTGAGCTTGTACCACAACGACAGATTATAAAAGATGCCGAAGAAGAGCTCGGCCATCATGATGACGGGCACGACTTTGAGGCCGCTGAAATATGACGGAGCAATGAAGTACTTGAGTATGTCAAGATAGAACATCACTCCCATGAAAAGCATCAGCGCGAAGAGCACGAAGTATTTCATGGCGTCAGAATATGCCTTGAGCTTAGACGCGCCCTGCTCCTTGGCCTGCGAAAAGATAAAAGGCTCGTAGGCAAATCTGAATGCCTGTATGAACATAACCATCACAATCGCCACTTTGTAGTTGGCGCCGTAGATGCCCACGCCTGTCATGGCCTCGGCCTGATCGGCTACTAACGACGGATAGAGCAGTTTGTCAATGGTCTGATTCATTACGCCGGCCACGCCCAAAACCAGCAGCGGCGCCGAATAGACAAGCATCTCGCGGAGCAGACGACGGTCAAAGCGCCATCTGAATCCGCGCAACTCGGGCACCATCAACACCAGATTGATGACGGAGGCTATGAGGTTTGAAAGGAATATATATCCGATGCCGAAGTCGGGACGATAAAACCACGACACCGCCTCCGGACACCACTGCTGCAACTTGGGACAGAGCAGGATGAAGAAGAGGTTTAGTCCGATATTGATGCCGATGTTGATCAGACGCAGCGTGGCGAATCGCATCGGGCGCTTGCGGTAGCGCAGATAGCTGTAGGGGATGGCCAGAAAGGCGTCGATGGCCACACAGACCGCCATCATCATGACGTATGAGCTGTGTCCCTCGCACTCCATGGCGTGTGTCACCGGCCCGAGGAAACAAGCCACGGCTGCAACAAACAGTGTCGACGTAGTCGCCAACGAAATGAGCGACGTCGAGTAGACGGTCATCGGGTCCTTCCATTTGTCGTGGTTGGCGAAACGGAAGAATCCCGTTTCCATGCCGTAGGTCAGTATAATCAGCGCGAGTGCCACGACGGAGTAGACATAGGTCACCACACCATATTCCTCAGGGGGGAACATGATGGTATAAAGCGGCACGAGACACCAATTGAGAAAGCGCCCGACTATCGAGCTGATGCCGTAGACGGCCGTGTCTTTTGCGAGACTGCCGATACCTGCCACCTGACGTTATTCTTTGATGCCGAATGCAAGGTCTCCGGCGTCGCCGAGACCGGGCACAATATAGCTGTGAGAGTTTATTTCGTCATCTATGACGCCCATCCACAAAGTCGTTTTTTCTGCCGGAAGCACTGATTTGAGGTAATCTATGGCTTTGCGTGAGGCGATGACCGAGGCTATGTGTATGCGGGCCGGATTGCCTTTGGTGAGCAGCGCACGGTAGCTCAGTTCCATCGAGGCACCGGTAGCGAGCATAGGGTCACAGAGTATCAGTGTCTTGCCTTCGATTGACGGAGACGCAAGATACTCGATGCAGACGTCGAAGTTTTCTTTTTCTTTGTATTTGCGATAAGCCGACACAAAGGCATTCTCGGCATAGTCGAAATACTTGAGAAAGCCCTGATGGAAAGGCAGACCGGCACGGAAAATCGTCGCAAGCACGATTTTCTCGTCGATTTTATGGCAAATGGCCTTGTCTAAGGGTGTCTGCACCTCGACATTTGCGTAGCGCAGTGTTTTGCTTATCTCATATGCCATGATTTCTCCGACACGCTCAAGGTTGCGGCGGAAACGCATCGGGTCTTTCTGCACGGCGATGTCACGCATCTCCGACATATATTGACTCACCAATGACGGTTGTTCGGCAAAATCTATTACTTTCATCGTTGTAAAATTATTTTTTGGGGGGATAATCGAGTGTATAATGGAGTCCGCGTGACTCTTTGCGTTCTTTGGCCTGACGCATTATCAGGTAGCCTACGTTGATGATGTTGCGCAACTCGCAAATCTCGCGCGAGGCCTTGGAGCACTTGAACAGACGCTCGGTCTCCTCGTAGAGTATGTCAAGACGGTTCCATGCGCGGTCCAAGCGCAGGTTGGAGCGTACGATGCCCACGTAGGTGCCCATAATCTGGTTGACCTCCTTGATGCTCTGTGTGATGAGCACCATTTCCTCGGGATGGCGCGTACCATCGTCGTTCCAGTCGGGCACATCGTCGCGGACGGTCAGGTGACCGATCTCTGACTGCGCGTGGCGCGCTGCTGCGTCGGCATAGACCACGGCCTCGATAAGCGAATTTGACGCGAGGCGGTTGCCTCCGTGGAGCCCCGTGCACGAACACTCGCCGAGGGCGTAGAGGCGCTTGATTGACGACTCTCCGTTACGGTCGACCTTTATGCCGCCGCAGAGATAGTGTGCCGCGGGAGCCACGGGTATATAGTCTTTGGTGATGTCTATGCCGAGCGAGAGACATTTCTTATAGATATTGGGGAAATGATGTTTTGTCTCCTCGGGGTCTTTATGGGTGACATCCAAGTAGACGTGGTCGTCGCCGTAGAGTTTCATCTCGCTGTCGATGGCGCGGGCCACGATGTCACGCGGAGCTAATGACAGACGCGGGTCATATTTATGCATGAACTCCTCGCCGCGCAGATTGCGCAGCACGGCGCCGTAGCCGCGCATGGCCTCGGTGATGAGGAAGGACGGGCGGTCGCCGGGATGATAGAGGGCCGTCGGGTGAAACTGGATGAACTCCATGTCTTTGACGGTGCCTTTGGCGCGGTAGACCATGGCTATGCCGTCGCCCGTGGCCACGAGGGGGTTGGTAGTGGTCTGATAGACAGCGCCGACACCGCCTGTGGCCATAACTGTTATCTTTGAGAGGAATGTGTCGACCTTGCCTGTCTCGGGATTGAGGATATAGGCGCCGTAGCATGTGATGTCGGGTGTGCGGCGTGTGACTATTTTGCCGAGATGGTGCTGGGTGATAATCTCGATGGCGAAACGGCCCTCGAAGACGTCGATGTCGGGATTGGCACGGACAGCGGCGATAAGGCTCTGCTGGATCTCGTAGCCGGTGTTGTCGGCGTGGTGAAGGATGCGGAACTCGCTGTGGCCGCCCTCGCGGTGCAGGTCGAAACTCTTGCCGTCGGCGCTGCGGTCGAAGTCGACGCCCCACTCTAATAATTGTTTAATCTGTGCCGGAGCGCCTTTGACGACCATCTCGACGGCCTCGGGGTCGCTGAGCCAGTCGCCGGCCACCATTGTGTCGTGGATGTGTTTGTCGAAGTCGTCGACCTCGAGATTTGTCACTGAGGCTACGCCTCCCTGTGCCAATGCTGTGTTGGCTTCGTCGAGAGTGGTTTTGCAGACTAAAGCTACCCGTCGGCCGTTGCCGGCTGTCTTGAGGGCGAAACTCATGCCTGCGATGCCTGAGCCGATAACCAAATAATCATATTTATAAGTCATGGCTGACTGTATTTTGAGTTGTTTTTTATGGTCTTTGCGCAAAATTAGCTAAAAACATGACTATCTCAAAAAAAATCAGCCGCTGCCGTGTGACTTTGGTGGCACGGGCAGCGGCCGATATCATTTATCGACGCTTATTCAGCGTATCAGTTTGTCCAAGTGAGATTCCAGATTGACACGCGGTCTTTATTGCTTGTAGATGCGCTCAGGCAGTTGTTGACGATTTCGATTTTGAAGTCGCCGGTGACATTTACGGCTAACGAGTAGTCATAGGCCTTGAGCTTCTCGATTGATTCGAGAGTGACGGTGTCTTCTTTGACCACATTGCCGCCCTGAAGCACCTTGACTGTGAACGAGCATTTTGTCTCGTTGAAGGCGAAGCCGTATTTGAATGTCAGCGTCTTGATGCCTCCGGTGAGAGTGGGCGAGGTGAGTTTGCCGACTTTGCCGGTGTTGCCGTTAAGGGTCGGGGCGAGTGTTTCGGGCGAGCCGATGAAGGCGAAGTTAGGCGATTTGTCGCCGCTGTCAGAGCCGCCGAGCACGATTGACCAGTCGGCGGTCCAGCCGGTGGCGTTAGTGTAGGTGGCATAAGGCGATGCGACGGCTTTACCGGAGTTAAATGTGTTGAAGTCGCCTTTGTATTCGCCCGAAGGTGTGACGGGGGTGTCGGGTGTGTCGGGAGTCGTTCCGCCCGTGACGCCTAATTTGACGTTGTCGACACACCATGTGGCGTAGTTGGCATCCTCTGAAGCCACATAGCGGAAACCGATATAGATTATGCCGCTGTAAGCGCTCAGATCGATGCTGCCCGAGTTAACCCAGCTTGAGTATGAAGTCTTGCCGGTCGAGGGGTCGGCGGCGGGAGCGACTGCCAATGTCGGGTTGAGTTTGGTGTCGCCGGCTGCGGGCTGGGCAGCGGTCATCACGTAGACTTCAAGTTTAGTGGTCGTTGAGCCGTAGCCGTTGACCTGAGTGTCGAATGTGAGTTTTTTCTCGGTGACTTTGCTCATGTCGACGGGCGGTGTCACGAGCCACTGGTCAAAGGGAGCCGTGCCCTTGTAGCCGGTCATGGCGGCGTAATTGTTGTTATTGAACGTAGGCACATACCACGCCTTGTTGCCGGCAGCCTGCACCTGTGTCCATCCTGCGGGTATCTCTGACGATGCGTCAAAGTTCTGGTCGATTGAGCTTACGGGGTCTGTCGTCGGGGGCACGACGGGGGTGTCGCCGCCGCCTTCGAGTTCATACTCGGTTGTGCTCTTGAGGCCGGGAGCGCCGCAATATTTCATTACAGAGCCTTTAATCGAGAGGAGTTTGCCGTAGTTGCCGGGGTTGTCCTTGAGGTTGACGGCAGCGCGGAGGGCAGAGCCGCTGACGAGCTGGACGGGGATACACTTGGTGTAGTCTGTCTCGGTGGGGGTCGATGCGATGACGATGTTGGAGTATGTCTCAGACTGACCGTTGAAGACAGTGTTGCTCAGATAAGTATCGGTGGTTGGCATCCAGCCTACGATGTAGCCTTTGACCCATACATTCTCTCCGCCGGCCACTGCGGCTGTGGTGCTGCTCGGGTTGAGGGCGATAACCTGTGAGGCGTTGAAGGGGCTTGCCTGTGTTCCGTCGCCGGTGGGTACGGAGCCGTCTGAAATCTCGACGCCTTCGATTTTGAACTCTGACGGTGTGCCCGTGTTGCCGGCCACGCCGAATGTGCCCATCACTTTGGCGAGTTCGCCGTAGACGGTGATTTTTTTGCCATAGTTGGCGGGATTGTCACGCAGGTTGCCTACTTCGCGGAGCTTGGAGTCGGCGGGGAGCTGGATGACGACGGCCGAGTTGATGTCTTTGGTCTCGGCAGTCTGACCGATTACGAGAGTGTAGGGCGAGATTGTCTGCGCGCTCCAGATGACATTGCTGTTTGATGTGACAGCGTCTGCGTCGGGGTCGACAGAGCCCACGATATAGCCGCTTACCCATGCACGCTCGGTGTCGCCGGCGGCCTCGATGGCGATGGCCTCTTCGACACTGTAGGGTTTGTCCTCGGTGCCGGGAGCGATGGTCGGGTTGCCGAAGTTCATACAACCCTCGTAGTCGAGGAGTATGAGCTGCCAGTTAGACGAGCCGTTGAGCGACTGGTAGAAGCTGAGCAGGCCGACGATGTCGCCGTTGCCTTCGGGCAGTTTCTTGTTCCAGAAGTTGGCGTAGCCGCTGGTGCGGACGATGATAGAGTTGTTCTTTGAGTCTAAGAGTGTACGGTTTACATCGTCGTTGCTGTTGCTTTTGTAAGCCGAGAATGTGGCTGTGCCGCCGTCCTGAAAGTGCACGTTGTTGATTCTGACGAGCTGGCTCTGCCATTTGCGCAGACCCTCGGGCGATGTCGAGAAGACGTCCATCGAGTTGACGGTGATAGTGTCAAGTGCGGCGAGTTCGGGCAGACCGTTGAGCTGCAGATGCTGTGCGAAAACCTCGGGGGCCATGAAGCCGACCTGCCATGTGTTGCCGTTTTCATACCATGACGGTGTGCCGAACTGCTGCAGACCGGCATATTTGCCGATGTTCATGTCGGTGACGTCGATGACAATCTCCTGTCCGCGACGGTATTTGAGATAGAGGTTATAGCTGTTGACCGAGAAAGCCATGGCGCCTGTGGCGTCTTGGATGGTTATGCTTTTGAAAACGTTGCCGCCCTCGTCAGAGGAGATTACACGTCCGGCGATGACGTAGTGTTCGCCGTTTTCCTTTGCGGGGATTTTTTTTGCATAATTGGTCGCGTCGTCCCAGAAAAGAGCTTTGAGCTCGGCGATGGTGGTGTTGGCCTGTATCGTGGCCACCGGTGTCTCGACCGAGGGAGCATCAAAGTCATCCTGACATGCGGTCAGTCCGGCCGACAGAGATGTGAGAGCCGCTAACGCGATGATATATGATTTTAATGAGTTCATATGTTGTGATTTAGCTTGTTTTAATGCTTAATTTTGATGCTTTGCCTTTTTATTTGGCGCTGACACGGAAGTTTTTGATTTCCCATGTGCCTGACTTGTCGCCGGCAGCGGCTACGCTGTATTCGAATCCGACCTGTATCTTTTTGCCCTCGTATTTGCTCAGGCTGATAGCTCCGGTCGAAGCGAAGTTAAAGCTCCAAGGGAAGTCAGGATATTTGTAACCGGTAATCTGCTCCCACTCGCCTCCATCGACGCGTGCCCAGACGGTGCAGATTTTGTCGGCTACGGGTTTTGCATCCTCGCCGTCACCGAAGTGTTTGCTGAATGCCTGCTCAAACGACAGTTCGACGCCTGTGCGTCCTGTGAGATCGATTACGGGCGAGATCATCCAAGCGGTGCCCTTCTGATTGACGTTGTCCTTAAAGGTAGAAGCTTTTGCGCATTTATATTTTGAGTCATATGACCAGATGTACTCGAGTCCGGCTGTAAGGTCGGAGTTCTCGAAAGTGAACTGTCCCTGTGACGAGCCGAAAGTCTCCTCGAACATGGTCTCGCCGCTCGGAGTCGGCACGTCGGGTCCTTCGCCGTTGAGTTTGTACTCAGAGGTCTGTTTGAGACCGGATGCGCCGCAATATTTGGTTATATCGCCTTTAAGCACAACTTCGGCTCCGATGTTTTCGGGGTGGTCTTTGAGGTTGAGGGCTGTGCGTGCTGCAGAGCCGCTGACGAGCTGCACGGGCATGCACTTTGAGGGGTCTGTCTCTGTGGGCGAGTCAGCAACGACGATGTTGGAAGCAACCTCGGCATTGGGGCCGAAAATGGTGTTCTCAAGGAAGGTGTTGGTGCCGGGCATCGAGCCTACGATGTAGCCTTTTACCCAGACGCCGGCTGCGGCGACAACGTCTTTCTCGGTAGTCATGCCTGCGACGTGAGATGCAGAGAAGGGCGAGGCTTCGGTGCCGTCACCCGAGACGATGGGTGTGCCGATTGTGTAGACAGCTGTGACTACCGGGCTGGTAACCATGCCTTCTTTGGCTGCGATAGCCTTGATTGTCATGTCGGCATTGACTGTGACGGGCTGGCTGTACTGTGTCGATGAAACGGTCGGTTCTGTTCCGTCAACCGTGTAATAGATTGTGGCGTCTTCGGTCGGGCAGCTGATGGTGACCGTGGTACCCTCCTCTACTATGCCGCCCTCGGGTGAGAATACAGGAGATGCGACACCATTAAAGTCGCTCAGACCGGCAGCGTCGTTGAGCAGCAGCTGCCAGTTGGAGCCGTAGTAGCTCAGGATGCCGGTGACGGAGCCTGTGCCGTAGGGCAACAGTTCATCCTTGAAGTCGGCATAAGAACTGTTGCGCACGTTGATGCGGTTGCCGTCGGCGTCGACTGCATAGCGGTCGGTGGTGGTGTTGTTGGCGGTGAAGCCTTTGCCGGCGTCCTCAAAGCGCAGACCGTCAAATCTGACGAGACGGCCCTGCCATAGCTCGAGACCTTCGGGGGTCGACTTGGCTGCGTTTATGACCGACAGAGTGGTGGTCGTGGTGTCGACCTTGGCCGGAGAGGGCAGGCCGTCGGCCTGAGCGTGCTCCGAGAAGAATGCCTCGGGAGCGCGTGCCACACGTCCGCGATCGTCTGTGCCTTTGCCGAGCTGCATCAGGCCGTTGTAGCCGCCGATTGTCATGCCGGTGACGTTGACATAGACCTCCTGACCGTATTTGTAAGACTCGTAGATGTCATAGAAGTCGAGAGAGATGGCGATGGCCTCTGTCTCGCCCTGTATGTAAAGGGTCTTGAAGATGTTGCTTGAAGCGTCAGACGAGCAGACACGTCCCTTGATTATTATAGAGTCGCCGTTAGCGTCGAGTCCGACGGTCTGTGCGGTCCCTTCGACCGTGCTCCAGTATGTTTTCTTGAAATCCTCAATCGTCATGTTGGCCTGCCAGTCAGAGACGGGGTATACCATCGGCGGACGGGCGAAGTCATCGTCGCAGCCTGTAGCAACGGAGGCTGCGAGGGCGAGAGCGCCTATATATAATAATGTGTTTGTTTTCATTGATTCTAATTTAATGTTGATGTTTGGGAATCATTTGTCGCTCGCTGTATCAGAATCTTACACCTACATTGACGAAGGCGCGGAATCCCTGCGCGTAGCTCAGACGGTTGGGGAAGGCGTTGCGGTCATAGTTCTTGGTGTCGACACGGCCTTGCTGGTATGCGTATGTGACAACATTTTCGTTATTGAGAATGTTGTTGAGATTTACGTTGATGTTGAGCGATATCTTACGGTTGATATAAATCAGTTTGCCGATAGAGAGGTTGAGCGTGAAGGCGTTCTTGATTTTGTCCTGTGTGCTGAGTTCCTCGATTTTTGCCTGCAGCTGCTGCTCGTCGTCGCCGAACTGCTCCCAAAGATGGGGCATTGTCTGATGGTAGGCCGGAGCGAGATTTACATAGGCGTCGCCCTGCCATGTGCCGTTGATGTTGAAGAACCAGTTGCGCGGGGCTGCCCAGTCGATGCCTACGTTAAACTGTGATTGGGGAGTCGAGCCCAAGTAGTAGTTCTTGAGATAGACAGTGCGAGTCGAGTCGGGATAGAGACCGTTCTCGAATGTGCGTGTGCCCTGCGGGTTGTTTTTGTACTGGAATTTTGAGATTGTGCCGGCGAATGTGGCGGTGATAGAAGGAGTAATCTTATAGGCCATGCCGAGCTCGATGCCTTTGTAGACGCGTTTGACGTCCTGCAGCATGAAGGTGGCGTAGGTCTGATACTGCTCGTCATAGAAGCCGTTGCGCTCGAGGGCGTTGTCCATCTGGGTGTAGAAACCGGTCAGGGTGCCGCGGAAGCGACGGTAGTTCCATGTGTAGCCGAGGTCTGCCGAGAAATCACGCTCGCTGACGGGATCTTTGACGGTCGTGTTCTTGACACGGGGAGCGACGAAGACGTTGTCGAAGAGCGGAGCACGTGTGCCGTACTCGATGTGAGCGGTGAAGTAGTTGCGGCCGTTGAGTTTATAGGTTGCGCCGGCTTTGAGGGCTGCGTTGTCAAAGTGCAGCGTTTTGGATTTGCCTAAAGAGTTGTTGGGAGCACGGCCGTTGCGCATGTGGCCGTCGCGGTAGTACTGGGTGTAGCTCATCTGCAGGCCGTAGTTGACATCCCAGTGAGGGAGGTTGATGACGTTCTGCAGCCATGCGTCAGCCTGAATGGCGTAAATGTCATAGTCGTAGCCGAAGCGGTCGTCTTTGCCCACGCGGCGGTTGGGGTGGTCAAGGTCGTTCTGCAGGTTGTCAGGTGCGACGGTGTAGTCACGGTCGCTGAAGGGGTCGACATCAAGCCAGAACTGGCCGCCCATGAGGTCGCGGACGGTCTTGTAGTTTGAGCTCTTGGTGTAGTTGAACGAAACACCGCCCTGCAGCGAGAGGATGTCGGTCAGACGCGTATTGATATATGAGCTGAAAATCGTGTTGAACTGATTGTTGATGCGATTCTCCATGATATAGCTCGAGCCTTTCTTGTCGGCCTCGGGGAGAGTCTCGTTCTGGATGTTGTTGAGGTAGTTGCACTGATAGAGCTCGTCCCAACGAATCTGACGGAGCGAGCCGTCAAGCCAGCCCTGAGTGTAGAGGTTAAACTGCTCTTCGTCGTCTTTGTAGTAAGAGGGGAGGTAGCGGTAGTATGTCGGGTTGGGGTCGTTGGCCTTGTAATACTGCAGGGCTGTGCGGTTGTAGTGTACCCAGCGCACGGCGGCGGCAGTGTTGATTGTGGTGTTGTCTTTTTTGTGGAGCCAGTTGAGCATCACCGTGGGATCGAATGTCTCTGTGATGCGCGACGAACGTTTCTTGCCGTCCTGCCAGCCCCATGCGGGGTTGTAGAGGTTTGAGCCGGCTAGGTCATATGCCTCCTGATAGGTGGCCTGACCGGTGGCGCGCTGTGTCGGACCGCCGAAGGCTGTAAGAGTCAGAGAGTTGTTGCGGTCGAGCACTTTCTCGACGGTCAGGAACAGACCGCCCGAGTTATAGAACGTACCCTCCATGATGCCTTCTTTGGCATAGCGGCCGATACCGCTGACCGTGAAAGCCCAGCCGTGCTTGTTGACGCTTGTCGAGTAAGTCGCCATGGCGCGCAGCATGTAGTTGGAGTTGGTATAAGCAACCGAGCCGTTGAAGCCGGGAGCATAGAGGTCAGCGATGGTGTTGTAGTTGACCGAGCCGCCGATTGAGCCGAAACCGTAGTTGGCGGCGTCCATACCCACGTTTGTGGTCTTGTTGCGGAAGGCGCGTGATGTCATGCCGAGGAGTGACGAGAAGTTGAAACGGCCGCGGATGACGTCGTTAAACTTCATGCCGTTGAGATAGACCGTCTGATACTCGCTGTCGTAACCGCGGTAGCGGAAATACATCGGCGAGAAATTATAAGACGCCGTCGAATAATATATATTGTCATTGGCGCCTGTCAGCGCGGCCACACTCTGGCTCTGGCCTTCCTCATCCTCGATGGAGGCTTCGTCAAGCATCAGGTCATAGTTGTCGCCGAAGAAGTCTTCGTCTGCGCTTGCCACAGGCTCGAGGCGCAATTCGCCAAGGTCGGTCTTGCCTGTGCCTACGGTGATATCGAGGCCGAGGCTTGTATATCCGTCTTTGCTGACAGTCAGATAGGTGTTGCCTGTTTGCGGTCCTTCAAGGCGGAAATCTCCGTTGAAATTAGTTGAAGCTGCGAGGCCTTTATCGCGGATTGCGACTGTAGCACCCGAAACCGGTGAGCCGGACGTCGAGTCGACGACTTTGCCGACTATCACCGCAGATTGTGCTGCCATCGGCATTATAGCCGTAAGCAAGGCAATCAGAAACAGTTTTAGTCTCATAGAGAAATTGTTTTGGTTAAGTTATTATGTTTGATATTTTTGTGTTAGTCGCGGTATGGACGCTATTTTAGACAATAGCTGTCAAAGTTAGATAATATTCTTCAAAAAATGTTGTTTTAGACGATTTTTTAATGCGCAGACATATGATTTATCCTACATTTTCCCCAAATCGGGAGTCTGTGTTGGAGGGTTTTCAAAATTTATATATCTTTACGGCATAAATTACATTTTACAGACCATGATTAAACGTCTTTTACTTCTTTCCTTCATCGCCGGCATTTTTGCGACATCTTTCGCTGCCGAGCCTAAAGAGCGTCCCCGTGTGGCAGGTATCGCTTTCTATAATCTCGAGAACCTTTTTGACACTATCCCCAATAATCCCGAGGGGCGTGACGAGGAGTTCACTCCCGGCGGCCAGCGCAAGTGGGACGGACGCAAATATTGGAATAAAATCAACAATCTGGCCTATGCTATCTCACAGTTCACCACGCCCACGACTCCAATGGGTCCGGCTATTATCGGCGTGAGTGAAATCGAAAACCGCAGCGTGCTCGAAGACCTCGTGGCTAATCCGGCCATACGCGCATGGAATCTTCAGGTCGTTCATCATGACTCGCCCGATGCACGCGGTGTCGATGTCGGTCTGCTCTACAACCCGCGCATGTTCAAGCTTGAGAACGTCACAAACCATCGTCTGACGGCCGTCAGTTTCCGCACCCGCGACCAGATGTGTGTCGTCGGCACCCTCGGCGGCGAGCGCATAGCAGTGATTGTCAATCACTGGCCCTCGCGTCTCGGAGGTCAGGAGCAGTCGTCGCCCAACCGTGAGGCTGCCGCAGCTCTCTCAAAGTCTATCGCCGACTCGCTCTGGCGCGTCGACCCCAACATAGGCGTAATCATCATGGGTGACCTCAATGACGACCCGATGGATAAATCATGTGCCAAAGTCTTGGGCGCCAAGCGCGACCGTGATGATGTCGACGCTCACGGCTTCTTCAACCCGTGGTGGCGCAAGCTTGACGAGGGCATCGGCACCCTCGCCTACAAGAGCCAGTGGAATCTCTTCGACCAGATTATCCTCTCGGGCAATCTCGCCAACGCTCCGCGTGACCGTTGGCACTTCTACCGCGCCGATGTGCTCAACCGAGACTTCCTTATCGACACCGAGGGCAACCGTCAGGGTTATCCCAAACGCACATTTGCCTCGGGCTCTTATCTCAACGGTTACTCAGACCACTTCCCGACCGAAGTGCTCCTCATTCGTTACCCGAAGAAAAAGTAATAAATTATCCGTAAACACGAGGGGCCTCCTGACGCATCGCGTCGGGAGGCCCCTCGCTTATGGGTAGCTATCATAGCTAAGATAGCTGATTTAGCTATTTCAGGCTTTTATTGCGGCGGTGCGGTCGGCGGCGAGTTGGGCGGCGAGCTCGTCTAATGAGTCAAAGCGGCGCTCGTCGCGAAGACGGGCTACGAAATCCACAGCGACGTTGCGGCCGTAAAGGTCGCCGTCAAAGCCGATTATGTTTGCTTCGATGCTTACCGGGCCTTCATCGCCGACTGTCGGGCGTCGACCGATGTTGAGCATCGCGCGACGCGTGGCGCCGTCGACAGTGACATCGGCGGCATAAACTCCGTTAAGCGGCACAAGTTGTCGCGGCTCGCGCGGCTTGATGTTGGCTGTCGGAAATCCGATTGTGCGGCCTATTTTCTGTCCGTGGACAACTGTCCCCTCGATGCGGTAAGGGCGTCCCAAAAGTTCGGAGGCGCGGGCTGCATCACCGCAGGCAAGTGCTTCGCGCACTATTGACGAACTGACCGGCGAGCCGTCAGCCAGCCGGTATTCGGGAGGGAAGACGAGTGACACGCCGCTGCTCGCAGCCGCACGTCGGTAATCGTCGCGGTCTGTCAGGCGGTCTGAGCCGAAACGGTGGTTGAAACCCATCACGATTTCCGTCACATTGTGGCGTGTGTGCAATAGATTAATGAAGGATGCGGCATCGAGCGCGCGCATAGTCTCGTCAAAGTGTATGACACGGACATCGTCGACCCCCAAAGCACGAATAGTTTCTACGTGTCGGTCGACGGGCATAAGCAGCCGCGGGGCTGACTCGGGGCGGATGAGTTCGAGCGGATGGCGGTCAAAGGTAAAGACTATCGGACGTCGCCCTGTCTCGGCGGCGCGTGCTGTCAGGGCGGCAATCAGGTCGCGGTGGCCGCGGTGCACGCCGTCAAACATGCCGGTAGTTGCCTCTGTCTCAGTCATGGATTAAAGGCCGAGTGCGGCTATGGCTTCGGGGAACTCGCTTCCGGGTGTCGCGAGTAAAGTCTTGAATCCTAAGGCTGCCGCGGCGTCTAAATTGCTCTGTGAGTCATCGACAAACAGCGTCTCGTCGGGGCGGATGCCAAGCTTGTGGCACGCGTAGTCAAATATGCGGGCGTCGGGCTTGAGGGCTTTAGCCTCGAATGAGGTGACGATGCCGTCGAAGTAGTCTTCACGTTCGCGTCCCTCCTTGCGGAACTCGTCGGCGATTTTCGACTGCCACATTATCTCGTTTGTGTTGCTCAGCAGATAGATTCCATATCGTTTGCGCAGCTCGCGCAGCGCCTCTAATCGATGCACCGGGATGCCCGTCAGAAAAGCGCAGAACGCCGCGTCGATTTCGGCGTCAGTTACTGTGCTGTCAAATTCGGCGCGCATGACCGTGTGAAACTCATCGACACTCATTTTGCCCTCCTCTAAAAGTTTGAACGGCCCTTGCTGGCTGTATTCGCCGAAAAAGCGCTCGGGCTCGCGCATGCCGAGGCGGCGGTATGCTTCGATGCAGTCCTGTCGGCGGATATCCATAATTACGCCGCCGAGGTCAAATAGCAGATTCTTTATCATCTCTGTGGCTGTTGACGTTTAGCGGTCACAAAGTTACTTATTTTTTCGCTCAGCGGCAAGCGAGGCTATCACCGAGGCAACGTGGGGTGTCGGGTGCAGCGAGTAGGCATGGCTGAGGTACTCTTCGGCTATTTTATGTTCGCCGGTGATGGCCATGTAGTTGCCGATGTCTATGAGAGTGTCATAGTCGTCAGGATCGAGGGCAAGCATTTCTTGCCAGAGTTTTACGGCCGAAGCATAATCGGCTGCAAGCACATATCCCTGAGCGAGTTTGCCGAGATATAGTCTCGAGTCGGGCAGTCCGGCGAGCATTTTGCGTGCGTAAACGATGCTCTGCCGACCGTTGTCGCGGAAAAGGTAATAATCCAAGAGTTCGCTGTCTATGGCGCGGCTCAGCCACGGACAGTCGCGCTGGGAGCGCAGCAGGAAGTCTTCGTAGACCTCGGGAGCGCCGACTTCAAACGATACGGAGCGTATGCCGGCCATAAGTTTGTCAAAACTCAGACCGGCGCCCATGGCTGTGCTGAGAAAGTGTGACGAGGCGATGCTGTCACCGAGCATGCCGGAGGCTACAATAGCGTTGACATAAATGCTGTCGGCGTCGGGTCGTTCGTCGAGCATAAGACCGTACAGCGCCTGTGCGCTCGCCCATTCGCGCGCCTCGAAAAAGCGTGCGGCCTTGAGTGCCGTAGTCTCATACGTGCCGCGTGCGGCGACCGTAAGGCATACGGAAGCAAATATCATTATAATCAGACGTTTCATCATGATATTATAATGGGACGACCCCCACGATAGTTCAATATTTGAACGACGATCCACCCAAAAACTCGCGCAACAGACTGGTGGGCGGTATCAGGTTTGCGCCGATGGGCAGGAAGTAGCTCAGGAACTTGCGCAGACGGTAAGCCTCGGCATACTCCGGCACGTCGTTGGGCACACGGCGAAGGAGTTCGTCGCCATAGTCTTTCATCACGCCTAACTCGAAGATAAGTGACGAATTGAACATGGCGTCGGCGTTCTCCTGATACGGAAAAATCCAGCGCTCCTCCCCTCGCCGCACGCTCGGCCAGCGGCGAATGGTCTCCTCCGGCTTGGTGCCGCGGTATTTTGCATCGCGTATGATGCGTCGCAGCAGACGGTTGTCGGTCGTAGGCACCCAGTTGTGGTCGTCAATCGACAGTGTCGTCAGCGCCGAGACATAAATCATAAACTTCATCTCGGGCGCAATCTGGGCGGTGAGTTCGGGGTTGAGGCCGTGTATGCCCTCGATGAGCAGCACGGAGCCTTCGTCCAATTTCACTTTGTGGCCCTTGTACTGACGTGTACCGGTTTCAAAATTATAGCTTGGCAGTTCGACCTCCTCGCCGCGCAGTATGGCGTTGAGGTCGTTGTTGAACTGCTCGAGGTCGAGCGCATAGAGCGATTCGTAGTCATAGTCGCCGTCGGCGTCGCGCGGTGTGTGCTCGCGATTGACGAAATAGTCGTCAAGCGATATCATCTGCGGCTTGAGCAGATTGGTCATCAGCTGCACGGCGAGACGTTTGGTCGTAGTGGTCTTGCCTGACGACGAAGGGCCGGCTATCAGCACGATGCGTGCCCCGCCCTCGTGGTAACGGCGTGTGATTTCGTCGCTGATGCGGGCTATGGCTTTTTCATGCAGAGCCTCGGCCACGTTGATGAGGTCGTTTGTCTTGCGGCGTTCGACTACGCGGTTGAGTTCGCCGACGTTGCTGACGCCTATGATATGGTTGAAATCGAGATAATCGGTGAACGCACGGTAGAGTTTTTCCTGTTTTATGGGCAGGCAGGGCTTAAGTATGTCGGCCGGGTCAAAGGGGAGCAGTAGCAGGCCTTCGTGATAAGGCTCGAGTGCAAAGACGCCGAGTGAGCCGGTCGACGAGGCGAGCACGCCGTAATAGCTGTCTGAGAGCCCGTCTAAGGTGTAATATTTTGTGTAGAGCGAACGTGTGGTCTCTAAAAGGTTGACTTTGTCGTCGAGACCCTGCTCACGGAAGAGCGCGATTACATCGCCGGTGAGGCGCTCGTGGAGCTCAAACGGCAGATTGAGTGCGACCATGCGGCGCATTTCGGCGCTGATTACGTCGGCGAAGTCCTTGTCGACAGGGCGATCAGTGCCGGTCAGACGGCAGTAGTAGCCGCGCGAGATTGAGTGTTCGATGCGCAGCTTGGCGCCCGGGCAGACGCGGTCGATGGCGCGGTAAAGCATCATGCAGAGCGAGCGCACGTAAACTCTCGAGCCCGACGGCGAGGTCACGGGCATGAACTCGACAGCCTTGGGATGGAATATCTCAAAGTCGAGCGACTCGTTTTTGTTGTTGACGTGCGCGCAGATAGGCTCAAAACCCAAGCGTCCGTCCAGACGGTGTGCGATTTGTCCTACGGTCTCGCCGCCGGTGACCGTGATATATTCTCCGAGGTTTTTGCAGAAAATCTGTAATGGCTCTTTCATAATGTCTTAGTGTTTTGGGTCCGGGTCAAAAAGACCGCCGAGATTGCTGTTGCGTGAGACGCCGAGATGCTGCCACGCGAGATCGGTGACCTCACGGCCGCGCGGTGTGCGCTTGATGAATCCCTCTTTGATGAGATAAGGTTCGTAGACTTCCTCGATGGTGCCGGGGTCTTCGCCCAAGGCCGTGGCTATGGTGGTCAGGCCTACGGGGCCGCCCTTGAACTTGGTGATGATGGTCGTCAGCAGTTTGTTGTCGACTTCGTCGAGGCCGTAGCGGTCAATATTGAGTGCCTCCAAGGCGTAGCGGGCGATGTTGAGGTCGATGGCGCCGTTGCCCTTGACTTGGGCGAAGTCGCGCACACGGCGCAGCAGGGCGTTAGCGATACGGGGCGTGCCGCGGCTGCGCAGGGCTATTTCCAAAGCGGCCTCGGTCGAGATGCCGACGTCAAGTAGCGACGCCGAGCGGCTGACGATGCGGCGCAGGACCTCGTGGTCGTAGTATTCCAAGTGACAGTTGATGCCGAAACGTGCCCTGAGCGGCGATGTCAGCAGTCCGCTGCGTGTGGTGGCGCCGACCAAGGTGAAGGGACTCAGGCTGAGCTGCACGCTGCGTGCGCCCGGTCCTTTGTCAATCATGATGTCGATGCGGTAGTCCTCCATGGCCGAGTAGAGATACTCCTCGACGACGGGGCTGAGACGGTGTATCTCGTCGATAAAGAGCACATCGTTCTCCTCGAGCGAAGTCAGGATGCCGGCGAGGTCGCCGGGCTTGTCCAAGACTGGACCGGAGGTGACCTTCATGCCCACGCCGAGTTCGTTGGCCACGATGCCGGCGAGCGTGGTCTTGCCGAGGCCCGGAGGGCCGTAGAGGAGGATGTGGTCAAGGGCCTCGCCGCGCATTTTTGCTGCCTCGACAAAGATATGCAGATTCTCGATGATTTTGTCCTGACCGTTGAACGACTCGAACGAGCCGGGACGCAGGGCTTTCTCGATTTCGCGGTCGGCGGCCGATGGAGACTCGGCCCTGTTTCTTATGTCAAAGTCTTCTGAAGACATGGGCGGGATGGAGTAGGGGGTACTATTGTATTTTTTCGAGCACTTTACGTGCTATCATCTCGGGACGGATGGCCGTCAGGCACAGATAGTCACCGCGGCGACACGGCTTGTTACCGAAGACCGAGCACGGGCGGCATGTCATGGGCAGCTGCACGGTGTCGTCGTCATTTGTGTGCCAGCCTTTGAATCCGCAGTAAGGGTGGGTGGCTCCCCAGACGCTTACGGTCGGAGTGCTGACAATAGACGCCAGATGCATGTTGGCCGAATCCATCGTCAGCATGACGTCGAGATGGTTGATGAGGGCGAGTTCGGCCGGGAAGCCGTAGCGCTTGCCGGCCAATGAGACAGCGTCGGGTAGGGCGGTCGCCCACCTTGCGAGGGTCTGCTGTTCTATGCCGTCGCCGCCGAAAAAGAATATCTTGGCATCGGGGCGCTCGTCGACAATCTGTGCTATGACTTTTTCCATCATATCCACGGGGTAGATTTTGCCGGTGTGGGCTGCAAACGGGGCGATGCCTATCCATTTTGCTCCGTCCGGCTTTGGGTCGCAGATTGTGGCGAAATTGGCAGCCGGGGCGACGCCATGGCCTCCGTAAAGGCCTCCGTGAAACCTCTCGCTCAGCGGCATGCCGGCGCTGAAGAATGCCTCGCGGTAGCGTGCGCGCGACGATATCAGCGGCAGCATCACTTTGTTGTGGCGGCGTGTGAGGGCGCGTTTGTGTGCGCGGCCTTTGTTAAGCGCGACAGTCTTGACACCGCGCAACTTGAAATAAATGCGCATCAGACGTGTGCGCAGCACGTCGTGGAGGTCAATGAAACAGTCGGGGCGGTACTCGGCCGTCAGTTCTCTGACGAGGCGGTAGATGCCGGCGGCTCCGACATAGTCGTTGCGCACGTCGGCGCCGACGAGACGCAGGTTTTCGGGCGCGTTGACAAAGATGCCGGTCATGGCCGGACGCGTCACGAAGATAAAGCGCACGTCGGGATAGCAGCGGCAGGCGCTGTAGATTACGGGTACGCTCATAGCCACGTCGCCGAGCGCCGAGAAGCGCGCCACGACGACGTTGATCAGTCCGCGGTCGTTGCCTGCCCTGTTACTGTTTTGAGCCATAGAGCACCGGGTTGGTGTCGGCGTCGTTATACATTTTCATCTGACGGTAGACTTTCATGAATTTGCGGCCGGCGGCGATGTCGGCGAGCAGCTGCGAGATGGCCGTGGTCAGGTCGGCGCGCTGCTCGGTGAGCACGGCGAGTTTGGCGGCGCAGCGTGCGCGGTGGGCGTCGGTGGCGTCGGTGCGCTCGGTCTCGGCCTTCATGTGCCAGATTTTGAGGGCGAGTATCGACAGACGGTCGAGGGCCCACGCCGGGCTCTCGGTGTTGATGGTGGCGTCGTCGGCGACTTTGACGTCGGCATATAGCTGACGGAAGTAGGTGTCGAGATCCTCGACGCGGTCGGTGCGGTCCTGATTTGAGCGGTCGATGCGGCGTTTGAGGGCGAGGGCCTCGACGGGGTCAATCTCCGGGTCGCGTATGATGTCTTCGAGATGCCACTGCACGGCGTCAATCCAGTTTTTGGCGTATAGTGTGTTTTCGATTGTGCCTTCGGCATACGGGTTTTTGACAGGTGCGTCGACGCAGTCTGTGACGTGATAGTCGCGTGTCGATTGCTCGAACACTCCGTAGCATTTCTCGGCGAAGTCGTTGGTTTGGGTCATGTGGTATAGTTTTTTGTATATGATGTCTAAGATTACAAAGTTAATCTAAATTTTGTTATTTTGAAAAATTAGGACTGTAAGCAAGTGATTTTTTAGCGGATGCGTTGATGGCCGTTTGGCAATTTGTTATGAAATTCAATAAACTTTTAGCAAATAAATTAAAAAAATACCAAATTACTTGGAATGTCTCGCGGATTGTGTTTAATTTTGTGCCATTGTAGTTTTTACATAATACATAGCACACACTTCACGACAATGGAAAAAATCGACAATCTTGACCGCAAAATACTTAAAATAGTGATGCGTAACGCACGCATACCCTCTAAAGACGTAGCCATGGAGTGCGGTGTCTCCCGCGCGGCTATTCATCAGCGCATACAGCGCATGATTGACCTCAACGTCATTACAGGCTCGGGCTATAATGTCAACCCCAAGATACTCGGTTTTGCCACATGTACTTATATCGGTGTTAACCTTGAGCGCGGAGCCATGTATCGCGACGTCGTGCCGGAGTTGGAGAAAATCCCCGAGGTCGTAGAGTGTCATTTCACCACAGGCCCCTACACCATGCTCATCAAGCTCTATGCACGTGACAACGAGCATCTTATGGACTTGCTCAACAACAAGATACAGATGATACCCGGCGTGACGGGCACAGAGACTCTTATCTCATTGGACAACTCAATTGACCGCGTCATCCCCATCAGCTTGGAGGACTGAGCCCGGCACCCGGCAACGATATATGATAGCTATTGTAGCTGATTTGGCTATGATAGCTATTTTATTTGTATCTTTGTCATGTAATAACTAAAAATCCACTCGATATTATGAGAAAAAAACTTGTCGAGATTGTCAGAAATCCTCAGTTTTGGGGCTTTTTTGTCTCTGTGGCCGTTATGGCGGTAATCTCGCTCGCATTCTTCTATCCCGATAACTTCGAAGGCAACAGTCTCGGTCAGGGCGACATAGAGCAGGGCATGGCCAATTCACGTGAGGGCGCCGATTATGAGGCTGCCACCGGCGAGAAAGCCCTGTGGACCAACTCGCTCTTCGGAGGCATGCCGACATTCCAGATTTCGCCGCGCTATCCGTCTAACGACCTCTTCACATGGCTCACCTCGGTCTACGGCCTCGGCTTGCCGTCGCCCTCCGACCTGCTGTTCATGATGATGTTCGGCTTCCTGATACTGCTGTTCACCATGAAGCTGCGCTGGTACTACTGCCTTCTCGGCGCCATAGCGTGGGGCTTCTCGTCTTACTTCGTCATCATCATCGGCGCCGGACACATCTGGAAGTTCGTCACCCTCGCCTACATCCCCCCGACCATCGCCGGCCTGATTATGGTCTACCGGGGCCGCTATGTCACCGGCGCCGCCCTCCTCTCGCTCTTTGCCATGCTGCAGCTTAACGCCAACCATCCGCAGATGTCTTACTACTTCTTCTTCGTGATGCTCTCGTTGGTCATTGCCATGGCTGTGACGGCATATCGTCGTCGCGAGATGCGCCGCTGGTGGATTGCCACGGGTGTCACCGTAGGCTGCGGTCTGCTCGCCTTAGGCGCCAACCTGCCGTCGCTTTACAACACATATGAATACTCCAAGGAGACAAAGCGCTCGCAGTCAGAACTGACGCCGCTGACCCCGGCCGGCGCCGAGGCCGACGTCAACGCCGACCGCCCCACAGGCGGCATGCCGCGCGAGCAGATTGTCGGCTGGAGCTACGGTCGCTCGGAGTCTCTGTCGCTGCTCGTGCCCAATATTAAGGGAGGCGCTTCGGCGCGCCCCGAGGGCGGACAGATGAACTATCTCGGTCTTGACAAGCTCCCCGATGCCGCGCAGTATCAGGGCACCGCCGCCGGCTCGCTGCTACCCTACCTCAGCCAGTATTTCAATGACTCCGAGGGCACAAACGGCCCCGTCTATGTCGGTGCGCTCATCTTCGCGCTCTTCCTCCTCGGCTGCTTTATCGTGCGCGGACCCGTCAAATGGGCGCTACTCATCGTCACGCTGCTGTCGGTGCTCCTTGCTCTCGGCCGCAACTTCGAGTCGCTGACAGACCTGATGATCTATCACTTCCCGCTCTACAACAAGTTCCGCGCCGTCGAGTCGATATTGGTCATCGCCGAGTTCGCCATGCCGCTCCTTGCGATTCTCGCGCTCAAGAAACTTTTCACGACTGAAGATGCTCTGCGCGTCTTCCGGCGTCCGCTGCTGTGGTCGTTCGGAGTGTGCGTCATGCTTTGTCTTGTCATCTTGGCATGGCCGTCTATCTTCGGCGACGCCGTCACCTCGGGCGACTATGCCGTCTCGTCAAACATACAGCAGCAGGTCGCACGCATGTGTGCCTCCTACTCCATGACCAAGGAGCAGACCGATGCCGCTCTTTATGAATACTCCATCAACAATCCGGCCACCCTCTCGGCCATCGAGTCGCTGCGCTACGGCCTTGTACGTGCCGACGCCCTGCGTTCGCTGCTCTTCATCTGCCTCGGTGCCGGGCTCATATATTTCACTCTTAAAGGCTCTCTCAAGGCTCCGGCGGCCACACTGCTTATCGCTGCCACCGTGCTTGTCGACCTCTACGGTGTCGACAAACGTTACGTTTCACACTCGAGTTTTGCCGTCGCTACTGCCGGACAGGCTTCGCCCTTTGCCTTCGAGCCTGACGAGATAGACCGCGCTATACTCGCCGACACTGCGGCGTCATACCGTGTGATGGATATACCCGGCTTTGACGAGGCGCGCCGCTCTTACCATCACAAGATGATAGGCGGTTATCACGCAGCCAAGCTCAACCGCTACGAAGACCTCATACAGCGCCGTCTCAATCCGTTGCGCTCTGTCGGCTATTACCCCGAGCTGCGCGACGACAGCGTCGCCCGCTCGATGGGTGCCGACGCCGAGCATTTGGCCAATCTTTACCAGACCTTGGATATGCTCAACGCGCGCTATATCATCACCGGCGACGGCCTCGTCCGCAATGACAATGCCCTCGGCAACGCTTGGCTCGTCGACTCCATAGTCTACGTCGACGGCGCCGACGCCGAGATGGCCGCCCTCGACCGCATCGACGTCAGCCGCACGGCCGTCGCTGACAGCCGTTTCCGTGAGGCTCTCGGCGACAACGTGCCCTCGGCCGCTCCCGGCGACACTGTCGTGCTGACCTCCTACTCGCCCAACACGCTCAAATATCATGTCTCCACTGCTGCCGGCGGCCTCGCCGTCTTCTCCGAGGTCTACTTCCCGTGGGGCTGGCATGCCGCTGTCGACGGCGAGCCGGTCGCGATGGGCCGCGTAAACTATCTGCTGCGCGCAGTGCGCCTCCCCGCCGGCTCTCACGAGCTGACCATGACCTTCGACCCCGAGTCGATACACACCACCTCGGCCGTCGCTTACGCCTCTGTATCATTGATTTATCTGTTGCTCCTTGCGGGCATATTTGTCGAAATCAAACGATGCGGCTTGCTCTCAAATCGCTAAGATGGCAGTGTTGGCGCCATGGCCGCGGCTTCGGCGTCCACTCGCCTTTCGCCTATCGGTTTATCACCGAGACGTTGCGCGAGCGCTGTCCCTATTATGCCTATGACCGGCTCGAGGCCCTTGGCCGGCGTGAGGGCCCGCAGTGGCTCACCCCGCGGCTGATACGCCTCATCTTCAGGATTATCAACCGCTTTCAGCCTGAGTCCGTGGCTGTGGCCGGCAGTGAAGGTCTCAGCGTCATCCGCGCCATAGCCTGCGCCGTCCGCCGCGACACCGGTTTTCGCACGGCGGCTGCCGGTGCGCCCCTTGTCATCGTCACCGACATTGGCTCTGAGGTCATTACGCCGTCAGCTGACGGCGTCACACCGGCAGTCTGGGTCTTCCCCTGCCTTGCTCTTGACGGCGCACGCGCCTGCTATGACGCCCTCACGGCCTCGCTCACCTGCGGTCAAAGCTTTGCCGACCCGCGTGGCCGTGCCGTTGTTGTGATCGACCCCAAGTTACCGCGCCAGCATTTTGATGTTAAATTTTGAGCCGACGGCCCCGGCCGCTTGTTATCTTATTATCATAAGTCTTTAAAAACCACGCCTCTTGACCCGTCTCGCCGTCATATTATCGCTCATCGTCGCATTCGCACTGCCTGCGTCGGCTCGCGAGCGCACGCTCGAAGACCCCGGCTCGGCCACGCTCAACCCCGTTCGCGGCTACGCATGGCGCGTCGACGAGCAGGGCGACTCTATGCTCGTCATAGCACTGCGCGGCATCACGGTTTTCCCCGAGCTCAAATTCAAGAACAAAAAGGAGGAGCAGTTCTACTGGCGCACCGTGCGCGATGTGCGCCTGACGCTGCCCTATGCCAAGCTTATATCAGAAACCCTCATCGAGACCTACGAATACATCGAGACTTTCGCCACAAAAAAGGAGCGCGAGAAGTATCTCAAGGAGATGGAGTCGGCGCTTTTCGAGCAATACAAGCCCGTGCTTAAGAAATTTTCAAAGCGTCAGGCCAAGGTCCTCGTCAAACTCATACAGCGCGAGACCAATCAGTCGAGCTACGACATCGTAAAAGCCTTTCTCGGCTCGTTTCGCGCCACATTCTGGCAGGGATTCGGCAAACTGTTCGGAGTGAGTCTCAAGAGCGATTATCGCCCGTCTAAAAACCGCGAGGACGCCATCCTCGAGCGTGTGGCATGCGCCATAGAGGAGGGCCGCCTGTGACAGCCGCTGCTGCCGACGGTCTGCGCGGCCGTTACATGGCCTATCTGCTGCTCGAACGCGGCCTGAGCGACAACACGCGCGAGGCTTATATGGCCGACTATGACCGTCTGTCGCAATGGTTGGACGGCATCGGCCGTAAGATTACCGACGCCGACACCGAATGTATCGAGGGCTTTATCTTTGACCTCGCCGACATCGGCATCGCCGCCCGCTCGCGCGCCCGCATCCTCTCGGGAGTCAAAGCCCTGTACCGTTATCTGCGCTTGGAGCGTATCATCGACGTTGACCCGACCCTCCTTATTGACGCTCCGCGCATCGGGCGTCGTCTGCCCGACGTGCTCTCGGTCGACGAGATAGATGCCATGATAGCCTCGATTGACCTCTCCAAGCCCGAGGGACGGCGCAACCGCGCCATGATGGAGACTCTCTATGGCTGCGGCCTCCGCGTCAGTGAGCTGATAACGCTGAAGTTCATCGACGTGGATTTCGAGCACGAGTTTGCCATCGTGCGCGGTAAAGGCGACAAGGAGCGTATCGTCCCCGTTTCGCCCGTCGCCGCCGCCGAGATACGCGAGTGGACCGACGACCGCGCCGCCCTCGACGTCAAGCCCGGCTGCGAGGACTATATCTTCATCAGCCGCCGCGGACGTCCGCTGACACGCGTCATGGTCTTCTATATCGTGCGCGGCCTCGCCGAAGCCGCCGGCATACGCAAGACCATCTCGCCCCACACGCTGCGCCATTCATTTGCGACTCACCTGCTCGAAGGCGGCGCCAATCTGCGCGCCATCCAGCAGATGCTCGGCCACGAAAGCATCAAGACCACCGAAATCTACCTCCATCTCGACCGCACCATCCTCCGCGACGAAATCCTCTCCCACCACCCGCGAGGAAAGTATTAAACATGGAGGGACGATTTTAAATCGTCCATTTAAAGACAGCGGGCGATTAAAGATCGCCCATCCATATTTAAAAATCGCTCATTATAAACACTCTAACTCTTCAGAAAGATACAGACTATATTTGTCTGAGTTTAAAAATTTAGGATTATCTTTGATATAATTCAGGCAATGAATTAGATGTTCGTGTGATCTTATAATTCTATCGAAATATTCTTTCATCCACACAGTCCCTGATTGATTATAAAATGCGTTTATCTCCTTGGCAGATTGTCTCTTTACAGACTGTATGATTTTTGTTAGATTATTTGAATCAAAAAGTTTTAGCAGCCAATGTACGTGATTTGGCATTATAACATAAGCCAAAGATTGATATCTAATATTTTCATAATATGCGATTGTCTCAGAGACAATAATCCTTACAGCTTTGTTTTTTAAAACACAGGCTCCATATCCATTGTCTAAAAGTTTGTTTTCCATAGGACCAATTAATCGGAAATATTCTAATTTCGTCTTATCGTCCCATGGGAGAGTATGCGTTCGATAAAATGTGTCTTTTATATTTTGCAATTCTTTTATCTTCTCTTGAGGTAAAGAATCAGCGAGTCTAAAGGTAACAAACTGGATTTTACCATCCTGATGCCAATGTGGAAGCGTTCCTGTTTCATAAACATGTATTTCGCTATTATAATCAAGGAATGGCATAATCTATGGTATGAATTATTGTATAGCAAAGGTATAAATAATCTATGGAAGGACGATTCGTAATCGTCTATTTAAATATAGCGGGCGATTAAAAATCGCCTATGGGGGGACGATTCGTAATCGTCCATTTAAAGGATAGCGGGCGATTAAAAATCGCCCCTCCACAAAAAAATCGCCCTTCACTTGCGTGAAAGGCGATTTTATGACGGGAGTTAATCTGATTTATTTAACTAACTCTTTGGTGACTTTGTTGCCGCGGCGGACGATGTAGAGACCCGACTCGGGAGCAGCTACGCGCACGCCCTGCAGATTGTAATACTCAGCCTCTGCTGCGTCATCAGCCGTGATTGAGTCGATGGCGTCAGTTGTAGCAGCCTCAAATGAAATCGGGTTAATCTGCATGTTTGTGTTGTTGATACCTACGACACCTGTAACGTAATACTTACCTGCGGCAGCAGATGCAACAGTGAATTTGTTGTAGAAAGTGATTGTGGTTTCTCCAACTTTGCCGGTGAATGCAGATTTAGCGGCAGGAGTAGCGGCAGCAAACTCTACGTTTTTGAGAACGACGACACGGTTGATATTATCAGCTGTGATTTCATCAGCTGTGATTTCAGACGGAGTATATGTACCTGCCTCTTTAACTGAGGGCACGTCGCCTACGGGTTCCATTTCGGGCAGCCCGTTGAAGTTGCCCATTGTAGCTTTCCAGCCTGAGTTAAGAACATCACCTGTTTTATAAGTGAAGTTAGCGTTTTGTCTGAAAATCAACTGATAGTGTGTGCCGTCGGTTACAAAAGCATTGCTTTTGCCGTCACAATATGTAACGGTGAGTTCGCAGTTAATGAGAGCCTCATCACCTTTGGCAAGTGCGTTAAATTCGGCGAGGTTTGCGACAGCTTTAACTACTGTGATAGTATAGCTTGCAGTGCCTGAAGCATGTGTTGCGTCGCCGTCAGTTGAAGCTGTGATTGTAGCTGTGCCGATTTCTGTGCCGAGAGTTACGGCGCCTGTGGTAGCGTTAACCTCAGCTACATTCTCGTCGTCAGAAGCGTAAGTAACAGTGAGGTTGTTGGGATTCTTAACTGTCTGACCGGCGTATGTTTCGCCCTGCACGATACTGACGGCCGGAGTCTCAAATGAAAGGCCTGCAGCCTCTTTGCCGGAGGGTGCGTAGGTTACTTTGATTGCAGTAAATTTATTTTCACCTGTAGTTGTAAAGATAATTTCTGCACCAGAACCTGTCCAAGTTGCCGACCCGTTTGAGAGAGCTGATAATGTACCTGTTGATGCTTTAAGACCTACTTTACTTGCAGTGAAAACAATGTTTGTAATCGTACCGCCATTGGCCGTAAAGGTCATAGTTTGGCTTTTGCCACCACCAGTAGCGGAGCAACGTAAATCACAATTTGTAGTTGTGTTATTAGCAGGGAACCAAAATCTAAATTTGCCTCCACCTGTATTAGCATCTTTTGTATCAATTACGATTGATACATTGCCATCGGTAATAGGCTTGGTTGTTACGGCATCAACACCGTTGCCGCCTTTTGCGGGTGTTTCATATCCCCATTTGTTAATTTCTGATGCTAATTTAAAATTAAATTCAGCTGTCTCGGCATAGGCAAGGCCTGTGAAGCCGGCGACGGCGATTAATGAGAGTAAAAGTTTCTTCATAAATGAATAGTATTAAAAGGTTAATGAATAGAGTCTAAATTTTCGCACTTTGTATCTCTTGGCAAGAGATACAAAACGTGTGGTGGATAAACAGGCGCTGTAGGGGCGCAAAATTTTGCGCCCGCACCCAGAGGCGCGACCATCTCGATAATATAGCGCGGGACGCGCGAATCCTCTACAACCCACCGCGAGCGCCGTGGAGGCGCGTAGCCGTGGGATTATAACGTCATAATAAGCATGCGCGACAAGCCGCGGAGCCGTGCACTGTCGCGCCTATGGCGATAGCCGAGGGTCGCAGTTGGCACAGGCTGACGCCGTTTCGTGACTGCGCCGTTCCTCGGCTTGTCACGAGAGGGGAGACGGGACTCTGTAATCCGCCAGCTTCGCAAGCGGTTGTAAAAAATTCGCACCTCCGGCGCTTAATAAATCCCAACTATCATCCTCGGCTCCATCTCCGCCACCGCTCGCCAATCACAGCCGCGGTTTTAGCAAATAAGTCACCTGATTTTGGGTCCCGATTTCCGAAAAGTCACGAGCTTTATCAGCTTGTGTGTCAATCGACAGCAATTTCACAGTGAGGGTCGGGTCCTGTAATAGGACGGTCTTAAATCGTACCTCATCCTTATCTTTTAAGGTTGTGTTATCCATATCTATAAATAAAAACAATTTATCGATTATAGCCCCGAATATCAAAAAGTTTCACCAAAGCAGTGCCGATACAGACTTCTGAGGTAAATTTTAATAAAATTGCAACTTTTTTGGCCTCATTTTTAGCGTTTTATTTTTGACTTTTTTTGGATTGTTTAGTAATTTTGCGGCATATGAAAAATGTATCTCTTGCCAAGAGATACAAAACAACCTTGAAAATCTCTATTCATTAACCTTTTAATACTATTCATTTATGAAGAAACTTTTACTCTCAATTCTTTCTGTAGCTGCAATGTCGTTTGCCGCAAATGCAGATACAACAATTGATTTCACCGCCCTTGACGTCTGGGCCCCCGAAGGTGATCCTATTGCCGGCGCTCCTGTAGGAAAAGCGGCTATGAAAGAAACCGAAACAACTGTAACGGTAAGTGAGGTTAAAATCGGCTTTAAAAGTTGTTATGTGATGAATCAGGCCGACCAGACATCCGGTAAAACAACTAAAGTTTCCGGCTTGTTTATTCAGGGTGGCACCACAAAAGGCGAAGTGACATTTACTCTTCCCTTTGACTGCGCAAGTTTTACAGCAACAACAACGAGCGGTTGCTCAACAAACAGCGGTAATACGGTAATTGTATATGCCGGACAGAATAAAGTCAGCGACGGTAATACAATGGCTTTCAATAAACAGAATGAAAACTATACAATCACACTGACCGGTGACAATCAGAAAGCAGGCACTGTTTATAAAATTGCTGCCGGAGGATCAAAGAATCCTCAGATTGCAAAGATTGTTTTCAAAGCCGTTACTGCTGAGCCTTCTCTGACAGCTAATGTTACCGATGTTGCACTTTACACTGTCAAAGGTGGAGAGGCCGAGGCTACGATTAAGGTGACAGCCGCTAATGTAACAGGTGACATCACAGCAACAACTGACGTAGAGGGTCTGACATTTGACAAAGCCTCCTACACACAGGCTGAGGCTGCTGAGGGCATTGTTGTAAAATACACAGGCACAACAGCCGGTCAGAAAGACGGCAAAATCACTTTCACCGTCGGTACAACAAAGGCAGAGGTAACAGCCAGCTGCTATGCCGCTGCTCAGGAAGGTACAAAAGACATGCCTCTGACCGTTGCCGAAGTTCTCGCGCTCAAAAGCAACTGCGCAGGCAACTACTGGGTTAGAGGCATAATTGCTGACAAGACTGCAAAGTCAAGCCCTGTTGACGGCAAAATAGCCGACAATGCAGAAGTTCAAAACACCAATATCATACTCGAAGATGAGGAAGGCAACAGAATCGCAGTGCAGCTTCCCGCAGGCGATATCCGTAACGCTCTCAATATTGTGTCTAATCCTACAAATGCAGGTAAGACTGTAAGTATCTACGGCTCACTTGAGAATTATTGTGGTGTCCCCGGAGTCAAGAGTCCTTCTGATTATGTTCTCGAAGTATCTAATGCCATCGACTCAATCGTTGCTGATGACGCAGCAGAGGCTGAGTATTACAATCTGCAGGGCGTGCGCGTACCTGCTCCCGAGTCGGGTCTCTACATCGTCCGCCGCGGCAACAAAGTCACCAAAGAGCTGGTTAAATAAACCCGTTTAACCCCCATCATAAAAATCGCCTTTCACGCAAGTGAAGGGCGATTTTTTTGTCATCGATTGTAGGGACGTGCCTTCGGCACGTATTGTTTGGCCATCAGGCGATTATGTGCAAAATTTACGAATTATACATGCCGGCGCGGCCCCAACCCGCTCTGGCATGTCCCTACATTTTATTGTTTGGCCGCCAGGCGGTTGTACCCTCCGTTATACTGTCAATATCTCTTTTTCTTTGGCGGCGAAGATGTCGTCGATGCGTTTGAGGTATTTGTCGTGGATTTTCTGGGCGGTGGCCTCGGCGTCTTTCTCTACGTCTTCGGGCATGCCCTGTTTGATGGCTTTTTTGAGGCCGTCGATGGCGTCGCGGCGTGCGTTGCGCACCGATACCTTGGCCTGCTCTGCCTCGGCTTTAGATTGCTTTACGAGGGCTTTGCGGCGCTCCTCTGTGAGCGGCGGGATGGACAGGCGGATTACCTCACCGTTGTTTTCGGGGGTGATGCCGAGTTCGGAGTTGATGATGGCTTTCTCAATCTCTTTGAACATGGCTTTTTCCCACGGTGTGATGGCGATGGTGCGCGCATCGGGCACAGAGACATTGGCCACATTTGAGATGGGCACGAGGCTGCCGTAATACTCTACGCGTATGCCGTCGATGAGTTTGGCTGATGCTTTGCCGGCGCGGATATGGCTGAGTGTGTCGTCAAGGTACATCACGGCCATTTCCATCTTTTCCTGAGCGGGGTCGAGATAAGTGTTAACGTCAATCATTGTATGATGTTTTTAAGTGATTAATATACGAGTGTGCCGACCGGCTCGCCTGCGACGACGCGCGCCAGATTGCCGGGTGTGTCCATGTCGAAGACTATGATGGGCATATTGTTCTCTTTGCAGAGCGCTGTGGCCGTGAGGTCCATGACTTTGAGGCCGCGGGCGAGGATTTCGTCGTAAGTGATTTCGTCAAATTTGACAGCGTTGGGATCGCGCTCGGGATCGGCGGTGTAGATGCCGTCGACGCGCGTGCCCTTGAGCATCACGTCGGCATCAATCTCGATGGCTCGGAGTGCGGCGCCTGTGTCTGTGGTGAAAAACGGATTGCCTGTGCCGCAGGTGATTATTGCTACTTCGCCTTTGCGGAGGCACTCGATGGCACGGCGGTTGGAATAAGCCTCGCCGATGGGGAACATGTTGATGGCAGTCAGGACGTTTGCCGGCTGGCCTATCGACTCTAAGGCCGAGCTGAGGGCCAGTGAGTTGATGACGGTGGCGAGCATGCCCATCTGGTCGCCTTTGACGCGGTCAAAGCCTTTTGCTGCGCCCTGCAGGCCGCGGAAGATGTTGCCTCCGCCGATTACGATGCCGACCTCGACGCCTGCGTCGACCATGTCTTTGATTTGGGCGGCATATTCGCCGAGACGTTGGCTGTCAATGCCGTAACCCTGTGCTCCCATCAGCGACTCGCCGCTGAGCTTGAGCAATACGCGTTTATATTTTGTCCGCATGAGAGTGATTTTTAAATTTACAGTTTTCACAAAGTTAACGCTTTTATCGACATTTGTGACTGATTAAAGAGAAAAAATAGGATAATTAGCTATAATAGCTAAGATAGCTGCTATAAACAAACGCGGGCGCCCTGCATAGCGGGGCGCCCGGCTGTAAGGAGTCTGTGATTATCTGTCGGCGAGTATGTCGGTGCCTGCGACTTTGGCCTTGGCGGCTTTGTCCAAGCGGAATCCCGAGCGATAATGGTTGTTGGTGAGGTTGAGGCTGTCGGCATGCTTGCCTACGGTGACGTAGGTCGCTTTTTTGGGCAGACGCTGGGCGAAGTTTGAGGTGCAGACTGATGCGCGGCCGCCACGCACGTCGATGCCGCGGCCGATGGTCGTGTAGTTGGCCTGCTGCAAGGCAAGTGTGCCGTTGTTGACGATGGCGCCGTAGACCGGGCTTCCCCAGAAAGCGCTGTTGTAGAGCGTCAGGCGTGCGTCGGGATGGACGCGCTCTGTGCCGGCTTTGTCGCCCATGAGCACATAAGAGCGCACGGGCTCGTGAGGGATGCGTGTGTTGACGAGTTCGGAGTTTATGCCGATGATGTCGGTTTCGGCTCCGGCGTCCTCGACAAAGAGCGAGAAGGTGCATCCGTCCGAGCCGTGGCCGATTATGGTCATCTTGCCGGGGTAGTTGCCTGTCACGGCGTCGCGCAGGAAGTGGATGCCGTAGACCGAGCCGTAGACAAAGTTGTTGAAGATAGTCTGGTCTTTGACGTCGCCGAATTTGAGAGCCGAGCAGTTAGACTGCACGAAACGTGTGACGTGGGCGTTGGGATAGCCCTGTCCGCCCTCGGGCAGACGCGCGCTGTAGTGGGGGTTGAACTGCATGTTGCGTATGAATCCGCCCTCGGAGCCGGCTCCGACGTGTATGCCGGCGCGCAGCGGGGCGCCCCCCATATAGTCGACATAGTGGCCGCCGGTGTCGTATGAGGCGAGGTCGAGGCCCTTGTCGCCGATGGCGATGGTGACGTTGACGGCGTAGACGCCGCGGCCTTGGCCTTGGATGAGGAAGGGCGTGCGGCGCGGATTGCTGATGTCGTAGCCGTCAGAGATGATATTGAGCTGGGCTATGTTGAGGCCGCGCAGACCGGCGCCGCCCTCAAGCTGTATGAGCGACGGACCCTGCTCGCCCTTTGCGCCGCCGTCGTAGTTTGTGAAGATGGCCGTGCCTCCGCTCTGTGTGTGGTGCTGCACGTCCCATGAGCCGCGCAGCTCGACGCCCGCGGGCACGGTCACCGGGTGCTCGACCAGATAGCGTCCGGCCGGCAGGTAGAGCGTGCCGCCGCCGGCAGCCTTGAGGCGATTCATGGCGGCCTGCAGCTCGGCTGAGACGTCGACCGAGGGCACGTCGTTGTTATAGCCCTTGGCGCAGGGCAGATCGGCGCGTATCATCAGGTCTGTCGCCGGCCGCGGGTGCACGGCGATGTCGGTGGTGACCTGCGGCGGTATGGGTTTGAAGAGGTATTCGTCGCCACGGCGCACGTCGACTATGGCGTCGCGGCTGTCGCGGCTGTCGATGTCGAGTTTGCCGTCACTGCCGGAGTTGACCGAGCGCAGGCTGCGTACACCGGCGCCGAGGACTACGTGTCCCTTGGCTTTGGCGAAGTCACACTGCGAGAGCAGGACGTTGCCGCTGTTGATCTGCAGAGCCGGGTCGGCCGACTGGCGGAAAAGGCAGCTCTCAAAGGAGATGACGCCGCGGCTGCCGTCGCTGACGACAGGGCGATCGAAGATGACGCCGTTAAACTGTACGGCCGTCTCAAAATCGGGGTGGAAGTAGGCGGCATTGCCTCCGTCGGCGCCGCTGAACGACGAGTTGGATATAAGGATGCCATAGGGGTTGACGTCCTCGACATAGAGGGCGTTGGCGCAGTCGTCGACATGCACCTCATAGAGCTGAGCGTTAGGGGCGTCTTTAAAGCCGGGCTCGCGGCCGATCCACACACCGGTTTTGTAGCCGCTGACCTTCAGTCCCGACACATACTCCCAGTCAGAGCGATGCATCTGATAGCCTGTGGCGTGGGCCATGGTGTAGTCGCGCAGCTTGGCGGCCGCCGGCGCGCCGGGCAACCCGGAGCGGGCCCAGACGTCGGGGCTGATGCGCACATCCTCGATGCGGCCGATGTCGGTGCATACATGTATCTCGATGCCTTTGTTGAGCGCCGTCATGTCGCAGTCAACGACATAGTGGAGCTCGCTCGGGGCCGAGTAGAAGGCGTTGTAGGCGTTGACGACGGTGACGCGCTCGATGGTGGCGCAGTCGCCCGAGGTCTGGAAGAGTGTCCACGGATAGGGGCGGATGTCATCGACGCTCTGTTCGGGATACCATATCGAGAGGTTGGTGACGCCGGTGCCGCGGTTCATCTCGATGAAACGGTCGGCGATGCCGGTGTAGGTGGTGCGCAGGGCGTTGCCGGCCTGAGAGTCATTCCACCAGCTCTCGACAGAGCCGTCATGGTTGGGAGCATCCTTGCCTACGCGCACCTCGAGGATGGTGCCGAGCACCTTGCCGTCAGAGTCGTCGAGTGTGGCGCGGTCGCCGCGCAACTGCACGCCGGGATGCAGCTTGAGGGTGTATTCGTAGTGATAGTCTTCGCGGCTCTCTGATTTGCCGTGGCGCACACGCACGGTCTTGTAGCCTATCTGTGTCGAGCGGAATTCGTAATTGCCGGCCGGGATGTAGACCACACCTCCGCCGTTTTTATATGCTTCGTCTATAGCGGCCTGAAATGCCGGACGGTTGTCAAAGCCCGGCTCGGCTTTGGCGCCGAAGTCGGTGACGATGTAGTCTGAAATGACGCGGTCTTTGGTCGGGTAGACCGTCGCGATGCTTTTTGTTAGTGGAGCCTCCGGTGTGGCAGTCTGCGCGCTGCATGACGCTGCTATCGCGCATGCCATTGCCAAGGCGCTAAGTCTCAGGGACGTGCGGGCGCTTACAAACCTAAAAACGCGCTCCGCAGCAATTAATCTTTTAAACATGTTGAAACTGATGGCTTATTGGTATTAGTACCTGATGAAAAATGAAAAGTTCGGAGTGTCTTTGTGGACAATCACAAAATTAACCATATTTGAGTTAAAAAACAAATACTTGTGTTAGGGCATATATTTTATGGCCCGGTGTCGGGCCGGGCGACCGACCCGAATTATTTGCATCCTCGGCGGAAATGTGTTATATTAGCACCCTCAAACTTTGACTAAACCCGGACAAACGACGAGACATGAATAATCAACATCGTTATTGTGTGATAATGTGTGGCGGCGTAGGCAGCCGTTTCTGGCCTTTCAGCCGCACAGCCTGCCCCAAACAGTTTCTTGATTTCTTAGGCACGGGACGCACACTGCTGCAGATGAGCTATGACCGCATCCTGCCGCTTGTCGACCCGCAGAATATAATAGTAGTCACCAACGCATCTTATGCGGATCTCGTGCGCGAGCAGCTGCCCGAGGTTGCCGAGAACAACATATTGCTCGAGCCCGCGCGCCGTAATACGGCTCCATGCATAGCGTGGGCCGCCTATCATATCCGCGCTCTCGACCCTGAGGCGTCAATCATAGTGACTCCGAGCGACCATCTCATTACCCGTGAGCATGATTTCGAAGACAGCATACGCCGCGGATTTGAATTTGTTGAGTCTCACGATGCCCTGCTGACACTCGGCATAAAACCATCACGTCCCGAGACCGGCTACGGGTACATTCAGGTAGGTGAGCCCGTCGAAGACAATATCTCGACTGTAAAAACTTTCACCGAGAAGCCTGACCGCAAACTTGCGGAAGTATTTGTCGAGTCGGGAGAGTTTTTCTGGAACTCGGGCATCTTCCTTTGGTCGGCCTCGTCGATTTGCAAGGCGTTGCGCGATTACGCTCCTGAAATAGCCATCAAGTTTGACGACGGTATCGATGCGTTCGGCACACCGGCCGAGCGCGAGTTTATCGAGCGTTCGTTCCCGGCCTGCATGTCTATTTCGATAGATTTTGCGGTGATGGAGAAGGCGCGCAATGTATATGTCGAGACTGTGACGTTCGGATGGAATGATCTCGGCACATGGAGCGCTCTCTATGACAATTCGCCCAAAAACCGCGACAGCAATGTGACTCAGAATTGTAACGTGTTGGCCTACAACTCGTCAGGTAATATTTTTGCAATACGCGGCGAGAAGCTCGTGGTCGTCGACGGCCTCAAGGATTATATCGTCTCCGACGCCGGCGACGTGCTGCTCATAGTCCCCAAAAGCGAGGAGCAGCGCATCAAACAGATGGTCAACGACGCAAATATCAATTTCGGTGACAAATATCTCTGACGACGCGGCGTCAGCCTGTCCCAAGGTGACGGTGGTCACCGTGTGCCGCAATGTGCGTGACATGCTTGCACGCACCATAGACTCGGTGTCTTCTCAGACCTACCCTAATATCGAGTATGTCGTCGTCGACGGCATGTCGACCGACGGCACACCCGAAATGCTCTACGGCTGCGCCGCGGGCATTGACAAATGGATTTCGGAGCCCGACCGCGGCATCTATGACGCCATGAACAAGGGCGTCGGTCTCGCCTCGGGCGAATGGGTGATTTTTATGAACGCCGGCGATACTTTTTATGCTCCGGACACTGTCGAGCGTGTTTTTGCCACGCATTTTGACAGTGATGTCGATGTGGTGTACGGCGATGTGGCCATTCCCGCCGTATGCGGTTTCCCGAGAATAAAGACCGCCGCGGAGCCCCGCAATTGTCACCGCATGTTCTTCTGTCACCAGAGCGCTTTCGCTCGTCGTGAGGCTCTGCTTAGCCATCCTTTTGACATCGAGCGGCGCTATTCTGCCGATTTCAAGTTTTTCAAAACGTTGCTGCTCGGCGGCTCGCGCTTTGTGCATGTCGGGTTGCCCGTGGCGCTTTATGACATGACGGGCGTGTCAAATCGCCGACGTTCGGAAGGCCTGCGCGACAACATCCGTGTGGTCAGCGAGACTGACAACGCGGTTGACCGCCTAAGGTTTCTGCCTCGTTTGTGGTTTAACTGGGCCATGTGCCGCCTGAGGGGAAAATAGAATCTGATGTCGAATTTTCAGACGAGGCTGCGGTAGATTTCGGCGGTCTGCTCGGCTGTGCGCTTCCATGAGAAAAGGTCTGCGCGGGCATGTCCGCGACTAATGAGGCTGTCGCGCAGTGTCTGACTGTCGATGCACTCAAGGATGCGGTCGCGCATGTCGCCGATGTCCTCGGGGTCGAAATAGAGTGCTCCGTCACCGCCAATCTCAGGCAGTGAGCTGCGGTCGCTCAACACGGCCGGACAACCGGCGTCGAAAGCCTCGAGAACGGGGAAACCGAAGCCCTCGTAAAGCGAAGGGAAGACGAAACACAAGGCTCCGGCATATAGACGGCGCAGCTGCGGGTCGGAGACAAATATATGGCGGACGTCGTCGCCGGGGCGCAGTCGGGCTGCAGCGATCATTTCCTGTTCGCCTTTCTTTAACGGTGCGCCGGTGCATATTAGTTTCACGTCGGGATGCACGTGTCTGACCTCGGCAAAGGCTTTGACGAGCCGCTCGAAGTTCTTGTAGCCCGGGCGTCCGCCGACAAAGAGGATATAATGCTCCGGGAGTCCGTTGATTTCGGTGTCTGCGTCGCTCAGAATGTTTCGGCCATGGTAGACGACGCTTATTTTGGAGGGGTCGATGTTGTATAAATCGAGGATATCGCGTCGTGTCGATTCGCTGATGGCGATGATTCGGTCGGCGTGTTCGACAGTCTGACGCTTTACCTCGGCCGTGGTGTCGCCGGGCGTGAAGTTGCCGGGGAAGCGTTCGTGTATCATGTCATGTACTGTGACGACAGTCGGGCGCTTGACCAAGGGGATATAATAAGGATTATAATAGGTCGGATGAAAGACGTCGTAATCTCCCCGCTCCAGTAAGCGACGTGAACGTGCGTAGTTTACAGCCTTTAAAATATAGCGTTTGAACGGTATATTCGGCATAGCGGCGATGCCGAGCTGTTCGAGATATATGCTGCGTGAGCGCCGGACGGCGAAATGCGGGTCTATGTCGGCGGGCAGGGCAGTCGCAAGTTCGGCGAAATAGCGGGAGATGCCTCCGACTTTTTGTGAATTGAAAATCTGACAGTCGTAGAGAACTTTCATCTGTTTTTGTTACGTAGAAGACTGCGTGCGATGCGATAGGCTTGCAGAGTCGTCGAGAAACGACGCAGGGCGATGCAGTTGCCCTCGCGGCCGTCAAGGATGGCTGCATCACGCAGCTGGCAGCTGAGATAGTCTAATGTGGCCCTCAGATGGGGCATAAGGGGCATTATCGAGGCAGTACGTCCGGCTATGACGCGGGCCTTTAACGAGCCGCGCCGCTGCTCTTTGCGTTCGAACTCGTCGATTGTCTCGACACGGAAGTGGTCGATGCGTCCGTCAAGCGGGCATGGTATCAGCAGTTCGTCATAGGTGATGCGTTCGTGGAGCTCGTGTAGATTCCAGTTGGCATAACGTTTGTTGAAAAGCCTTACCTCGCGGACGGGCTGCCAGCCGGAGTGACGCACAGGTTTGCCGCAGAAATAATTTATCAGCGGCATCGAATAGACGCGATGGGTGAGTCCTGATGTCTTAAGGGCGATGAGCTCGGCACGCAATTGGTCTGATAGGACCTCGTCGGCGTCGATTGACAATACGTAGCGATGAGTGGTCAGTCCGGCCGCATACTGACGCTGCGATCCGAAACCGGTGAAGGCGCGTTGTGTCACTTTGCAGCCATAACGTTGACAGATTTCGACTGTGCGGTCAGTCGAGTAGGAGTCGACGACTATGATTTCGTCGGCGACGCCTTTAAGCGAGTTCAGACAGCGCTCGATGCGCGGCTCTTCGTTGCGCGTTATGATTGTCGCTGAAATGTGATTCATCGGTTTAGATGCTCGATAATGATTTGCAAATTTACGGAGTTTTTTTGTGCTATTATATTGCTGACTGATTTTTTTGTTAAAAATCATCAAATCTTTCGGATTATAATCTTGAGGGACTCGCCGATGTGTAAATGCTTGAAAAACAGAGTGATATTTGTTTGCTTTAGATGTTATTTCGGCTAAATAATTGATATGCAATTGTTTGTATTGTTGCTTCGCGCCTTTGCGCTTGGCTTTTTATTTCGGTATTTCTTATAAACTGCCCGTGTTTAATTTTTTGTTCGATTCTCAAGCCTTTAAAAATTAGATAAATCGCTTATTGATAGGCGGTAATACCTAAAATAAGCTTTTCCTGACATTGGTCCGAAAAAATTTGTTGTTGGCATTGCCGTGCTTATGATGTCGGTTTGACGAAAATGTTTTAACTTTGAAATCTAATTGTTTCCCAATGGTACTTAATTACATCTGGATTGCTTTTTTCGTCCTCGCTTTTGTTGTTGCTCTCGGCCGTACGATTTTTGGCGGCGACCTCGGTGTCTGGACCGAGGTGATGCACGCGTCTTTTGATTCGGCAGGCACAGCTTTCGAAATTGCCATAGGTCTGACCGGCATACTGTCTATGTGGATGGGACTGATGAAAATCGGTGAGCGTGGCGGCGTCATCCGTGTCTTTGGTCGAGCTGTCTCTCCGTTGTTCACGCGTCTTTTTCCGGGTGTACCCAAGGATCATCCGGCCATGGGCTCGATTTTTATGAATGTCAGCGCCAATATGCTCGGTCTCGACAATGCGGCGACTCCGCTCGGTCTGCAGGCTATGAAAGAACTTCAGGAGCTTAATAAGGAGAAGGACACGGCCACGGATGCGATGATAATGTTTTTGGTGCTTAATGCTTCGGGTCTTTGCTTTATACCGATAAGTATAATGATGTATCGGGCACAGGCCGGTGCGGCAAATCCGACCGATGTCTTTTTGCCGATACTGCTTGCCACATTCATTGCCACACTGTTTGGCATTGTGGCGCTTTGCATCAAGCAACGTATACGGCTTACAGACCCTGTTCTGTTGGGGTGGGTAGGAGGCATGGCCGCGGTTATCGGCGGCATTGTCTGGTTTTTCACGACTCTGACGCAGGACAAGGTCGAGCTTTACTCAGGGTTTATTGCAAACTTCTTGTTGCTTAGCGTAATTGTGGCTTTTCTCGTCGCCGGATTCGTCAAAAAGGTAAATGTCTACTCTGTCTTCATCGAGGGCGCGAAGGAGGGATTCACTACGGCGGTCACAATTATACCTTATCTTGTGGCCATACTTGTTGCCATCGGCGTCTTTCGTGCGTCCGGGGCGATGGAGGTGGTGACAGACAGCATGGTGTCGTTTGTTGATTTCCTCGGATTTGACAGCCGTTGGGTGGAGGCTATGCCCACTGCTCTCATGAAACCCCTCAGCGGCAGCGGCTCTCGCGGCATGATGGTCGATTTGATGAATACTTACGGCGCCGACGCTTTTGTGTCGAAAGTTTCGGCTGCGATACAAGGCTCTACAGACACAACCTTTTATGTTCTGGCTGTTTATTTTGGCTCGGTGGGCGTTCGTAAAACACGCTACGCTGTCGGCTACGCGCTTATGGCTGATGTTGTCGGGTCGATTGCCGGGGTCGTCGCTGCATATATTTTCTTCTCATAATCAAAAATTATTTTTTATCTTTGTGAGTTATTAGACGATAGATGAGAGACTCCTATCAATGGCTCACTGACGGGGTTGAATTGCCTCGGCTTGATTTTGCATGTCTTGAGCGTTGGCTCGGACGTGTGGCTGCTGACCATGACCGTATGGTCGGCGAGTTGACTTATATCTTTTGTGATGATGCAAAGATTTTAGAAGTCAATCGTCAATTCCTTCAGCATGACTATTTTACGGATATCATTACTTTTGATTATTCGAGAGGTCGATTGATTTCGGGCGATATGTTTATCTCGCTTGACACCGTCGCGAGCAATGCGTCAGGACTTGGAACTGATTATCAGGCTGAATTGCTGAGAGTTATAGTTCATGGCGTCTTGCATCTGTGTGGTATTAATGATAAAGGACCCGGCGAACGTGAGATTATGGAGGCCAACGAGGACCGGGCGCTGTCAATGTTTGCTAAATAAACTTTAATATATTGATAATCAGATATTTCATCAAGATATGAGGTTTGATTATGATGTTATTGTTGTAGGAGCCGGTCATGCCGGTTGTGAGGCTGCGATGGCTTCTGCCCGTCTCGGAGCGTCGACTTTGTTAATCACTATGGATATGAACAAAATCGCGCAGATGAGTTGTAACCCAGCCATCGGTGGTATTGCGAAGGGACAGATTGTTCGCGAGATTGATGCGCTTGGCGGTATGACGGGTATCATTACCGATCTGACGTCGATACAGTTCCGCATGCTTAACCGTTCTAAAGGACCTGCTATGTGGAGTCCCCGTGCCCAGTGTGACCGCAATAAGTTCTCTGCCCTGTGGCGTGAGACGCTTGAGCATGCTGATAATTTGTCGATGTGGCAGGATTCTGTAGTAGCGCTTACCTTCGATGAAAATAATGTGCTGAACGGTGTGCGCACGGCTGACGGAGCCGAGTTCCGTGCACGCGCTGTAGTGCTCACAAACGGTACCTTTCTCAACGGTCTGATGCATATAGGTCGTGTAAAGCTTGTAGGCGGACGTGTTTCAGAGCCGGCAAGTCACGGTCTCACAGAACAACTCGCCTCTTTGGGCTTTGCTACTGCTCGTATGAAGACCGGCACGCCTGTGCGTATCGACGGACGCACTATAAAATATGAGCTCACAACGGCGCAGAGCGGCGACAATGACGGACATAAGTTTTCGTACCTTCCCGAAATCAAGCGCCGCCTTAAGCAACGCGACTGCTATATCGTCTACACTAACACCGAGACGCACCGCATCTTGCGCGAAGGATTGCCTGATTCGCCTCTTTACAACGGGCAGATACAGAGTATCGGTCCACGCTATTGTCCCTCTATCGAGACTAAGATAGTGACATTTGCCGACAAAGACGAACATCAACTTTTCCTCGAGCCCGAGGGGGAAACTAGCGTAGAATTTTATCTGAACGGTTTCTCTTCGTCGCTTCCGCTCAATGTTCAGATAAACGCCTTGTCAACGATTCCCGCACTTGCCGAAGCGCAGATTTACCGCCCCGGTTATGCTATAGAGTATGACTTCTTCGACCCGACACAGCTAACCCATAGCTTGGAGACAAAACTCATTCCGGGCCTTTTCTTTGCCGGTCAGATTAACGGAACTACTGGCTATGAAGAGGCGGCAGGGCAGGGACTTATTGCCGGTGCTAATGCGGCCCTTAAGGTCCGGGGACGTGATTCGTTCACTCTTGGTCGTGACGAGGCTTATATTGGTGTTTTGATCGACGACCTTGTCACAAAGGGCGTCGACGAGCCTTATCGCATGTTTACCTCACGAGCCGAGTATCGCATACTGTTGCGTCAGGACGATGCCGACATGCGTCTCACTTCGCGTGGCTATGCTATCGGTCTTGTTGACGACGAGCGCTATAAGGTTCTTCAGACAAAACAGCTCTGGCGTGATAATCTGATTGATTTCTGTGAAAAATTTTCTGTTAAGACGTCGCTGATTAATCCGGCTCTGGAGGCTGCGGGGCTTGCGCCTTTGCGTCAGGGCGTCAGACTTCGTGATCTTGTTATGCGTCCGCAGCTTGATTTCGGGTCTTTGCGACGTATGATTAAAGCGCTTGACGAACTCATTGATGGTATCCCTGTGGAAATACGTGAGGAAACGGTCGAGGCTGCCGAGATTCTTATCAAATATAGCGGCTATATTGACCGCGAGCGTCAGATAGCAGATAAACTTCGGCGCCTTGAGGATGTGCGCATCGCCGATCGTTTTGACTACTCGACCATCAGGGCGTTATCGACTGAGGCTCGTCAGAAACTCGAGAAACATCGACCTGAGACTATCGGCGAGGCATCGCGTATCCCCGGCATTTCGCCCAGCGATATTAACATGCTTCTCCTGATGATGAACAGATAAATGATTGTTCCACGTGAAACAATCAACCTCTCAAAAATAAGAATATCAATAACTTAAACTGATAGAAATGGAATACATCAAATCAAGAATCCGCGATGTGATGGATTTCCCGCAGAAGGGAATCGTCTTCAAAGATCTCACAACAGTCTTCAAGGACCCGCGTGCACTTCACATTATCGGCTGGGACCTTTCACAGCTTTATCGAGACAAAGGCGTCACTAAAGTCGTGGGTATAGAGTCTCGCGGTTTTATCGGCGGCTCTATCCTCGCCTATGAAATCGGCGCCGGTTTTGTCCCTGCGCGTAAGCCCGGCAAATTGCCGGCTGACACCATCCGTCAGGAGTATGCCAAAGAGTATGGCACGGATGTCATCGAGATTCACCGCGACGCCATCACATCCGACGATATTGTCGTGCTGCATGATGATGTGCTCGCCACCGGCGGCACAATGGCTGCTGCGTATAAACTTGTCGAGAGCCTGCATCCTAAAAAGATTTATGTCAATTTCATCATTGAGCTGAGCGCGCTTAACGGACGTGCCGCTTTGCCCGAGGATGCCGAGGTTACATCACTTATAAAATATTGATTTCGTCGCACGGCGACGATTCTCAAATTTTTTTAACGGAGTCACGGACTTTTTGGACCGTGATTCCGTTAGACTTATATGGCAAAACACGAAAAGTCGGCCGAACTAAAGGCTAAAATATCCATTCTCCCCGACACTCCCGGCGTCTATACTTATTATGACTCGATGGGCAAGGTGATTTATGTCGGCAAGGCAAAGAATCTCAAGCGCCGTGTGTCGTCATACTTTAACCGTACACATGACTGTCTGCGCACAAATCTGCTTGTGCGTGCCATCGCCGACATGTCTTATATAGTCGTTCCGACCGAGCAGGATGCGCTCAATCTCGAGAACTCCATGATCAAGGAGTTCAAGCCCCGCTATAACGTCTTGCTCAAAGACGACAAGTCGTACCCGTGGATTGTTGTCACAAATGAGCTTTATCCGCGAGTTTTCCTGACGAGACAGTATATACGCGACGGCTCAAAATATTACGGGCCGTACACGACACCGGCCGTGGCCCGCACTGTGCTCGAGCTTATACGCGAACTCTATCCGATACGTACCTGCCGTCTGCCTATAACCCGTGATTTTTTGAATAAAGAGAAGGGTAGACTGTGCTTGCAGTACCATATCAAAAAATGCAAAGGATGCTGCACCGAGGCTGTCTCCGTTGAGGAATACGCGGGCTATATCGAGCGCATAAAACAGATTCTGCGCGGCGATGTACAGGAGCTGATGACCTATTTGCGCGACGAGATGACACACCTTGCCTCGGAGATGCGCTTTGAGGAAGCGCAGGAGCTAAAAGAACGATACGGGCTGCTCGAGCGATATCAGTCAAAGAGTGTAATTGTCAGCCAGACTATCAATGATGTCGACGTCTTCGGCATCGACGACGATGACCGCGATGTCTACATCAACTATATGCGTGTGCGGCGCGGCGCTGTCGTGCGCTCGGTCACGCTGCGCTACCGCCGCAGCCTTGACGAGTCGCAGGCCCAGTTGCTGGCATATGCTATGGAAGAAATCCGTCAGTCGCTCGGTGTGACTTACGACGAGGTGGTCGTGCCGCTTGTTCCCGACGTCGAGCCTGAAGGGGTGACATTCACCGTCCCGCGACGTGGTGACAAAGCCAAGCTGTTAGAAGTCTCGCAGCGTAATGCTCGTCAGAATAAAATTGATGTGCTCAAGAATATGGAGCGCACCGACCCCGAGCAGCGCACCGACCGTCTGCTCGAGCGTATAAAAAGTGATTTCCGTCTCACGGAATTGCCGCGCCATATCGAGTGCTTCGATAACTCCAACATACAGGGCTCTGACCCTGTGGCATCGTGTGTCGTGTTTCGCAACGGCAAGCCCTCGAAACGCGACTATCGTCATTTCAACATCAAAACGGTCGTCGGGCCCGACGACTTTGCCTCGATGAAAGAAGTACTCACGCGTCGTTATACGCGTCTTATGCAGGAAGGCGAGGGGCTGCCGCAGCTCGTAGTTGTCGACGGCGGCAAAGGTCAGCTAAGCGCCGCAGTCGAGGCGCTCGAGGCGATAGGGTTGCGCGGAACGATTGCAGTGGTCGGCATCGCCAAACGTCTTGAGGAAATTTACTTCCCCGGCGACAGTATTCCGCTCTACATTGACAAAAATTCCGAAACACTTCGTGTCGTGCAGCATATGCGTGATGAGGCTCACCGTTTCGGCATCACGCATCACCGCAACCGTCGGTCGAAGTCGCAGATTGTCAGCCGTCTTGACGCCATCAAAGGCGTCGGGCCGCAGACATCAGAGGCTCTGCTTAAACATTTCAAGAGCGTCAAGCGCATTAGCGAGGCTACTGTCGAGCAGCTCGCCGAGGTCGTTGGTGCAGCTAAGGCCAAGATAGTCAGCGAAGGCCTTAAAAATGAGGCTCCTGCGGATGAATTATCTGAAAATCAATAAAATATATTTTATATGAGACTCGTGATACAGCGTGTTACCGAGGCGTCGGTGACAATCGGAGAAGTGGCCGTGAGCACAATTGGCGCCGGCCTTATGGTGCTCGTCGGAGTAGAGCGTGACGATACTTCGGACGATGTCAAATGGTTGGCAGCCAAGACGGTAGGACTTCGTATTTTCAATGACGATGAGGGCGTCATGAATCGCTCTGTCGTTGATATCGGCGGTGAAGTGTTGGCAGTCAGCCAGTTCACCCTCACTGCCTCGACCCGCAAGGGAAATCGCCCGAGCTATATCCGTGCCGCCGGTCACGAACTCGCTGTGCCGCTTTACGAGGCATATTGCCAAGAGGTTTCTGCTCTTATCGGCCGCAAGGTCGCAACGGGTGTTTTCGGAGCCGACATGAAAGTGTCGTTGGTCAATGACGGACCCGTCACCATTATCATAGACTCGCGTCTTAAAGAATAGGACTAATCAAAAATATAAAAAGCCGCCGAAGGTCCACGAAATGGATTCCTTCGGCGGCTTTGTTATGGTATGAAGTTTTGGCGCGGTTTACATCAGCTCTATGCCCGCTTCGCGGCACGCGCGACGCTGCTCATCCGGCCATATTGACGCCTGCACTTCGCCGATATGAGCTTTCTGAAGCAGGAACATGCACAGGCGGCTCTGGCCTATGCCGCCTCCAATCGACGGCGGGTATTCGCCTCGAAGCAGCGCGCTGTGGAAGGCGAGTGTCTCTCGCTGCTTGCATCCCGCAATTTCCAGCTGACGACGCAGCGACTCCGGACTGACGCGTATGCCCATCGACGAAAGTTCGATCGGCTGCTGCAGCACGGTGTTCCAGTAGATGATGTCGCCGTTGAGACCTTTAAAGCCTTCAGAATTTTCGGTGCTCCAGTCGTCGTAGTCAGGCGCGCGTCCGTCATGCGGCTTGCCGTCGCCGAGGGCTGCTCCGATTCCGATGATAAATACCGCTCCATAGTGGCGAGTGATTTCGGTCTCGCGCTCCTTTGGCGTCATGTGGGGGTACATGGCTCGCAACTGTTCAGAGTGGATGAAAGTTATTTCTTCGGGCAGTGTAGGGGTGATATGGGGATAAGTCTGATATATTTTAGCCTCGACGCTGCGTATCGCCTCGTGGATTTTGCGGACTGTCGACTTGAGATAGTCAAGGTTGCGTCGCTGCTCGTCGATGGTCTGCTCCCAGTCCCACTGGTCTACGTACAGTGAATGTATATTGTCTAATGATTCGAATGTGCGTATGGCGTTCATGTCGGTGTAGAGACCGAATCCGGGTGCGATGTCATAAGCCGCGAGCTTGGCGCGTTTCCATTTGGCAAGCGAGTGCACCACTTCGGCGCGCGCTCCGCCCATGTCCTCGATTTCGAAACTCACGGCATGCTCCACGCCGTTGAGGTCATCGTTGAGGCCCGTGCCTGAAAGCACGAAGAGTGGAGCCGTAACGCGGCGCAGGTTGAGGGTGCGCGACAGCGCTTGCTGGAAATCGTCTTTAATTGCCTTGATTGCTATTTCGGTGGTTTCGGCGAGAAGTTTCCGCTTGTATTTTTTAGGTAAAATCAGTGACATTGTGCTTGTGAAATTTATGATATTGTAGAAAAATGATAATGAAGTTGCAAATATAAAATAAAAATGACATCCGACAAGCGTTTTGTCCGACAAATTAGCGGTAAGCATTGTAAAAAACAAACTTAATGTCAGGCAAAGGCTTGAAACGGAAAGCAAAGGCAGTATCGATATGTTAAATATTTATAAATTAAATAAAATCGAGCGCCCGAATAACCATTTATTAATATAAAACCGTTGTCTCCACAGCTAATTTATTGTAACTTTGTGGTCGAAATAGTGCCGGAGGGAGCTGATGCTTCCTCCGATTTATTTATAACGAAAACTAATGACGGCGGTCTCAATCGGGCCCCAGATAGCAAGAATATTTTTATGATTGACAAACAACTGCTAAGACAGACAGTCGACGAAGCCATAGCCGGTACCGCGCTTTTTGTGGTCGACATCGCAGTAGAGCCCGGCAACCGCATTGTGGTCGAGCTTGACTCGCCTACCGCAGTAGACATAGACAGCTGCGTGGCCGTGACACGTAAAATCGAATCTGTTTTTGACCGTGATGTCGAGGATTATGAGCTTGAGGTCGGATCGGCAGGCCTCACATCACCCTTGCGCGTGAAGGCTCAGTATGACAAAAATATCGGCAATCAGGTCGAGGTGCTGACTCGTGACGGACGCAAACTAAAGGGCACGCTTGTTGCTGCGACTGACGACGGTTTTACAATCGAAACTCCGGTCAAAGTCAAGCCCGAAGGCGCCAAACGCCCTGTCATCGAAATGCAGCCGCAGACATTTGACTACGGTGACTGCAAGTCGGTCAGATATGTCATAGACTTCAAATAAGATTATTAATTAAAACAAATCATACATTACACTCACACCGCAATGGCAAAGAAAGAGGCAACCCCCAATATGGTCGAGCAGTTTGCCGAGTTCAAAGAACTCAAAAACATTGACAAGACCACAATGATTTCAGTGTTAGAGGAGTCGTTCCGCAATGTGCTCGCCAAAATGTTCGGCACAGACGAGAATCTTGACGTAATCCTCAACCCCGACAAAGGCGACGTACAGATATTTCAGAATCTGCTCGTCGTGCCCGACGGCGAGGTCGTCGACCCCAATACACAGATTGCCCTGAGCGACGCACGTGCCGATGACGACCCCGATGCCGAGGTCGGCGAGGAGCACACCAAGGAAATCATCTTCGAGAAATTCGGCCGCCGCGCAATTCTCAACCTGCGCCAGACTCTTCAGTCAAAGATACTCGACCTGCAGAAAGAGGCCGTCTACAACAAGTTCAAAGAACTCGAGGGTGAGCTCGTCAGCGGCGAGGTCTATCAGACATGGTCAAAAGAGACCCTGCTTTTAGACGATGACAAAAACGAGATGCTCCTGCCCAAGAGCGAGTCTATCCCCGGCGATTTCTTCCGCAAGGGCGAGACTGTCCGTGCCGTCATCGCCAACGTTGACAACAAAAACAATAACCCCAAGATTACAGTCTCGCGTACAAACGAGAACTTCCTGCGCCGTCTTTTCGAGCTCGAGGTGCCCGAAATACATGACGGCCTCATCAATATCCGCGCCGTCGCCCGCATCCCGGGCGAGCGCGCCAAAATAGCCGTCGAGAGCTACGACGACCGCATCGACCCGGTCGGTGCCTGTGTCGGTGTCAAGGGCTCGCGCATCCACGGCATCGTTCGTGAGCTCCGCAACGAGAACATCGACGTGATAAACTTTACCTCAAATCCTTCGCTTTTCATACAGCGCGCCCTGTCTCCGGCAAAAGTTTCGTCAATCAGACTTGACGAGGAGGAGCGCAAGGCTGAGGTGTTCCTGCGTCCCGAGGAGGTCTCGTTGGCCATCGGCAAGAACGGTCTGAACATCAAGCTTGCGTCGATGCTCACCGGTTATGTCATCGACGTCTATCGCGACACCGAGGAGCCGTTTGAGGAGGATATCTATCTTGAGGAATTCAAGGACGAGATTGACGGCTGGGTAATCGAGGCTCTCAAGAACATCGGTTTCGTGACGGCCAAGAGCGTCCTCAACGCTCCGCGCGAAATGCTCGTCGAGAAAGCCGACCTCGAGGAGTCGACCGTCGACCACGTGCTCGAAGTTCTCCGTGCCGAGTTTGAGGACTGATTGTCCCGAGCCCGGAGTGAGAGATTAACATATTAATAAACCTTGTGCCGCGCCACTCTGACCCGATGACCGGCCTGCCCAAAACAGACAAGACTTCAACCAATATATGGCGAAAACTAAAATCAGTACATTAGCAAAAGAACTCAACGTGGCGCTCCCCACGGTATTCGATTTTTTGCGTAAAAAGAACATAAGCATCGACGAGAGTCCCAACACACGTGTCGAGGACGACATCGTCGCACTGCTGACAGGAGAATTCAAGCACGACAAAGACCTGAAGAACAAATCAGAGCAGATCACATCGGAACGTGTGCGTGTCAAAACCCCGACGCGTGACCCCCAGCCTGCCGAGGAGCCGGCAAGCGCTGAGCGCACGGGTGGCCCGCGTATACTCGGCAAGCTCGATTTCGACGCCAAAGGCCGACCTGTCGTAAAGAAAAACGAAGAGCCTGCCAAGGCCGCTCCGGCAAAAGAGGCCCCCAAGGTCGAAACGCCGGCTCCCAAAACAGAGCCTGCCGCAGTAGAGAAACCCAAGGCGCCCGAAGCGCCCAAAGCAGCGGCTAAACCGGCCCCCGAAAAGCCTGCCATATCAGTCGAGGTTGCTCCCAAGGAGACGGTCAAAGAGACTCCGGCAGTGACTGCGCCTAAGACTGAGCCTGCGCCCAAGCCGGCCGATAAAAAGCCGCAGGAGACACCTGCCGCAAAAACTGAGCCCGCTGAGGCCGTCAAACCGGCCGAGCCCGAGGTTTTTGTGCCCGAGCGTACAGTCACCGGTCCGACGCTTAATGTTATAGGCAAAATTGACCTTGACGCCATCAACCAGTCGACTCGCCCCAAAAAGAAAGGCAAAGACGAGCGCCGCGGTGGTGCGGGCCGTCCCGGTCAGGGTGATGCTGCCGGGGGAGACCGCAAGAAACGCAAACGCATCGGCGGCAAAGAGAAAGTCGATATCGAAAAAACAGGCCAGCAGGCCGCTTCAAATGAGCGACGGGAGCGCGGAGGTCAGGGCGGTGAATCACGTTCAGACCGTCAGCGTCAGGGCGGTGCACGCCAGAGTGAGCGCGCTCCTAAAGACAAGAAAAACCGCAACGAGCGCCGTCAGCCGGCTCCCGCACATGTTGAAGTCAGCGACGAGGACGTTTCAAAGCAGGTAAAAGAGACTCTTGCACGTCTCACCAGCAAGGACAAAAAACTCAAGAGCGGCGCAAAATGGCGTAAGGAGAAACGCGAAGCCGTGGCCAACCGCGAGCGTGAGGCCGCACAGGCTGAGATGGCCGAGAGCCGCGTGCTCAAGCTCACCGAGTTTGTGACAGCCAATGACCTCGCCATCATGATGGACGTGCCCATCAACAACGTCATCGCCACATGTATGAATCTCGGTGTCATGGTGTCAATCAACCAGCGCTTGGATGCCGAGACCATCAATATTGTTGCCGAAGAATTCGGCTTTGAGACCGAATATGTATCGGCTGAAGTCGCCGAAGCTATCCATCAGGAGGAAGACAGTGAGGACGACCTTCAGGTGCGTCCCCCGGTTGTCACCGTCATGGGTCATGTCGACCACGGCAAGACATCGCTCCTCGACTATATCCGTCACGCCAACGTCATCGCAGGCGAGGCCGGCGGCATCACCCAGCATATCGGCTCATACAGCGTGCAGCTCGCAGACGGACGCCATATCACCTTCCTCGATACTCCCGGACACGAGGCATTCACGGCCATGCGTGCCCGCGGCGCCAAGGTGACCGACATCTGTATTATCATTGTCGCAGCCGACGACAGCGTGATGCCGCAGACCGTCGAGGCCATCAACCACGCCTCGGCTGCCGGTGTGCCCATCGTTTTCGCCATCAATAAGATAGACAAGCCCCACGCTAATCCTGACAAAATCAAGGAGGAACTTGCCGCTATGAACTATTTGGTCGAAGAGTGGGGCGGAAAATATCAGTCACAGGACATTTCAGCTAAGAAAGGCATCGGTGTCGAGGAACTGATGGAGAAAGTACTTCTCGAGGCCGAGATGCTCGACCTGAAGGCAAATCCCAACCGTCCGGCTACCGGCGCCATCATCGAGTCGACGCTCGACAAGGGCCGCGGCTATGTGGCTAATGTCCTTGTGCAGAACGGCACACTCCATGTAGGCGACATAGTCCTCGCCGGTAATCACTTCGGCAAGGTTAAAGCCATGTTCAACGAGCGTGACCAGCGCATCAAAGAGGCCGGTCCGGCCACTCCGGCGCTGATTCTCGGTCTCAACGGCGCACCGACAGCCGGCGACACATTCAATGTGATGCCGACCGAGCACGAGGCCCGTGAGATAGCCAACAAACGCACGCAGCTGCAGCGTGAGCAGGGCATACGCACGACAAAGATTCTCACACTCGAGGATATCGGCCGTCGTCGTGCCATCGGCAACTTCCAAGAACTCAACATCATCGTCAAGGGCGATGTCGACGGCTCTATCGAGGCTCTGTCTGACTCGCTCATCAAGCTCTCGACAGAGGAGATACAGGTCAACGTGCTCCACAAAGCCGTCGGTGAAATATCTGAGAGCGATGTGACGCTTGCCGCCGCCTCAAACGCTGTCATAATCGGTTTCCAAGTGCGTCCGTCGCAGGCCGCACGCCGTGCAGCCGAGCGTGAGGGCGTCGAGATACGCCTCTACTCGGTCATCTATCAGGCCATCGAGGAGGTCAAAGACGCCATGGCCGGTATGCTTGCTCCCGAAATCAAGGAGGAAATCACCGGTACGGCCGAGGTTTTAGAGACGTTCAAAATCTCCAAGGTCGGTACAATCGCCGGCGCCATCGTCCGCGAGGGCAAAATCAAGCGCAGTAACAAGGTGCGCCTTATACGCGACGGCATCGTCCGTTATACAGGCGATCTCGGCTCACTCAAGCGATTCAAGGACGATGTCAAGGAGGTTGCGTCGGGTTATGACTGCGGTCTGTCGATTGCCGGTTATAACGATGTGCAGGTCGGCGACCTTATCGAAGGCTTCGAAGAAGTCGAGGTCAACCGCACACTCTGATGCCCCGTATTCACATCAATATAGGCTCAAACAAAGGCGACCGCGCAGCTCTGATAGAGCGCGCGGTCGCTTTGATTGCCGCCCGTCTCGACCCTCGCGGACGGGCTGATGTCTTCCTTGCGCCGATTGTCGAGAGTGAGCCGTGGGGCTACGACTCACCGCATCCTTACCTCAATCTCGGGCTGATGATAGATATGCCTGACGACGTCATGCAGACGACGCCTGAGGGCCTTTTAGACGAGCTTTTAAAGATAGAGCATGAAATATCCGCGGCGCCGCACCGCGACGCTTCCGGGGGCTATTGTGACCGTCCCGTTGATATAGATTTGATTGCCGTCGAAGACGCAGTAGTCGACAGTCCTCGTTTGAAATTGCCGCATCCGCGGATGGCTCTGAGAGCGTTTGTGCTTGAGCCCGTGGCGCGTCTTGACCCGACATGGCGTCATCCGCTCACAGGCAAGACTGCCGCAGAAATGCTCGCGGAAATACAGCCTAAAACAGCTCTCTGACTATATCTAAAGACTGCATCGGGCCGAGGCGTCCGACATGTATTGACAGATAGCGCAGTATGCCGTCGGTCATCGCGTTGCGCTGCTCGCGCGACAGTCTTATAAGCGAGATATTGCGCAGCGTCAGGCGCGAGAGTGTGCGCACACCGCGTGCTTCGTCGGCCGATAACCATTCGCCGCTGAGCGGAGGTGTGGCTGTCCATCGGCCGCCGCGCATATCAAAACATGCGTCGCGACTCCATGTCGCCGTGTCAGGCTCAAGGCCCATAAGAGCAGTCAGACGATAGAGAAACCACAGGTGGAAATTAGCCGTCGCCCGTCCCGAAAGCAAATTGAGCGCGTCGACAGACTCGGCTATAAAGTTCCACAGTCCGCGGTCAGGCTGACTGTCTCGGAGCAGGCGTTCGAGCATTTCTGCCAGAAAGAGCGCTACGGCGAGTTTAGCCGGGTCTGATGCGACACCGATATTGACTTTTGACGCTTTCAGGTCACGCATCGATAGCACATCATGTCCGGGTTTTATGTCGACCTCGCCCTCGAACACCGACAGCGGCATCGTCAGCGCACGGCGTCGGCGTGCCTCTCGGCCGTTGCCGGCAGGCATGGCGAAGGCCACGTAGCCGCGTTCGGCAGACCAAGCCGACACAATTGACCGGCTGTCGGAATAGCGGACCGTGCGCAAAGCTATACAGTGTAGTGTCGCAAACATCTGATAGTGGGGCTTTTTGCGATAAAATTACTAAAAAAATCTTAAAAGAGACGTTTCGCGAGCCTAAATTTTGCCCGTATGCAAAAAAGTCTCTATATTTGCACTCGCTTTTAACGGCTACGGCCCATTCGTCTATCGGCTAGGACGCAAGATTTTCATTCTTGAAAGAGGAGTTCGATTCTCCTATGGGCTACACAATAAACATTACGACAAAGAATTAAAGATTTTAAAATGGCAAATCATAAGTCATCACTCAAAAGAATCCGTCAGACCGAATCTCGTCGTCTCCGCAACCGCTATTATGCTAAAACAGCACGTAACGCTGTCCGTAATCTGCGCAAGATGACCGACAAGGCAGAAGCCGAGTCTAAATTCCGCGCCATCGGTGCGATGCTTGACCGTCTCGCAGCTAAAAACGCCATCTCAAAGAACAAAGCAGCTAACCTCAAGAGCAAACTCGCTCACCACATCGCTAAGTTAGCTTAATCCCTAAAGGTATCGCGTCGCAGAGCGTCGCCGCAGACCATGTTTGCCGGCGAGTGAGATATCTGTGATGTGATATGACGCGGCCCATTCGTCTATCGGCTAGGACGCAAGATTTTCATTCTTGAAAGAGGAGTTCGATTCTCCTATGGGCTACTACAGCAGACCGTGTCATCAGACACGGTCTGCTGTGTTTATAGAGTAGCTACCGTAGCTGCTTTAGCTGAAAAATAACGGCTCAGCAGCAAAACCCGGTTGAAATGTTAAAAGGACATATATAATTATGTAGGGACATGCCAAAGCGACCGGCCGGGAGCTGCGGCATGTATAATTCGCCGATAATCGCCTGACGGCCAAATAATACGTGCCATCAAGCACGTCCCTACATTGTTTTTAACAACCGCTTTTTACACATTGGTCCAAAATAACGGCTCCGGGGCATCTGCTCCGGAGCCGTGTTAGTCATATGGGGCTTATATGCCCCGTGAGCCTTATATGGCTGATAAATTATTTGTCGGCCATTTCAAACTCGAGTGTCGCACCGGCGAGGATATCGTCGTGGGTGAAGAACGGTTTGTCTAATTCTTTACCGTTGAGTTTCATTGACTTGATGTATTTGTTGTCCTTAGAGAAGTTCTTGACGTCAATGACAACTTTTTTGCCGTTGGGCAGGTTGACTTCGGCGTGCGGGAACCACGGACGACCGATGGAATAGACCGGTTTGCCCGGACACACCTGATAGAAGCCGAGCGCGTTGAGTACATACCAAGCCGACATCTGGCCGCAGTCCTCGTTGCCCGACAGACCGTCGAAGTCGTTGCGGTACTGCTTTTTGAGCACTGAGTCGACAAGCTCCTGCGTGCGCTCGGGACGGTTTACGTAGTTATATAAGTGGATGATGTGGTGAGAAGGCTCGTTGCCATGGGCATACTGGCCGATGAGTCCGGAGATGTCGGCCGAGGCGTTCTCGCCGATAACTGATGAATCGGCAGTGAAGAGCGAATCAAGCTTTGAGGCGAATGCTTCGCTGCCGCCCATAAGTTCGATGAGTCCCTCGATATCCTGCGGAACAAACCATGCCCACTGCCATGCTGTGCCCTCACAGTAGTCGGTCACGTTGTGATTTGATGCACGCGGGTTGAATGGCTCGTTCCATTTGCCTTTGCTGTCTTTGCCGCGCATAAAGCGTGTCTCCGGGTCAAAGTAGTTGCGGTAATTCTGAGCGCGCTCCATGTAGCGGTTGTAGCCTGCAGAGTCGCCGGCTGCCTTGGCGAGCTGTGCGATGCAGTAGTCGTCATAGGCAAACTCAAGGCCGTTGGCCACGCTCTGGCGCTCTAAGTCGCAGGGGATATAGCCGAGGCTGTCGGTGTATTTTTTAGACATGGGTACAAGACGTCTCACCATATCGGCGGGGGCTGCGATGCCGGTTGTGTCATAGACCGACGAGCGGACGGCTGCCTTGTAGGCTTCGGCTACGTCAAAGTCAGAAATGCCTTTGGTGCAGGCGTCGGCGAGGAGCGATACAGCGTGATAGCCGGGCATCGTTGAGGTGTAGTTGGCTGCGAGTTCCCATTTGGGCAGCAGACCGCCTTCGCGATATTTGGTGATGAGCGAGTTGAGCAACTCGTTGTTGAGCTCGGGCTCGATGATAGTCTTGAGAGGGTGGAGAGCACGGTGAGTGTCCCATATTGAGTAGATGGTGTAGATGGGCTTGTCGTGCGTGGTCTGCTTGATGGAGTGGTCCATGGCGAGATAGCGGCCGTCGGCGTCAGAGAAGAGATTGGGGCTGACGGCTGTGTGATAGAGGGCGGTGTAGAAGACTGTCTGATCGTCTTTGTCGTCGGTTGTGATATCGATTTTCGACAGATAGTCGTTCCACGCCTGACGGTTGTCGGCGCGTACTGTCTCGAAGTCTTTGTTATCGAGTTCGACATGGAGATTGTTCTCCGCGCCCTCGCGGTCGACAGGAGAGATAGCGAGGCGCATCTCCACAGTCTCGCCGGCCGCGGTCTTGCCGAAGCCGAGGATGGCCTTGCAGCGTGCGCGACCGTCTTCGAGGGTGTCAGTGATGAGTTCGTATTCAAACGGACGCGAGGTCTCGGCGTAGAGGCTCAGCTGCTGATTACGGGCCCAGCCGCGTGTCACTTTGAAGGCTTTGATGGCGTTGTCGCCGGCAGGCTCGATTTCCATGGCCGTGTTCTGATGGCCCTGATTTGAGTAGTCGAGATCGACGATGATGCCGGCGTTGTCGCTCTGCGGGAATGTGAAGCGGTAGATGGCGGCACGTTTGGTCGAAGTGATTTCGGCCTTCACGTCATAGTCGTCGAGAGTGACGGCATAATAGCCCGGGGAGGCAGTCTCTTTATCGTGGCTGAAAGCCGAGGCGTAGGGGCGATTCTGCGAGCTGTTGTCCTGCGGGTTGATGCGGGCCTCACCGACAAAGGGCATGATGAGAAAGTCGCTGTAGTCGCCGATGCCGGTGCCGCTAAGATGGGTCTGGGCGAAACCGTTGATGAGCGAGTCGCTGTGGTGATAGCCCGAGCAGGCGTCCCATCCCGAGATGCGGGTGTCGGGGCCGGGCTGTATCATGCCGTAGGGCATTGTCGGGCCGGGGAAAGTGTGGCCGTGGCCTCCGGTGCCGATCATGGGGTTGACCATGGCGGCATAGTCTTTTGACGGCTGCTGCGTCGAGCAGGCGACAAGCATGGCTGCAGCGATGAGCGCCGCGGCCGGGAGCATTAGTTTTTTCATTAAACGGTCTTTAAAGAGTTTATAAGTGATGAATTGTTCTTAAATGCCGATGTCAGTCGTTGCGGCCCGGCAGACAGCGAGGCGACAGCCAGTCAGTGGTCACGAAGTCTACGCCGGCCTCGGCCACGCGGCGGTAGTCTTCGGGACGGTTGACAGTCCATGTGCCGACTTTGAGGCCTGCGTCGTGGAAACGCTTGACAGCTTCGGGAGTGACTCCGTCATGGGCCATATCGATGTCAATCTTGTGCTCGACACACCAGTCGTAGAACGGCTCCCATTTGGCATTGGTGAGCAGCTGCAGCGTGATGTCGGGGTAGTTTTTGCGAATATACTCCAAGCAGGGCCGCATCGAGGTCAGTATTATCACATCGTCACGGACGCCGGCACGGTCGATGGCGTCGATGAGCAGAGGGATGTTGTTGCAGTCCTTGGAGTTGATGCCGGTCGACCATTTCAGCTCGACAAGCGGCTTGACCCCGCCCTTGCGGCAGATGTCGAAGTATTCGTCAAGGGTGCATATGCCTCCCTGATAGCGGTGGCCGACACGGGTCTGGTCATAGCGCTCGGCGCGGAGCGAGTCGAGAGTGGTATTGGCAATTTCGAGATTTCCGCCGAGACGTTTGGTGTCAGTGTCGTGGCTTATGACAATGACGGAGTCGCCCGTGACACGTATGTCACACTCTAAATATTTAAAACCCATCGTTGCGCCGTAGTCAAATGCAGCGGCTGTGTTCTCGACGCCGTAGCGGCATCCGCGGTGGCCGACCATGACCGGCTCTTGTGCGCAAAGGCCGAATACAGATAAAAGTAAAAGCAGAAGTGAAAAATGATGTTTCATGATATTATGTGATTTTCTGCAAAAATAGCAAAATATCCATAAATAGCGGTGTCTGATTGTCTAAAGCAATCAAGAAAAAAGGATAATTGCGGCAATGTCACGGAAAAAGTCTAACTTTGTGGCTTAAAGCCGGACAAAATGGCCGGATTAAAAGTTAAGACAGACAGATGAAGATAAACAGACGATTCACAATGATGCATGTGCCGGTGCTGGCCGTCATAGCGGCCTTGGCTACGGCGTGCGCGAGTATCGGACGCCCCGAAGGCGGTCCGCGCGACTATGACCCGCCGGTGTTTGTCAGCTCGCGTCCGGCTCCCGGCTCTGTCAAATTTGACGGCAACCGGCTGACACTTTTCTTTGACGAGAACGTGCAGTTGCAGGATGCTTTCAACAAGGTGGTCGTCTCGCCCGTGCAGCTGCAGCCGCCGCAGGTCTCTGCCAACGGCCGACGCGTAACGGTCGAGCTGCGCGACACGCTGCAGCCCGGTGTCACTTATACGGTTGACTTCGCCGACGCCATCAAGGACCTCAACGAAGGTAACGTGCTCGACGGATTTGCCATCGACTTCTCGACCGGAGACAGCATCGACACGCTGCGCATCTCGGGCATGGTTTTGGAGGCACGCACCTTGGAGCCGGCTCAGGGGATGCTCGTGGGCGTACATTCAAATCTGTCTGACACGGCGCTGACCAAAATACCTTTTGAGCGCATCGCACGCACAAATCAGTACGGACAGTTCACCGTCCGCAACCTCAAGCCCGGCACATATCGCGTCTACGCCCTCAATGATCTTAACCGCGATTATCGCTGGGACCGCTCTGAGGATGTCGCCATGAGCGAGTACACTGTTTCGCCGTCAGTCGAGAACATTATGGTTACCGACACGTTGATTTCGTCAGAGGGTCTTGACTCCATGGTCACACGTCCCGGTCTGAAATATTTGCCGAATGATGTGCTGCTCTCATGGTTTAACGAAGGTTATAAACCACAGTATCTCAAGGATTACAAACGTCTTGACCGCCGCCGTGTGTCACTTAACTTTGCTGCACCGGCCGATACGCTGCCGGTAATCAAAATAGTCGACGGAGCTCCCGGTGTCGGAGCCGACATCGACACATGGGCTGTCGGGCAAATCAACCCGACGCGCGATTCGCTCGTCTACTGGATACGCGACACAACGGTGCTCGCCGCCGACTCGCTGCGCCTGTCGGTGAAGTATCTGCGCACAGACACGACCGATCAGCTGAGCTGGCAGACTGACACACTCAGATTCTATTTCCGCGACCCCGATAAGAAAAAGAAGGACAAGGATAAAGACAAAGACAAGGCTGACAGTGTGCGTGTCGACGCCGCGGGAGTGCCTCAACCCGACAAGTTGCTTGCCATAAAGCCCGTTTCGCCGGGACAGGTACACTTCGCGCCCCTTCGCATCGAAATCGAGCAACCCATAGAGTCGTTTGACCAAAAAGGTTTTCATCTTGAAATCAAACGTGATACCGTCTGGGAGGCAATGGCGACCGGCAAGTTTATGCCCGATTCGGCTCAGCCGCTGATGCGTCGCCGGTTAGATGTCGACTGGGAGCCGGGCATGACATACCGTCTGACCGTTGACTCGACGGCAGTCAAAAGCATATACGGCGAGTGGAACGGCCCGTTCCGCCACGAGTTCACCGTGCGTCCTCTCGAGGAATATGCAAACCTCTATTTCAATATCACCGGTTTAGAGTCTGATTCGGCCGGAGTGGCCGAGAGAGTGGTTGTCGAACTTTTAGACTCGGGAGACAAACCCGTGCGCACGGCTGCGGCCGACGACAAGGGACGTGCGGAGTTTCATTGGCTTGATCCGTCGACTTATTACGCCCGGTTGTTTATAGACCGCAACGGCAACGGCGTGTGGGATACAGGCTCGGTAGGCGAAGACCGTCAGCCCGAAGAAGTCTATTATTTCGGCAAAAAGCTCAATGTCAAGAAAAACTGGGACATCGAGCAGGCATGGGACATATTCGAGCTCGCTGTCGACGCCCAGAAGCCGCAGGCTATAAAGAAGAATAAGCCCAAGACCAAGGGCAAAGACCGTGACCGTGACTCCACTGAGGAGGAAGATGTAGAGTATGACGAGTTCGGCAACCCGATTGACGGTTATTATGATGACCCCAATGACCCGAGCAACATCAACAACCGCCGTCCCGACCGCAATAACAGCCGCAACAACCGTAATAACCGCAGCAACCGCGGGACAGGACGTTATAACTCGTCGGTCGTAAGATAGCATCAAGTTTTGTTGATATTGGCATTATTCGCCCCGAGACTGAACCCTCGGGGCGAATTTTCATTATTATAATGTGTAGTTTAAAAAATTTGACTACATTTGTCGCTCGAAAAACAAAAATGCAACCGATATGCTGAAAAATCTTGTAATAGTCGAATCTCCCGCAAAGGCAAAAACCATCGAAAAATTTCTCGGCAAAGACTATAAGGTCATGTCGAGTTACGGACATATACGCGACTTGCGCAAGAAGAATTTCAGTATTGATATCGACCATGATTTCGCTCCGATTTATGAGATACCGGCCGACAAGCAGGCGCTTGTCGGCGAGTTGAAGAAAGCTGCCTCTCAGGCCGAGACCGTCTGGTTAGCCTCCGATGAGGACCGCGAGGGAGAGGCCATCGCTTGGCATCTCTATGAGGTGCTCGGACTTCAGCCTGAAAATACACGCCGCATTGTTTTTCATGAAATCACTAAAAACGCGATACTCAACGCCATAGCCAATCCGCGCACGATTGACCTTAACCGTGTCGACGCCCAGCAGGCTCGCCGTGTGCTTGACCGCATCGTCGGTTTCGAGCTGTCGCCCGTATTGTGGAAGAAAATCAAGCCTGCGCTTTCGGCCGGACGTGTTCAGTCAGTCGCAGTCAGACTGATTGTCGAGCGTGAGAACGAAATCAAGCGTTTTGTCAGTGAGCCGTATTATCGTGTTACGGCCAACTTCGTAGCCGGTGAGTCAGCTGCCATAAAGGCCGAGCTCAGCCACCGTCTGCCTGATGCTAAAGCGGCTCGGACATTCCTTGAGGACTGCCGTGAGGCGGAGTTTCATGTCGGAGAGATTAATGTCAGACCGATGAAAAAGAGTCCGGCGCCTCCGTTCACGACCTCGACTCTGCAACAGGAGGCCTCGCGCAAACTCGGATTCACCGTTTCACAGACCATGATGGTAGCGCAGCGGCTTTATGAGGCCGGACATATCACCTATATGCGTACTGACTCGGTCAACCTCTCAAACGAGGCTATCGCTGCCATTTCAGACGAAATCAAGAACAATATAGGTGAGCGTTATCTCCACGTGCGCCGTTATCACACATCGTCAAAAGGCGCGCAGGAGGCACATGAGGCCATCCGCCCGACCTATGTCAGCAATGCGACAATCGAAGGCACCGCTCAGGAGAAGCGTCTCTATGCACTGATCTGGAAACGCACCGTCGCCTCGCAGATGTCAGATGCCGAAGTAGAGAAAACCACTATCGATATTAAGCCGTCGACCCGCAGCGAGCATTTCACTGCCAACGGCGAGACCATCAAGTTTGACGGTTTTCTGCGTGTCTACATAGAGAGCCGTGACGACGAGGAGGCCGAGGAGGGCGAACTGACCCTGCCCAAGGTAAGCGAAGGTGAACGCCTGAGCGTTACCGAAATCACCGCCACTGAGCGTTTCACCCAGCAGCCCGCGCGCTACACCGAGGCGTCGCTTGTCAAGAAGATGGAGGAGTTAGGCATAGGTCGTCCGTCGACTTATGCGCCGACTATCTCGACCATCCAGCAGCGCGAATACGTCGAGAAAGGCGAGAAAGAGGGTGTCACACGTACATTTGACACACTGACGCTCGCCGGCGGCAAAATAACCGCACGCAAAAAGACCGAGACTGTCGGCTCCGAAAAAGGTAAGCTGATGCCTACCGATATCGGTGTTGTCGTCAACAGTTTCCTGACAGAATATTTCCCTGACATCCTCGACTATAACTTCACAGCCCGCGTAGAGGAGAAGTTTGACGAGATTGCCGAGGGTAAACTCCCGTGGACCAATGAGATGCGCACGTTCTATGACATGTTCCATCCCGAGGTAGACAAGGCACTCAACGTTAAATTGGAGCACAAGGTCGGCGAGCGTATGCTCGGCACCGACCCCAAGACCGGACGCCCCGTGTCGGTTAAAATCGGACGTTTTGGCCCGTTGGTACAGATTGGCACAGGCGAAGGCGAGGAGAAACCTCAGTTTGCGTCGCTCCTCAAGGGTCAGTCTGTGTCGACCATCACGCTCGACGAGGCCCTGCGACTGTTCGACTTCCCGCGTGTGCTCGGCGAGTATGAAGGCGCCGATGTCAGTGTCGGCATAGGCCGCTTCGGTCCTTATGTGCGCCATCAGAGCAAATATTACTCTATCCCCAAGACTATGGCCCCGGCCGCAGTCACGCTCGATGAGGCCATCACGCTTATCGACGAGAAACGTGCGGCCGACGCTCGCAAAGTTGTCAAGGAGTTTGATAACGAGCCCGAACTCAAGATACTCAACGGCCGCTACGGCGTCTATATCGCCTACAAGGACGAGAACTATAAGCTGCCCAAGACTGTCACCGAGCCGGCATCGCTCACCGCCGACGAAGCTCTCGCGATTGTAGCCTCTCAGGATAGCAAACCCAAACGCACCCGCGCCGCATCGACGCGTGCCAAAAAAAGCAAATAAGCCTTATGCCGCGTCAGTTGTCAAGAAAACCCGGCGCCGAGCGCGCGCCATTCCGCCCGGATATCATACTCGACTTCACCGCCGACGGCGATATGCCCCTGCTTGAGTATCTCTTCAAGGCCATGCCTGACCGCAAGCGCACAACCGTCAAAGACTATCTAAAACACAATCAGGTGATGGTCAACGGCGAGGTTACACGTCAGTTTGACATTGTTCTCAAGGCCGGCGACAGTGTGCGCGTCAACACCTCGCGCGAGTTCCAGACCCTGTGCAGCCCGCGTCTGCAGATTGTCTACGAAGACGACGACATCATCGTCGTCAACAAGGGCTACGGGCTGCTGTCAGTCGGCACTGACCGACAGAAGAAGGAGACGGCCTACGCCATGCTGCGCGACTATGTCAAGCGCCTCGACCCGTCAAACAAGATTTTTATCATACACCGTCTCGACCAGCATACCTCCGGGCTGATGATGTTTGCCCGCACACAGCAGGCCAAGGAGGCCATGCAGCACAACTGGAACAATATGGTGCTCGAGCGCCGCTACGTGGCCGTTGTCGAGGGCAAGCTTGACCCGGCCGAGGGAGAGCACCGCAGCTACTTGGCCGAGAACTCGGAGCATGTCGTCTACTCGACAGACAACCCCGACGAAGGCAAACTCGCCGTCACCCGCTATCGCACTCTGCGCTCGGCCAACGGCTATACGCTTGTCGAGCTGCAGTTGGAGACCGGCCGCAAGAATCAGATACGCGTCCACCTGAGCGACCTCGGCTATCCTATCGCCGGCGACCGCAAATACGGAGCCAAAACGTCGCCTATACATCGTCTCGCGCTGCACGCCATGACCCTCCGTTTTGTCCATCCGGTGACTCGCCAAGACATGTTTTTCACCACTCAGGTGCCCGCTCCATTTGCCAAAATGGTGAAATAAGATAAAAAAACACGTCAAATTGTCGCCAAATCTCAAATATATTTGGTTTAGAAAAACATTAAGTGTAGATTTGTTGAACGAATACCACATCTTGCCAGCATATCATCACTAAATGTCAACAGAACGAAAGCTGCAGTTTGATTATTTTGAGTCACTGCGCGACATCTCTTCTTCATTCAGCTGCTTTGACCGCAACTATCTTATAGCCCATATAAAGACGCTTGCCAAAACACCCAATCGTGTCGGTGACGGCTCCGTCTTCAAGTTCGACGGACTGTTGATGCTGCTTGTCCTCGACGGACGTATCAGTGTAGAACTTAATCTTAAAGAATATACACTCGGGCCGAACTCTTTTGCAGTAATGAGTCCGGGCACGATGGGTAAATTTCTGTCGGTAGACCTCAGTAATGTCGAGGCTTACGTTTTCTATGCCACGACAGAATTCATGCAGACTGTCAATGTCAACATGGCCGCCATCGTTTCACCCCGCTTTGTCGACAAGGTGTCGCCTGCGCAGGACATGACAAAAGACGAGAGTGACCTGCTGATAAAATACTTTGACCTGCTTGATATCAATGCCCGGTCCAAGACTAATCCCCGCCTCGAAAGTAATATTGCCGCAAGTCTTCTTGCCGCCATGTTCTATCAGGTCGTCGAGATGCGTTACCGCCATCTCAACATCGAGGGTGCCGCCCGTGCCCGCGCCGGCCGCACGGCTTATGTGCACGATTTCATGAAACTCGTACACGTTCATTACACGACCGAGCGTTCGGTCTCGTTTTACGCAGACAAACTGTTTATCTCGCCGAAATATCTGTCGCTGCTCGTCAAGGAGATGACCGGCAAGTCGGCTGCACGCTGGATTGACGAGTTCGTGCTGATGGAGGCAAAAAATCTCCTCAGATTCTCAGGCAAAAACGTGCAGCAGGTCGCCTATGCGCTGAATTTCTCCAATCAGTCATCGTTCGGTAAATATTTCAAGCATCTCACCGGCATGTCGCCGACCGAGTTCCAGAAGTCGTAAAAACATCAGGGAAACGGTATTTCCGCTCCGGCGATAATCTTTCTTATTGCCGGTTTGGATTTTATTCATAAATTTGTACCTGTATCCCTCAGCGGAAGGATACGTTTTTATTAGAGCGTTATTGAAACTTACCTTTTGATAATCAAATTCTCGCAAAATTTGAAATGGGTTAAAAGGTGGTTTGCAACAACGCTCACGCTACAGCTATATACTGTCCGTATTGGGCGGCATACATATATCTGTTAGGCGTGAGCGACTGTTGCTTATCTAAACCCATAGGCAATGCGAGAAGCCTGATTATCAGATAAGCAATACAGTCCTCGCGCTTTTTTTATCCCTTAGACAATGTGTTTCAACGGAGGATGAGAAACATGAATTTATTTTTTGTGTTTCGTATATGCCCGAAAAGTTATTTGACACCCCTGTACTTGTTCTGCACGTTAGACAAGGATATGAAAATAGAGCCATACACATCACGAAGATGTTGGGAAAGCGTGACATTCCGTTTAAATTTATTTTAGACGGAGATAAAGCCGATATTACACAGGAGATTTTGGATAAGTATTTTGTCGGGCAGATGCATGAGGATTCGGCTCAGACATCCTGTGCGTTAAAACATATCTATGCCTATGAATATATATTGGAAAACAACCTTGACGGGGCGCTGATTCTGGAGGACGATATAATACTTTATCATCGTTTTGACAAGTTGTTTGACAAATGTATGCACGAGCGTAAAAAACGTAATATAGGAGAATGTCTTATCTCTTTTGAAGACAGTAGTCTGAAGTTTGTAAAAGGGAGTATGCGCCGAAAAGGCCAATATTTGTATATAGGAGAAAGAGACAGATTTGCAGGGTGTTATTATATTTCTGCTTCATGTGCCCGTCGTATACTTGATTATATAAAATCAAATAAATGCGATTATCCTATTGATTTGTTTCATACGCAATTGATGTCAAGAATAAAGCTGCCCTATTATTGGTCGCATCCGGCCTTGGCGACTCAGGGAACGTCAAGCGGATATTTTGCGTCGTCAATATCTAAATCTTCATTATGTCTCAGGTTGTATCGAAAAATTACATGGTCTACCAAACGTATATACAAAGTGCTTTTATATAAATTAAGATAAGGTTGATTTGGGTATGCTTTATCTGCCAAAATGGACGATGATTGGTGGTGTATATAAAATAAATCAAGTAAAATATCATGCTCAATTCTTATAAAAATAAACCCACAAAAATCACATATATTGCATTATGAATAAATTCAAATTTCTTTCCGTATCACTTGTCGTGCTTATTTTTGGGAGCCTTGCAAGTTGTTCCGACGATGATAATGACATCGTATTCAATAAACCCACATACGTCCTTAGTGAAATTGAGTGTGATGGAGTTAGTACTAAATTATATTATGACGAGCAAGGGCGTTTCATCAAAGCAGATCCGCTTGACCCTTATTCCGATATCCGCATAGGTTATCTTGACGACAGTTTTACTTACTCAGGGGACAAATTTTCTTCGAGGACCCAAGTATGGGCTATTTTATACTTGGCGATGGACTGATAAAAACATGGAATTCAGACGGACTAATATTCTCATTCAAGTATAATGAAAATAGAGAATTAAGTTCGATTTCTGCTGAAGGTTCTGTTTGGTCTTCTTTTAATTGGGAAAATGGACTTCTTACCTCCGGGAAAGAGGGGACTCATTCAACATTTTCATATTATGATAACCTCGTCATGAATAAAGATGCGATGGATGTCCTCAATGCGTTATTAATATATGAATGTTTTGAAGATGAGTACCCTTGGGTAATGGCGACAACGGGATATCTCGGCAAACTGCCTTCTAAACCGATAAAGAGCATAGGATATACCAACGTCGATTACGGAGAAATTGATGAAAATGGATGCCCTAAATCAGTTAGGTGGTATTATTATAAATATAACCTTAAATGGACTAAACTTTAAATATACTTAGCATAATAAGCAGATTCGTGTCGGTAAGTGGGTTTTCGTCATGAATCTGTTTATTTTATCTGCCCAATTGGAGTATGCTGGGTTTTATGATTCAGTCGTGCTTGCCTCAGACATGTCTTAGAAGTATATAACAGCGCGTATCCTACTGACAAGATAAAGTTCGTCAAAGGAGATGACCGGCAAGTCGGCTGCACGCTGGATTGACGAGTTCGTGCTGATGGAGGCAAAAAATCTCCTCAGATTCTCAGGCAAAAACGTGCAGCAGGTCGCCTATGCGCTGAATTTCTCCAATCAGTCATCGTTCGGTAAATATTTCAAGCATCTCACCGGCATGTCGCCGACCGAGTTCCAGAAGTCGTAAAGCCCCCGGTGCACACAATTTTACAACCTAAGTGTAAGTTTTCGTTAAAGTCTTTAAGGTCGTTAAAGTCTTTAAAGACTTTTTTTAATACTCGCTGACATATTCACTCACTTATTTGTATCTTTGTAAAAATTTCAAATGCAAATCCATCACTTACGGGATTATGAACAAGCGTAATATACTGTTATTGCTTGCCGGCGCGACTCTGATGCCGCTGTCGGCCCAGATTAACTCACCTCTCCCTGACGGTTATATGACCCGCGGTCGGCAGATGTATGCCGAGCAAAATTATAACGGCTGCATAGACCAACTCAGTCATCTCGACCGTTCGTCGCTCACCGAAACCGAGCGAGAGGAGGCCGACTGGCTGCTCTGCAAGGCCAATTACGGTGCGTCAGGCGCAGCCTCGCAGTCACATTTCGTTGCCTTCCTGTCGATGTATCCTTACTCGCTGCATCGCTCCGAGGCGCTGCTGCGTTTAGCCGACTGTATCTATGAGTCAAACGCCGCCGACGCCCTCAAGGCCTATCAGCATATCGACCGCAATGCTCTCACGGCGCCTTTGGCAGAGGAATTGGACTATCGTCTGGCCTACTGCTATGTGCGTCTGGCCGACTTCGACCGTGCAGAGCCGCTCTTTGACCGCCTGCAGTCTACGCGTCGTTATGGCAATGCCGCCCGGTTTTACAAGGCGTATATCGCTTATGCACGCCGTGATTTCAAGACCGCCGAACGGCTTTTCTCAGAGGTCAACACTTCGACAGCCCCCGGCGACATGGCCGATTATTATCTGTCACAGATATATTATTTAGACGGTAATTATAACCGTGCGCTGACCACGGCCCGCGCCCTGCTGCGCCGCAACGGCATCGCTCCGGGCTTTGTGGCCGAGGCAAACCGCGTGGCCGGCGAGTCGCTCTATCATCTCGGTCAGGGTGCCGAGGCTATCCCGTATCTGCGCCGTTATGTCAAAGCGGTCGAGACTCCCGAGCGTCCGACGCTTTATATCCTCGGACTCAGCGAGTATAACGGAGGCGACTATGACGCCGCCGTCACAAGCCTGCGCCCTGTCACCGAGGGTGACGACGCCATGGCACAGAGTGCCTATCTCTATGTCGGTCAGGCTCTTGTGAAAAAAGGTGACAAGGATGCCGCAATACTTGCCTTCGACAAGGCACTTCGCATGAACTTCGACCCCGCAGTGCAGGAGGCAGCATATTACAATTATGCAGTCACACGCTTTGACGGCGCCACGATACCCTTCGGCAGTTCCGTAGCCACGTTTGAGGAGTTCCTCCGTCGCTATCCTGACAGCCGCTATGCGCCTGATGTGCAGGAGTATATCGTCACCGGTTATATGACCGACCACAACTATGAGAGCGCGCTCGAGAGCATAAATCGCATGCGCCGTCCGAGCGACAAGGTGATGGCCGCCAAGCAGCAGGTGCTTTATAATCTCGGCGCCTCGGCGCTTGCATCTGACAATGCCCGGACGGCCCGAGTCTATCTCGACGAGGCCGACGGTCTGGCCCGCTATAACAGCAGTTTGGCCGGTGAGGTTAAACTTTTGCTGAGCGAGGCTTTATACAAGACCGGCGAGTACAAGGCCGCCGAGCAGGCTGCAAACGCTTTTCTGCGCTCGGCGCGCCGCGACAATGCCAACCTGAGTCTCGGCAGCTATGACCTCGGCTATGCGCTTTTCGCCCAAAAAGATTATGACAATGCGGCCAAAGCCTTCGAGAAAGTGACCAAGACCCCCGGCCGTCTGTCGAAAGCAGTCGTGGCCGACGCCTATAACCGCATCGGCGATGCGGCATATTACCGTTCTGATTTCGGCGATGCAGCCGCTGCCTATGACCGCGCCTACGAGACTAATCCGGCCTCGGGCGACTATGCACTCTTCCAGAAGGCCGTCATGAAAGGCTACGCGCGTGACCACAAAGGCAAGATTGCCGATTTGCGCCGTCTGCCTGCCGAGTTCCCGCAGTCGACACTGCTTGCCGACGCCATGCTCGAGATGACAGCAAGTTATATCCAGCTCGGCGACAACCGCTCGGCCATCGAGACCTACCGCCGCCTTGTCAGCGAGTATCCCAATACGGCTCAGGGCCGTCAGGGCTACCTTGAGCTCGCTCTGACGCTGCTTAACAACAAGCAGCGCGCCGAGGCCATCGACTCTTACCGCGACATCATCCGTCTCTATCCGACCAGCGACGAGGCCCGTGAGGCTGCCGAGCAGCTCAAGCGCATCTCGGCTGAGGACGGGACACTCGACGACTATGTGGCTTTCATCAACTCCGTTCCCGGCGCACCGCGCACCGATGTATCGGAGGTCGACCGTCTCGCTTTCGAGGCCGCCGAGAAGATATGGCTCAACGATAACAGCGCCGCGCGTCTGCAGCGATATCTCGAGCAGCACCCCGACGGGGCATACCGCCCGCAGGCTTATGCATACCTTCTTGACGACGCCACATCCCGCGGCGCCAAGGCCGACGCTCTCGGCTACGCCACGCGTCTTGTCAACGAATATCCCGACAACGGCCTGAGCGAAAACGCCTATGTCGTCAAGGCCGAGGCCGAGTATGCCGAGGGCAAGACCGAGCCGGCCATCGCCACATGGCGTGCGCTGGAGCAGCGCGCTTCGTCATCGAAGAATCTCAACCGCGCCCGCGCCGGCATCATGAGAGCCTCGCGTGATCTCGGCGACTTTGAGTCTGTGGCCCGCGCAGCCGAGGCTCTGCTCGCATCGTCGACCCTCGGCTCCGAGGACAAGAACGAGGCCGTCTTCTCACATGCTCTCGCTCTTGACGCCCGCGGAGAGTCTGCCAAGGCCCGCGAGGAGTGGGCGACCATAGCCTCCAACACCGATGACCTCTACGGAGCCAAGAGCGCCTATTACCGCGCCCAGAGTCTTTATGACGCAGGCGACCGCGACGAGGCGCGCCGTGCTGTCGAGGCCCTCACAGCCTCAGGCACTCCCCACGCTTACTGGCTCGCCCGCGGCTTTATACTCATGAGCGACATCTACGCGGCCGACGGCAAGGACTTCGAGGCACGCGAGTATCTTAACGCCCTTCGCGAGAATTATCCCGGCATAGATTCTGATATCTTTATGATGATTGACAACCGTCTTAAAAAGTAAAAACGATGAATACTCTTAAAAGCAGACATATAGCCTTGGTTGCCGCTCTCGCCGCCACAGTAGCGGCCGGCGCCAAGGACCTCAAGACCGAAATCACTGTCGACCGCACTGTTGTGCCGGTCGAGCGCGAAGCCACACGATTGGGCGGAATCAGCCCCGTGCTGATGCAGCCTCAGACAGATTTCCGACGCCTGACACTTGTCGAGTACGGTGAGCCGTCGGAGCTGACATCGTCAATCACACCGTTAGAGCCGGCCTCTTATGGCGACACAATACCCGTGACACCTTATCGCGGCTATGCCTCGGCAGGCTATTTCCCGGCTTATAACCTTGGTCTGTCGGCCGGTTACCGCTTTATCAACACGAGCCGCACGCGTTTAGGGGCATGGATGCAGTTTGACGGCGAGTCTTACAAGACCAAAGCCGAGGATGTCGAGTGCCGCGAACGCTACAGCGACAACACGGCCACTGTCGGCGTCAGATTTGACCATCACCTCAACCGCGCCATGCAAATCAGCGCCGTGGCCGATTTCACATACGCCGGCATCAAGACGCCTGAATTCATGCTGATAGACGACCGCTCGGCCCTGATGTTCGGCGTCAAGGCCGGTCTGTGGGCCAAGCGTCCGACCTTCGGCTATCAGGCGTCGTTGGGTGTCCATCGTTTCGGCTTCCTCAAGGATTTCGAGTCGGAGACA
>CBCSTG010000005.1:0-130476 GCA_965143025.1 uncultured Bacteroidales bacterium
CATTGCGCATGCGCGGGTTCCGACAAAAAAAAATTCCATTTTATCAACCCCATTAACAAAATCGGGCAAAAAAGTCACAAACTCGACTCTACTGCCTTACGGGTATAAGGCCTGCGACGCCACTCGGGCTGCGAGACGCGACAGGATTTTGTCAAATCATTTTTGAAGATTTCGGCGAGTTTATGATTGAGCTCGACAGAGTACATCATGACATTCGCCTCGAAATTATACTCAAAACTGCGGAAATCAAAATTGGTCGAGCCAACCGAAGAGAACTCGTCATCGACAATAATCATCTTTGAATGTAACATACCGGCCTGATAAAAATAAATCTTGATGCCGGCTTTAAGCGCCTCGTCGACATATGAGGCAGACGCATAGGTCAGCATGCGCGAGTCGCTTGTCTCCGGCAACATAAGCCTGACATCAACATGGGCAAGCGCGGCGACCTGCAGCGCCTTAAACAGACCTTCTGTCGGCAGAAAATACGGGGTCTGGATAAATATGCGCTTACGGGCGTTAGTGACAGCCTTGTGGAAAGTATAGGCAATGTTGCTCCACTGCGACATCGGGCCTGATGTAAGCAGCTGTATACCTACATCGTTCACCGCACCGCGGCTGTCGGTCGTGACTGACTCGCCGACGACCTCGTCATCGAGCAGAGGCTGCCCCATAAAGTTCCAGTCAACAGCAAACGAGAAGCTAAGCGACGATAAGATGGGACCCGACAGCCTAAGATGGGTATCGCGCCAGCCGGCAAACTTTTTGCCGCCGTCGACATAGCGCCGGGCGATATTCATGCCGCCGAGATAAGCCGTTCGCCCGTCGATGATGACAAGCTTGCGGTGATTGCGCCAGTTGATGCGTGTGCCGAGCAGAGGGAACGAGACTTTAAAGAAAGGGTAAGCCTGTATGCCTGCACGACGCATCTCCTTGAAGAAGCGGGAGCTGACACTGAACGAGCCGACATGGTCATAAATAAGGCGCACCTCGACGCCGGCGCGCGCACGCTCGACGAGTATCTCACATATCTCGCGTCCGACACTGTCATCCTCGAAGATATAATACTCCATGTTGATATAGCTACGGGCCTCGCGCAAATCCCGTTTGAGCGCCTCAAATTTCTCCGCGCCCGAAGTAAACACCTCGACCGTATTGCCGACATGCAGCGGCGAGTCGGCGAGAGTTCTGACTAAAGTTATCTGCTGACGTGATGCATCACTTAAATCCAGAGCCTTGACATCAGCGCTGCGCACACGGTCACGGCGCTTGAGACGGCGACGGTTGCCGCGCGAAATCATGCGCTGATTCTTGATGCTGCGTCCGAAAAATATATATAGTATTATGCCGGCAACCGGCAGCATGAAAAGCACAACCATCCATGCCAGCGACTTGACGGGGTTACGGTTTTCGGAGAGAATCACTCCGATTATCGTCACCACAGTAACAGCATATATCGCCCAGAAGGTATAGTAGACCCACGGCGTTGCAAAAAATGACGACAGGCTCTCAAACATTGTCCTAATTTAATCAATCAGCTTCTATAAAAGCCCCGGACACGTTAAGATTTAAGACAATTTAACCATTGTTGTCTGTATTTGTCACCACGTAGGTTTGTTCAAAAGGCCACAGGCAGCATCATTAGGATGACAGGTCGGATAGCGGGGACAGGTCGCCTTGTCATAATGCATACATTTGCCACATTGAGCACCGCCGTAATTGGAGTTTGGCCCGAATTTTGGGGTTGACCCTCCCGAGTGGCCGCCGGTCGCGTCGGAAATCATCATTTTGAAAACCATATAGAAGCAGAACACCACGAATGCAATCCAGAGCAATGCAGATGCGGCAATAATCACCCCAATGCCCAATACGACCATTATCGCGATTATTATGTAATGTTTTTGTTTCTTTTTCTGTTTAAACTGCTTTGCTGTCATCGAGAGGCCGCCGGTTGCCCCCTGCCCCATCTGTCGCTCGATACGGGTACAGATAAATGCCTTCGCTCCGTCTGCGCGCTCTACCTTACTTGCATACTCATATCCTTGTGTCGGGTCAAATAAATCTTCGGGAGCATATCCGCTGTCGATTTGTGTCGACATCGCGTGCATATTACAGCAAATCTGAGCCAGCATCATATAAATCATGTTGCGACACTGCACGGGCAGCTCGTCAGCGCGTTTTGCATAGTCAAGACAACGTTGATAAACTATGCGAAAATCACCTTGCCTGCGCTCTCGCTCTTCATTGTCTTTAGGTTTGATATGCGTATTGACTGGCGAGAAGAAATCCTTGAGTCTGCTTATTTCCCTTGTCTCGCTGCTGAGCGCCATCAATGCGTCCAAGGGCATATAATCCTCGGCTTTGAACCGGTCTATCTGTTCTTGGACGGGCTGTGAATAGTTCACCAGCATTATTGCGCCGCGGGCATTTTGAGCCTTATCCAACGCCGACTGAGACTCAAACTGATATCGCTCAACCTGCCTGATGTCATTCATATCAATTTCAGGGCGTCGCTCGGCGCAGCGCTCCATTTGTGCGAAAGCATCTTCAAGCTCTCTGATTGTCTGCGGTTTGATTTTCCACTCGGGTTTGGCCTGAGGCAAGATATATTTCATAGGATACAAATCACGCTTTTATACATGACATCGCAAAGTTATCATAATTTTTAATTTAAGTGCCCGTTTATCCGTCCGCGACAGTAAAAAAAACATCCCGAAAGTCTTTAACCGACTTTCGGGATGCCTTATATTTATTTTAGCAGTTATATCGCCGCTAAATTATTCGGCAACAACTTCAAAGGGAACCTCTGCAGAGACCTCTTTGTGGAAATTGATTGTAGCTGTGTATTTGCCGACCTCTTTGACAGGCTGATTGATGACAATCTGACGACGGTCAACCTTGTGGCCGAGTTTCTCAAGCTCTTCGGCAATCTGGATGCTGTTAACCGAGCCATAGATTGTGCCGGTAGCACTTGTCTTGGCGCCGATAGTCAGCGATACGCCCTCGAGAGCGGCAGCTGCAGCCTCGGCATCAGCTTTGATTTTAGCGAGTTTATGAGCGCGCTGGCGCTGATTCTCGGCAAGGACCTTAAGAGCTGAGGGAGTGGCGATGACGGCTTTGCACTGGGGAATCAGATAATTGCGGCCGTAACCGTCTTTTACTTCTACGACGTCGTCCTTGTATCCGAGGCCCTGAACGTCTTCTTTAAGTATAATCTGCATAATTTGTATTCCTTAGCTTTAAAGTTATTTCATCAAGTCGGTTACATAAGGCAGCAGAGCGAGGTGACGGGCACGTTTAACAGCCTGAGCCACACGGCGCTGAAATTTGAGCGATGTGCCGGTGATACGGCGGGGGAGAATTTTACCCTGCTCGTTGAGGAATTTTTTGAGGAACTCCGGGTCTTTGTAATCAACATATTTAATACCGCTGCGTTTGAAACGGCAATATTTTTTCTTCTTCACATCAACCGACATGGGTGTGAGATAGCGGATTTCTGATGATGCTTGTGCCATGATTAGTTCTCCTTTACTTCTTCTTTAGGTGCGTTGTCTTTGTTTGCCTTCAGGCTGCGACGTTTTGCAGCATATTCAGCGGCATATTTGTCGAGACGGAATGTGAGGAAACGGATTACTCGTTCGTCACGGCGATAGGCTGTTTCGAGTTTCTTGACCATAGTAGGCTCGGCGTCAAACTCAATGAGAGTATAAAAGCCGGTCGATTTTTTCTCGATGGGATAAGCGAGCTTGCGCAGGCCCCACTCTTCGGTGTTCACAATGGTAGCTCCGTTGTCGGTGAGCACCTTGCTGAACTTTTCTACCGCTTCCTTCATCTGAGCATCAGACAAAACGGGAGTTAAAATGAAAACGGTTTCGTAATGCATTGTTAATTTATTAATTAATAATTTGTTATGGGTATGTTGATAAAAATCGACCGCAAATTTAAGCATTTTCGCTCAAATATGCAAGTATCAGCACAAAACATTGCGCATATTTACATCGAGAGGCCTCCGACGGGGAGACCTCTCTTAATCAGTTGAGAATAATAGCCGGAGCTGATGCCGAATGTGACGACAGAGCCGTCGGTTGATATGCACGGGCGAACTGCCTGATAAATTCGATAGTGCGACGGCACGGGAGCGCAACCGAAGACATCTGATTCTTATGGGCAGACCCGGCTGCCCGGCAAGGAGTAGAGTTTTTCTTCATAGGCATTTAAATTTATGTCTCAACACGAACTATTCGCATCTGTTCAAATAACGATACAGGCTGGCTCTTTATTGCATATCATTAAAATTTGATTGTTCGACCAGTCAAGCACAAATTGCCATTTAATTTATTGTGCAAAAAGAGTTAAATAAACATTTTTAATACAGAAATGCTTGCGGGGACAAAATATTATAAATAAATTTGTCGACATCATAACTGAAACCAACCATTCTTATTAACCGCTAAAACCTTTAATTGCCTATAGAACGACCTCTACTCAAACTAATCATTGAGGAAAATAGACAATGCAATCATTCGATAAGATGACCGACGACCAGTTGGTCGTTTCTTATGCAAAAGGCACAAATGAGGCTTTCGACGTGCTGCTGCAACGCCACCAGACCCGTGTTTATAACTACATACTGCAGATGGTCAAAGACCGTACGCTTTCTGACGATATCTTTCAGGAGACATTCGTCAAGGCTATTTCGACCATACGTCAGGGACGCTACACCGAGAGCGGCAAGTTCCCCGCGTGGATCAATCGCATCGCCCGTAACCTTGTCATCGACTACTTCCGTCAGGAGAAATCCGAGGGATCGGTTTCGTCAGACAATGACGATTTCGATGTGCTTAACCGCAAAGAGCTCGCCGAAGACACGGTCGAAGACCTGCTGATTGACTCACAGATCAAGGCCGACGTGCGACGTCTCATCCGCCACCTCCCTCCGAGCCAACGTCAAGTACTCGTGATGCGCTATTACCGCAACATGAGTTTCAAAGAAATCGCCGAGACAACGGGCGTCAGCATCAATACAGCTCTCGGACGCATGCGTTACGCCATACTCAACCTGCGCCGCATAGCACGTGAGAACCGCATCGAGCTCACCCGCTGATACCCCCTCTCTACTCTCCCCTTCAACGCTACGCAGGGCTGCACCGACCTCCGGTGTAGCCCTGCGGCAGATATAAATTAAGGTGTAGCCTACATTGTCGGCACCGCATAGCCGACAACCTTTTCAGAAAAGCATACTTTTTCTACCGCCGCAATCTTAGTTAAATATAATTAAACAATTCGGGGTGAGGTAATTTTATATCTACCTTTGCATCAATTTGCATAGACATACGCAATTAATAACATATTAACCATTTATTTAATCGACACATTTCTAAAGCTATGATGAAAAAGTTTGTCTACACGCTCGCTGCAGCAGCCATGACCTTCGGCTTCGCAGCATGCTCAAGCGACGAGCCACAGGGCAATTCTCCAGACGGTAAAACGAGCCTCGTCAGCCTCACAGCCCAGCTCCCTGCCGAATTAGGCTCTCGTGATTTCGGCAACGGCACGACGGCCACTACCCTCACCTATGCTGTCTACGAAGCCGGCACCAATACCCTCATCGAAGAGTCAGCCGACAAAGTCAACTTTACGGGTCTGAACGCCACAGTCGAGCTTCAGCTCGTCAACGGCAAATCATATGACATCATCTTCTGGGCCGACGCCCCGGTGGCCGAAGGCTCTACAAACCCCTACACTTTCAGCTCAGCCAACAAGACCATCACAATCAACTACGACGGCCTGACATCTAACGACGAGAGCCGCGACGCTTTCTTTGCCTCCGTGACAAATCTTAAAGTCGAAGGGGCCATTACAAAGCCCGTTGTGCTCAACCGTCCCTTCGCTCAGCTCAACTTCGGTACCGACGACCTCGATGCCGAGAGCGTCAAGCCTTATCTCACCGCCGTCAAGACTTCGGTTAAGACTACTTCTTTCAAGACTCTCAATCTTCTTGATGGCACGGTAAAAGACCCGACTCCTGTCACCTACGCCCTCGCCGGCCGCCCCGATGCCTCTGAGACATTCCCCTATGGTGACGGCAAATATAAATACCTGTCGATGAACTACCTGCTCGTCGGCGGCAAACGCGACGTGGTCGACATCGACTTCACCGTCAACGACGGCAAAAACGACATCCATACACTCGACATCAACAATGTACCCGTCGAGCGCAACTACCGCACCAACATCTACGGCTCACTGATCACCTCGGCCATAAATTTCCGCATCGAAATTGACCCCGAGTTCGGCAAACCCTCACACGACGTCGGCCCTTGGGATGGCACGACCGTCAAGACTCCCGTCGTCAACGAGACCGCCAAGACCGTGACTGTTAGCGAGCCCTCAGAGTTCATGGGCCTCGCAGCACTCGTAAACGGCACAGCCGAGACACCGGCCAATGATTTCGAAGGCTACACCATCACCCTCACCTCTGACATCGATTTCGCCAACAAAACCGTAAGCACTATTGCCGAGGGAGCTAAACGCAACAGCAGTTCTACAACGGGCAATGCATTCAAAGGCGTCCTCGACGGCGGCAATAAAACGCTCAAAAACATAACAATCAACAGCACAGACAAAGACAAGGACGCAATTGCCGCTTTCATAACCAATCTTGTCGGCCCGACTGCCGAAGTAAAGAATCTCAAAATCGAGAATCTCAACATTACAGCCGACGCTGCCGAGCAGGCCGGCTTCATCGGACTCGTTACCGAGGGCGCAAAAGTAACCAATGTGCATATTCTTTCAGGCACTATTTCAGCTAAAGGCACAGCCGGCGGCGTTGTAGGCCGCATGATGATTGACGGCACTATCGATGACTGCTCTAACGGCGCCACTGTTACCTCGACCAACAACAATGTGGGCGGTATAGCCGGAGCTGCATATTACACAGCCGTCGGCAAAACCATGACAATATCTAATTGCACTAACAGCGGAGACATTACATCCGGAGGTTGCGCCGTCGGTGGTATCTCAGGCCTTAATGCGGCAGACGTCACCTCATGCAGCAACACCGGCGCCGTCAAAGGCAACAATTATAGTGTCGGCGGTGTAATCGGTGAACAGACCTCACGCGGCACCGTCTCAAAATGTATCAACAAAGGTAGCGTTACAAACACCGGCGCCGGCTATGGCACAGGCGGTGTAATCGGTTGGGTACGATATAACGGCTCAAGTTCTTATGCCTCTAAGTCGGCCGTTAACGTAAGCGAGTGCGAAAACTACGCTTCCGTTACGACAGCCGGTCAGGGCGCAGGCGGCATCGTCGGCATCTGGTATGAGATGGGCACTATCGAAAAATGTATCAACAAAGCTCCTTCGCTTCACGCAGACAAAGGTTGGACCGCAGGTATCGTCGGCGCTCAGCAGTATACAAACAATAATGGCCCCAGCGACGCTGAACAGATGCTCTATGTTAAAGACAACAAATCCAAAACTACTCTCGATCAGATGACCGGAGGCTCGATGAAGAACGAATTCATTTACGTGAATAGCACCGACAAAGTCACTCTTTCGGGCAACGAAATGATTACCGAATAAAACACACTAAAATATCGTTACGCACCCCGCGCAAAAATTTGCGCGGGGTGCTTTTTTACACTTGTGTGATAGCGCCGTCAGGTTTGACGCGAAGTTAAAAACATGGAGTGTCTCACATGCTCTCGCCGAGATGCGGCTGCGACCGCTGACACGGACGATTTGACACCCACTTCGTGCTTCGCAACGGGTTAAAAAAACTCGCGCGTCCCGCGCTTTGGGCAGTTTATTCTCCGAGATAATTTTTCCACACATGTGGCCATGTTATACATGCCGCCGCTCGCCACGCTCGCAATGGCATGTCCCTACGGTTCAATGGGTTATACAGGAGGCAGCATTAATCTCAACGGGTTATCATGAAAAACTGCGGTCTCGCTCGATGCGGGGCCGCAGTTTTTGCATATCCACGGCGCTATGAACCGTGGTTTAGATTACGAAAGTTATTCTGTAGGACGAACGGTTTTGCCGAAAGTGTAATCCGTTCCGTCAACGTTAACAGTTGTGGCCGGGACGAGATCAACACATTCAAATCCGTCATCAAGAGCGGTAACGGCTTTGTTGAACTCACCGCCCGAGATGAACAGTTGCGCCTGATTGGCCTTGATGGCCGAGCCGCCGCCATTAGCCCAGAACTTACCGCCGGTGATATATGCCTTGCATTTATCAGAGCCGTAGTTCTCCGCACCGGCGCAGAAACCATGATACTGACCCTTAGCAATGAATGTGCCCCCTGAAATATGGCACTCTACATTACCGTCAGCGCGAGCACAACCTGATGCACCGATAAAAGTACCGCCTGTAATATAGAATTTATTCTCAACCGAAGTATTACCGCCGTAGAAATTTACGGCATAATTATTAGTAGCAGAGAATGTACCGCCATTAATCGCGACAGTTACACCTTTATCATAGACATTTCCCATATTCACTCTGATGGCCTCGCTACCGCCGCGAGTCATAAAGTTACCGCCGTTGACCGTCAAGTTTCCTTCTGTATAAACAGGCGAGCCATAAGAAGATGTATTTACAGAAATGTAAGTACCATTATTTATTGTCAGAGAGGCACCCTTATTATTATTGATGACAAAACCTGTTCCGCTGATAGCACCTTCGCCGTCAAGAGTCAATTCCGAATTGTTGATAAATTGATTGGATGCGACTGTGAGAGTCTTGCCTGCGGCAACGCTGATGATTGTCGGTTTTGTAATCTCGATTTTACCCTGCGAACTGATATCGTAGTTCTCTGCGTCACCGTCGACATAAACATAACCGCCTTTAGCGATAGCTTCGGGGATAGCATCTACAGTTGCTGCGATTGTAGCGGCATGCACATTTACATCTGTTGCAGTATTGCCGCCTCCATCAATAGCGTTTGCGGGAAGTTCGCCCCATATTTCACCGATACGCGCGCCGGCCTCGATGGGGTAATAATTGTAGTCAAATTTCTGATAGATGTCACCGCCTGTGATAGTGTTATTTCTGACCGTAACATCATAATTCACGAGGCCGAAGAGACCGCCGACATGACGGTAGCCGCGGACTACGACATTTTTAGCCGAATTACCTTCGAGGATATAATTGCCCTCGTTGTGCAGACCGCAAATCGCGCCGCCTTTGTCGCAGTTGTCATGTACGCCGTTTACGAGCTCATACGACAGGTCAATTTCGATGTTTTCGGCATGGCAGTCTTTGATTGTGCCGTAATTGTAGCCGGCGATGCCGCCTGCCCAGCGATAAGCCTTGACTTTTGCGTTTTTGACAGTGACATTTTCCATGATTTTAGCCGTGTAGGCATGACCGACAGCTACCGCTGTACCCCTTGCCGCAGCGGTTGTAGCTCCGAGGGCATTGATGTCTGCGCCATCGATGGTGAGGTCTTTGAGGACACCGCCGCCGTGGAGACAGCCGATGAAGCCTGCCGGCTGAGACGGACCGCTGATTGTGACCTTGAGGTCAGAGATAGTGTTGCCTCCGCCGTCAAAAGTGCCGCGGAAAGGCTTCTCTGTTGTACTGCCAATCGGAGTCCAAGGCAGATTGCAGAGGCTGATGCTCTTGGCAAGTTTTACAGTCTTGCCCTTGAGGTCATTGCCGCTATTGACAATCTTGGCGATGCCGGCAAGTTCGGCGGCGGTAGAGATGGTATAATTGCCCTCGGCGTCAGCCACGGGCTCTTTCACCTCGCCAAACCACAGACCGTTATCTATGTCGGGAGTGCCGAAACTATTGTCAATCTCTACTTTGTAAGTAACATTGCTTGACAGAAGCGAGCCATAGACATTGGTGCGATAATTGGCCTGCAGGGGCACGTTGGTGATTTCAAAAACATTCACCGTGTTGCTGCTGCTGTTGTTAATCGTCAGCTTAAGGTCAGCGACAGTGCGCTCGGCGGCTCCTACAAGCACATATGTCATCGACATATATTTATAGTCGCCCTCGACGGGGAACTGGTCATTATTAATAAGATATCTCGGCTGGAGCATCTTAGTTTCAATCTTCTTATAATCGCCGAGTGTGCCGTCAAGCAGGTTGAGAGTCGTAGGCAACTCGCTGTCAGACGCCAATTGATAACGTAAAGAACGAAGATTTTCGCCAAAAACTTTTATAACAGCCGGAGCTGCATAGTCGTTAGTACCGAAATTGAGTTGCGCTACAGGACGCTTAAGTTCGACAGTCTTGTTAAGAGCGCCCCTCACCGTGACAGTTTCTTTTTTGTAGAAAATGTCATAATTCTCATAATCCGTGCTATATGAATTACTAATCTCATTATAGTTGATTGTAAGTAACTTGGTTGTCGGGTCAAAAGAGCAGAAATTATAGGCCTTCGAACTTCTTGCGAAGAATACGATGTCATAAGTATTACCGGTTACGAGCTGGAAGTCTACAGTCGCTACAAGATTGGTGAAACTTACGGCATCATTAATATAAGTATCCGTTTCGCGCGACCTGAAATTCTGTAGTATCAACTGACCCGTAGCCGAATCATAGACTGCATACTGCAGAGTAGTTGCATTCTTGCCGTCGCCAACGGCACGTGAGCCGAGCTCGGCGGGAAGCTGTGCGGTGAATGAAACGCGACCCTCCGGACCGCTTGCGCCCTCGAGGGGCTCATCGCTTGAGCATGCGGCAAAGCCGAAGGCCATTGCAGCACATGCAAGCGTGTAAACAAATTTCTTAATCATAATTAGGAAATGTGTGTTGGTTAATTAATTAAATGTATTGATAAAGTAGTAATTGCGTATTCTTATGCAAACGCATGCAAAAATAGGTATAAATTACCCCCCCCAAGTAATTAGCTAAATTTAACATACTTAAAACAGCGGGTGAAAGCGTGCCTCTTCCTAAAAATGGTTGACAGATAAAGGCCGTTTTAGTTATCAGTTTACTTTATGGGTTTACAAAGACAGTTATCCGGGTTGACAAAGTCATGAATGGATGGTGCCGCAGAACATCCCATGGGTTTTTAATCAGCTTTGAGGTGATTTGTCTATTTGAAGTTTTAGAGTTAACTTTGCAAATGACTCGAGCGGCCGCGAGACGGCACGCAAGAGTACGCATAGTAATCCCAAGCAATATCACTAATGCTCGCTTCAATCAGTCAGACCATCACCGACGTGGCCGAAGTCGTCTGCGGCTACCCCTTGTTTTTTCTGCTTATCGGCGGAGGCCTCTATCTGTTTCTCTCGTCAGGCATGGTGTCGCTAAGGCGACTCCCCGACGCCTTGGCCGAGTTACGCAAGAAGGGAGCCAAAGGTGACGGGCAGATATCGTCGGCGCAGGCTCTCGCATCGGTCATAGCCGCGACAGTAGGACTGGGCAATATCGCCGGTGTGGCCATAGCTCTCGTCATGGGCGGTCCCGGAGCGATATTCTGGATGTGGGTCAGCGCTATCGTCGGCATGGCCACCAAATATCACGAAGGCGTGCTTGCAATCATGTATAAAGGCAAGGATGACACCGGCCGTCCGCAGGGAGGCCCGATGCACATAATCGAGCAGGGACTCGGCCATAAATGGCGCCCGCTCGCGGTGTTTTTTGCGGTTGCCGGCATGTTCGGCACCATGTGTATAATGAACTCCAATCAGCTGACCGAGGCCTTCATGACCACATTCTCGACACCCGAGAGCATAGCGTCAAGCAGTTTTCTGAGCGCGACAGGCTCGGTACTTTCACTTAGTAATACGCAAGCCTATAAGCTGCTCTTCGGCTGTGCGATTGCCATCATAGTCGCAGTTGTCATACTCGGCGGCATCCACCGCATCGCCAATGTCGCCTCGGTGATGGTGCCCTTTATGGTGGGCGTCTACTTCCTGATGGTGCTCTATATCATTATCACCAACATTGCAGACGTGCCCGAGGTCTTCCGTCGCATATTCACCGAAGCTTTCAATCTACGTGCCGGATTCGGCGCATTTGCCGGCATAGCCATTATCGGCGCACGGCGTGCAGCACTGGTCAATGACGCCGGCATAGGCACAGCCTCAATCATGCACGGCGCGTCAAAAAACGACAAACCCGTGCGCGAAGGCCTCATCGCCATGCTCGGGCCGAGTATTGATTCGGGCCTTGTGTGCACACTTACCGCCATAGCTATATTACTTTGCGGCGACATCAACGTCGAGGGCGTCAAGGGACTCGAGGTGGCCATGGGCGCTTTCAGCTCGGCGATACCCGGCGGCGAATACATGCTGATGTTCATAGTGGCATGCTTCGCGCTGTCGTCGATGTTCAGCTACTCGTTTTACGGCACAAGCTGTGCCACATATCTCTTCGGCGCAAAGCGCGGCCGTTATTACGCATGGTTTTTCATTGCTACACTCGTCATATTTGCGGTCGTACCGTTGGAGGCTGCCGTAGGCCTGTGCGACTTTTTCTATGCGTTGATGGCTCTGCCGACCATGATAGCCATACTCGCACTCAGCCCGCGTGTGCGCCGCGCGACCAAAGAATTTTTCAACAAAAAATCCCAACCAACCAAAATAAACTGATATGCCACTGTCATATATTGTCTGGAATGCAGACCCCGTCCTGATTGACTCGTTCGTTACCGTACGCTGGTACGGACTGATGTTTGCCATCGGATTCTGGATAGGCTTTAACATCGTCGCACGTATGTTTCGCCATGAGGGCGCTCCCGAGCGCTGGATGGGCATACTGCTGATATGGGTGGCTGTCGGCACGGTTGTTGGCGCTCGCCTCGGCCATGTATTCTTTTACGCTTGGGACTATTATTCTCAACATCCGTGGAAGATACTCGCCACATGGGAGGGGGGTCTCGCCAGCCACGGAGGAGCCATAGGCGTCATCACGGCTGTGATACTTTTCTCGATATTCACCACACGCCGCAGTCCGCTCTGGACGTTCGATCGCCTTGTGCCGGCTATCGCTCTTGTCGGTGCGTTGATACGCTTCGGCAACCTGATGAATTCAGAGATATTCGGCCACGCCACTACACTGCCGTGGGGCTTCATGTTTGTGCGCTCGGCCGAGTGGCACAATAACTATTATGGCGTCGCATGCCATCCGACACAGATTTACGAGTCGCTCTGCTATCTTGCGCTCTTCGGACTGCTGATGTGGATGTACTGGCGTAAGAACTGCGAGAAACGTCCCGGTCTGATTTTCGGAACATTCCTCGTGGGCATATTCCTGCCGCGCTTTTTCATCGAGTTTATCAAAAACGATCAGGAGGCATTCGAGGCCGACATGGTGCTTAACATGGGCCAGTGGCTCAGCATCCCCTTCGTACTGCTCGGCTTGTTCTTTATTATACGCGCGTATATGCGTCCGACCGTAGCTCTGAAATTTCCCGACCGTTACGCCGACGCCGACAGCAAGAAATAAGTTCTTATAGTTTAAGCCTGCGGCGCAGGTAAGTCACAAACGGCCCGTCGATATAGTGGTAAACCAACAGAGCTGCGACCAAGGTCAAAGCAAAAATGACCCAGAAGCGCGGCCATTGAGCTTCGAGCAGTCCGAAGTGATTGAATACTCTTTCGGCCGAACGATATGTCAGCATGTGGGTCAGATAGTAGCAGAAACTTGCGTTACCGAAATATATCATCGGACGCCACGACAGAAGGCGTGACATCAGGCCGCCGCGTCCGTCTGTCAAAGCGAAGACCATCACCGTCAGTATCATCGGTATCCACCAAATAACCGATGTGCAATATTTGGCTCCCAATCTGTTTGCAAGGAATACACCACCGCAGTATGCGACCACGACGACAAGTTCGACAACCGTTTTGATCACTACGCCGCGCGACAGAAAACGCTCGACAAGATTATGTTCTTTAATATAGCGATATAGCTGCCAGAGCATTATGCCGAGGACAAAGTCTATGATACGCACCGGCGGCAGGATGCGTGCGAAATAAAGATTAAGGTCTGTCCCTAACTTCTGACTCGGCAGCCAATAGATATAAAGCGTAAAGGCTGCCCAGAAGATGAAAAATCCGATGACAAAACGCCGAGGCCGGCGTTCGTAAAGTCTTATGATAAACGGAAACAGTGCATAAAGAAAGAAGAACACTCCGACACACCATGACGGTGTATTACATCCGTAATAATACGTGTGGTCAGGCACCCATGACTGCACGCAGAAAAGATTTGTCACAATAGGTCCGAATTGGCCTGCTAATTCTTCAGGATGCAAGAAATGAGTCAGAATCCAGTATGTCAGACAAAGTAAATGCAAAGGATAAATGCGCACAATGCGGCGCACCATAAAATCACCGTAGCCAATACCACGTTTCTCGACTATTTTCTCATAGCCGGCGCACATGACAAAACCGCTGAGCACGATAAAGTATTCGACTGCCGACGTGCCGCCGGGATAAAAGACACGATATGACTCGTCCGGCGAAATGAATATCGAGTAATGGCTGAGAAAAACAAATATCGCGAAAATGCCTCTTAAAGACTGCAATGAATTAATCATGATCCGTTTGATTGGTCTAACGCCGCAAAGTTACCGTTTTGGCCGCAAAAAGTTACGGCCTCAGGCAAAATATTTGCTTGAGGCCGTAAGTTGATATTTTCGTAAGCCGGATTACTCGGCGTAAACCTCGCGATGGAAACTCGGCTCGATGAGTTCGTTGACGGCGCGGTCGGGATAGTCATTCTCAGTCGAAATAAATACCCAGTCAATGTCATCGAGACGACGCAGCAGAGTGACGAAAAACGCCTCTGAATCAGGGCTGCCGACAACAATCACGCGGGCGACACCGGCCTCGCGGGCTGCAGTAACCGTATCAGCAAAGGTTTTAAGTGTCAAGTCATTGTGCTCGGCGTTCTTAAGGTCGTCGTCATAAGTCAGGATTGCGTCATGATAGCCCTCGAAGGCTTCGCGCATGGCCTCACGATTGTAAAAATCCATACGGGTGACTGTCAGCAAAACATCATCGAGCATCACATGCTCGGGATAATCTACCATGGCGTTGACTGCGATGTCACGGTCAAGCAACACTGACAGCACGTCTGAAAATACACGGCAATTAGTACCGATTAAAGCGATTTCTTTCATAATTGTGATTATATGCGGGTTGTTATACTTCTTTATTATTTATAACACACGGGATGGCATTTCGTTTACAAGCAAAATTTTGTAATTTTGCAGACTGAAAACAAACCAGTAAAAAAATCGTGGCCACACTTAACGAAGAAATAGACCGCCGGCGCACATTTGCCATCATATCACACCCTGACGCCGGCAAAACCACACTCACAGAGAAACTGCTGCTCTTTGGCGGCGCAATCCACATAGCCGGAGCCGTCAAATCAAACAAGATAAAAAAGACAGCCACCAGCGACTGGATGGAAATCGAGAAACAGCGCGGCATCTCTGTCGCCACTTCGGTCATGGGCTTCAATTACGGCGATTACAAAATCAACATCCTCGACACACCCGGTCACCAAGACTTCGCCGAGGACACATACCGCACACTGACGGCGGTCGACAGCGTAATTATCGTCGTAGACGTAGCCAAAGGCGTCGAACAGCAGACCCGCAAACTCATGGAAGTCTGCCGTATGCGCCGCACTCCTGTAATCATCTTTGTCAACAAACTTGACCGCGAGGGACGTGACCCTTTCGAGATACTCGATGAACTTGAGGCAGAGCTCAAAATCAAGGTGCGTCCTCTCTCGTGGCCCATAAACATCGGCGCCAAGTTTAAAGGCGTTTATAACATCTACGAGAATACGCTTGACCTTTTCAAACCCGATAAGCAGAAAGTCTCTGAGCGCGTAGAAATCGACGATGTCAACGACCCTCGCATCGACGAGGCTGTCGGCGAAACCGATGCTGCAAAACTGCGCGACGACCTCGAGCTTATCGAAGGCGTCTATCCCGAGTTTAATGTCGACGACTATCTTGCCGGCAACACCGCCCCCGTATTCTTCGGGTCTGCGCTCAACACCTTCGGTGTCAAGGAGCTTTTGGACTGCTTCGTCAAAATAGCTCCGGCGCCCAAACCCGTGCAGGCCGAGGAGCGACTGATAAAACCGTCGGAAGATGCTTTCTCGGGCTTCGTTTTCAAAATCCATGCCAACATGGACCCCAACCACCGCTCGTGCATCGCCTTTGTCAAGGTCTGTTCCGGCAAATTTGAGCGCAATGCGCCCTATCGCCACATACGTCTTGACAAGGTCCTCAAATTCTCTGCTCCGACAGCCTTCATGGCTCAGAAAAAGAGTATCGTCGACGAGGCATATCCCGGCGACATCGTCGGCATACCTGACACGGGCAACTTCAAAATCGGCGACACGCTGACCGAAGGCGAGATTATTCACTTCAAGGGACTGCCGAGCTTCTCACCCGAGATGTTCAAATATATCGAGAACACCGACCCCATGAAGTCAAAGCAGCTTGACAAAGGCATACAGCAGCTCATGGACGAGGGCGTCGCCCAGCTATTCGTAAACCAATTCAACGGCCGCAAGATTATCGGCACGGTCGGCCAGCTACAGTTTGAAGTCATACAGTACAGACTCCTACACGAGTATGGCGCACAATGCCGCTGGGAGCCAATCTCGCTCTATAAGGCCTGCTGGATTGAGAGTGACGACGAAGCTGCTTTAGAAGCGTTCAAAAAGCGCAAGCATCAGTTCATGGCCGTTGACCGCGAGGGACGCGATGTCTTCCTCGCCGACTCTAACTATGTGCTTCAGATGGCAAAGACAGATTTTCCGAAAATTTCATTCCACCAGCAGAGCGAATTTTAATTTTTTAACACTTACATAACCATGAAAAGTGACCCTAAAGACTGTCTGTACTGCACAGACACGTTTGACAAACTGATGATTCCACTGGCCGACCTCTCGGTGTCGCGCGCCTTTATCTTCAAGGAGCAGACCTATCGCGGACGCTGCCTTGTGGCCTACAAAGACCATGTCAACGACCTCAACGAACTCTCTGACGAGGAGCGTAACGCCTTTATGGCCGACGTGTGCCGCGTGACCCGCGCGATGCAGCGTGTCTTCAATCCCGAGAAGATTAACTACGGCGCCTACAGCGACAAACTGTCGCATCTCCACTTCCACCTCGCGCCCAAATATGTCGACGGTCCGGACTACGGAGGCACTTTTGTCATGAATCCCGGCAAAGTCTATCTGACCGATGAAGAGTATGCCGCCATGGTCGACGCCCTGCGCGCCGCTCTCTGAGAAAACATATAGACAAACCGCCACACTGTCTTAAATTAAAGAGTCAGCGTGGCGGTTTGCTTTACGTTTATATTACCACATCGGAGTAAACGGCTTTGACACTTTCAGTCGGTCGTTTACACAACCGGAGAAATCAAAATGATTTTTGGTATCCAGCTTTAAGACCGGGTCACCGGGATTCAGCAGAAGCTTTTCAAGATCAATCCAGAAATCGGAAGTCGAGTCTGCAAATTTTAAATAGTATTTAAGTCCGCCGAGATCTGCGATACTACGCCATTGCGTAGACGATACGTTGGGCTCTCCCGGCAGTTCATATCCATAAGGGACAGACACCGTCCCCATGATGCTCGAAATCGAGCCCCATGCACTGTGATAGTCAAAATTTGTCGGGACGTGATGAACAAAGAACGAGGCCCGGACAAAACGATCGGCGCTTTTCACTGTGCCGGGCAGCATGTTGGTACCCCCTACTCCCTGCCAGTATTTTTCAATGGACTGCATCTGCGTGAACAGCGGGTCATTTGTCAGCACCTGCAAATCACGACCTTTGAACAGCGTGAGTTTTCCGCCGGCATATTCGAGCAAGAGCGTCATGCCGCTGCGGTCGGTCATAGCCCAGTGGAGCAATGTAGCCGTGCCACCGTCGAATGATTTGCCTGCGATAGCAAACTCATTGTCATTGAGCCATGCCTCAGCTTCGTCAACTGTAGCAAAATTATCGAGGAAATAGCTCACCAATACAGACAGGCTCATCACCGGTGTCACGTTATCGGTCGAATCAGCCAAAGTATATACGGCCTCTTTGCAGAAAAGGCCGTTCATGACAAGTCCTTTCTCATTCATGCCCTCGGTCACGCCGCCGTCATAGCCAACTGCGAGAACGGAGGCATAGCGCGAGGTCCATCTGAGCATAGGTCCGTCAGACATACTCTGTCGCTCCATGCCGCGCGGATAAACATAGAGATTTGTAGGTATCGGCGTACGCCAGTCAAGTGTGCGTCCGACCAAAACATAGGATTGGGGAGCATCGCCCAAATATACGACACGCGAGCATGCAAATGCGTCAGCTGCAGCGATGACGCAAAGGAGCAATGCTGCTACAATGGTTCTGAATACTTTCATAATTGTGCTGAAATAAATTGACAGTTAACAGTTTTTACTTTATACCGTCCGCCGCAGGCGACGCGATATAAAATACAAACCGAGTAACCGCAAAATAGTTCGCACTAAGCCACCCGTCTACTAACTTTAGTACAAAATTTCACGCATGACAGGGACGCCCAATGCCCCGTCTTCAAGTCTGACGCTCACGCTGTCACCGTTACGTGTATGGTAAAAGCGTTTACCATCGACCAACACCCGTTTCGTGCGTCCGTCATCAAATTGCAGCGTGATATAATAGTTGGTGTATTTCTCGCCCCGGGTCGTGTAATGCCGCCCTACCCGGCGTGTGCGGTAGCCTTCCTCAATACTTTTGCCGGCAACTGCGACGCGCTCTGTGCGCAGGCTCGAGTTGTCGGCGAACGCACTATTAATTAAGAAAAACAGCATGACAAACAATCCGCAGACAGCAACAACATGGCAAATATAGTTGAGCGAGACGGAGTCGCTGCCCGTCAGACCGGCCCACCAACGACGTGCATAAACACCGGTCGTGAGAGCCAAGGCGACGCTTATCAAAAGCGGTATCCACCACTCGACAAGCGCATTGCACCACATCACAAAAGCGGCACCATAGCAAAAAATGACTACTACAATAGCCACTATCACCGCAATTTTTCGGCCTTTATTACTCATTATCTATATATTCTAATCAGCGGAGGCCATGTCATTATCACACGGCCTCCGAAAGATATATGCGGTTATGTTATCCTTTATAGGGCGGCGGCAGCGGACCGTCGTCTTTTGTTTCAGATTTATCAGATGACTCCGGCTTGGCGCCCTCACCATCTGACTTATCAGAGAGTTCGGTAGCCTCAACATCCTCCGTATCATCAGCCTTGCGCGCTGCGAGTATCTCGTCTGTACGCGATGCCCACTGACGTTTGCCGAAGATTCGCTCGACATCTTCGGTGAAAATCACTTCGCGAGAAATCAGCGTCTCGGCAAGCTCATGATGACCTTCGGCATATTTGCGTAACAAATCTTTGGCTCGCTCATACTGCTCGGTAATGATACGGGACACTTCTTCGTCGATGATGCGTGCGCGCTCATTGCTGTATGGTTTCGAGAAGCCGTAATCCTGACCGGTCGAGTCGTAATAACACAAGTTAGGCAGCTTGTCACTCATACCGTAGTAGACCACCATGGCATAAGCCTGTTTGGTGACACGCTCGAGGTCATTGACGGCGCCTGTCGAGATGCGGCCGAGGAAAAGCTCTTCGGCAGCGCGGCCACCGAGGGTCGAACACATATCGTCAAGAAGAGCCTGTGCGGGCGTAATCTGGCGTTCCTCAGGCAGATACCATGCCGCGCCAAGCGCTTTGCCACGCGGCACGATGGTAACCTTAATCAGAGGATTGGCGTATCTGAGGAACCATGAGACTGTGGCGTGACCGGCCTCATGGATGGCAATGGCACGCTTCTCGTTGTCAGTGGTAATCTTCGAGCGTTTCTCAAGACCTCCGATAATACGGTCGACGGCAGCAATAAAGTCCTCCTTGCCAACCGAACTCTTGTTATGACGGGCGGCTATAAGTGCGGCCTCGTTACATACATTGGCGATATCGGCACCTGAGAATCCCGGAGTCTGACGTGCAAGCAACTCGACATCAAGTTCATTATCAATCTTGATATTACGCAGGTGCACCTTGAATATCGCGACACGGTCATTCAGGTCGGGCAGATCGACATAAATCTGTCGGTCAAAACGTCCGGCACGCAACAGAGCTTTGTCAAGGATATCTGCACGGTTTGTGGCGGCGAGTATGATGACACCGGTGTTGCTGCCGAAACCGTCCATCTCCGTGAGCAACTGATTGAGCGTATTCTCACGCTCGTCATTCGAGCCCATGTTCGGGTTGCGTCCGCGTGCACGACCTACAGCGTCAATTTCATCAATAAAGACGATACATGGAGCTTTCTCCTTGGCCTGACGGAAGAGGTCTCTGACACGAGAGGCTCCAACGCCGACAAACATCTCGACAAAATCACTGCCGGACATAGAGAAGAACGGCACGTTTGCCTCACCCGCAACGGCCTTTGCAAGCAAAGTCTTACCCGTGCCGGGAGGGCCTACGAGCAATGCGCCCTTGGGTATCTTGCCTCCAAGGTCGGTGTAGCGTTTGGGATTTTTCAAAAACTCGACAATCTCCTCTATCTCGGTCTTGGCTTCTGAGAGACCGGCAACATCTTTAAATGTGACTTTCTGCGCGTTATCCTTGTCAAACAGCATGGCTTTTGACTTGCCTACGCTGAATACGCCGCCGGAGCCGCCTGCACCACCACCGCCTGACATGCGGCGCATGATATAAAACCAGAAGACAATCAGCAGCACAATCGGACCGAAAGTCCACAGTATCGAGCCGAACTGACCGCTACGTTTGTACTTCACTTCACCGGTGAAAGCGCCCATCGAACGCCATTCCTCTATTTTTGAGTCAAGTTTGTCGGCCGAAGGTATCTCGGTGACTACCTTTGCGACCACACCGGAGCCGGGCGAATACTGGCGCTCATGAAAAAGCGCCGACGCCAGCGAATCAGATAAATATCCCTCGGCCTCCTTTTTGTCGGTGAAAACTATGATTTTGGTTATACCGTGATCACGGGCCACATACTGCTCGAAGTCAGAGTAGCTCACGTCGCGCGTAATCGAATTGTCGTCAAGATAATAGACTCCGAATATAAACAGCAGCACGAAAGCATACATCCAGTACATGCTGAATTTAAACGGTCCCTTCTTGTTATTTGATGAATTGGAAAGTGGCATTTTAGGATTGTAGTAATTTGTGTGTCAATTTTTTTCGCGGGTTAATCCAAATCAGGAACGTCGGTGATGACGGCGTCGCTCCACAGCTCCTCGAGATTGTAACGCTGACGCGCCTCGGGCAAGAAGATGTGCACGAGCGTGTCGCCATAGTCGATGACAATCCACTCAGAGTTTGCATAACCGTCATAATTATAAGGCTTAATGCCGTCGTGTTCGAGCACATACTCGCGCACGCTGTCTGCGATGGCCGCAACCTGCATGGACGATGTGCCTTCGGCGATAATAAATGAAGAAGTCGCGGCAGCCTGGATGTCTGACATGTCGACTATAGTCACTTTGCGGCCTTTACGGTCTTGGATACCCTCTATAATAAGTTCTTTTAATTTATCTTGCTGAGTCATTTAGTAATATAATGCGACTGAATATAATTATTTCAGGAGCAAATTTAACGATTTTTTCTTAACAATTGCCAAGTCGGCCAGATGTTATGTTTTTTAAACAATCAGGGCACATAAAAAGATTGATTAACCATTTATTCCCTTAATAAACTGTCGCAATCAGTCATATCTCAGTGTTTCGGACGGATCGACCTTCATTGCCGATGATGCAGGTATCAGAATCACAAGCCATGCGGCGACAAACACTCCGACGTTAAGCAGCGCGTATGCAAATGCATAAATCTCCACAGGCACATAATGAAGATAATACATCTCGGGATCAAGTCCGATAAAATGTGTGGCTGACTGCACAAAGGGAAGGATTATTCCTACGAGATTGCCGACAAGCATGCCCATAAGAACTATTTTAAGACCCATCCACACAAAAACGTTTCTCACAAATCTGCGGGATGCGCCGAGTGAACGTAACAAGCCGATGGTGGGGATGCGGTCAATCACGACCATAAAAAGAGATGAAACTAATGTAAACGCCGCCACACAGAGCATCAGAATGAAAATCACGACAACATTTGTGTCAAGCAACGACAACCAGTTAAAATACAGCGCCCCGGTCTGCAAAGCGTCCGTCACAGGATAAACCGACTCGAGACGTCCGTCACGCACCGCATCATTGACTGCCTGCTGAAGACGTTGGCTCATCGGAGCAATCTCATCTGCAGACACCCCTTCGATAACGACACGCGTGGCACACAACGAATCAATGCCTGCCACTGACTGCAGCAACGGCATTGAAACATAGGCTATGGTCTTGTCATATTCACTCATCCCGGAGTCATAAACAGCAGCAACCGTTACACGGCGCGTCTTCATGGCTCCGTCAACAAAAAAGCAACTGTAAACACGGTCTCCCGGTGCGAGAGACAAAGCGTCTGCCGTCAGTCGTGATACCACTATGTCACTTTCTGATTTTTTGTCACCAAAATCAGGCCATTGCCCACCGACGATATTCGAACGCTCGAATCCGTCATCATGAGTATTGTCATAGGCACGCAGGACCACGGCTTCATAATTGTCGTCCGTTTTTATTATTGCAGGCATCTGTATCGACAAAGCCACATTATGCTCACCGACAGTCTCGCTTACAATCGATTGGAATTGCGGTGTGTAAGTAATGTAATCAGTCTGCACACCTGTGTGATAGTCATACGGAGCCCCGATGGCAACCTGCGCGTCAAAACCAAGTACCTTTCGTGTAATCTCATGCTTGAAACCTGTCACGACCGCAAGCGTCAGCTCCATGACGGCAAGCGCGAGAGCCACACCGGTCACGGCAATGACGACTCCCGCAGACGAGCCGCGGCGCGTATCACCGCTAAGACGCAAATGGCGCGAAATCCAATATGAGACATTCATAATGAGACAAAATTAATCATTTTTGATGAGATATGACACCGCAAGCCGGACCACCAGAGCTTATCTGAAATGATTTTAAATAAAATGTCATTTTTTATTTCACCGTTAGCCCATTTTTTCGCAAATTTGCAGCATCAATTCAGCTGAAGAAACTATGCGTTTATCCGAGCTAAAGACCGGGGAAACCGGTGTCATCATAAAAATTCTCGGACACGGAGCGTTCCGCAAACGTGTCATGGAAATGGGCTTTGTAAAGGGGCGCCCGGTCAAAGTCGCGCTGCATGCCCCTCTTAAGGACCCTATTAAATATACCATAATGGGATATGACGTGTCCCTGAGACTGTCAGAGGCACACCTCATAGAAGTCGTCAAGGTAGACGATGAAAACCTGACAGAGACAATGCGCGGCTCGGGGACTGTCTCAAATCCCGACCCTCGCCGGATAGATATCGACCGCGAGAGACATATAATAAATGTCGCCCTCATAGGTAACCCGAATTGCGGAAAAACATCACTTTTCAACATCGCAGCCGGAAAACGAGAGCATGTCGGCAACTACAGCGGCGTGACTGTCGATGCAAAAGCGGGTGAATTCGAGTACAAGTCATACAAGATAAACATCGTTGATCTGCCGGGCACATATTCGCTGGCAAGCTATTCGCCCGAAGAACTTTATGTCAGGCGATATCTGCGTGATTATACTCCCGACGTAATCATAAACGTGGTTGATGCATCAAATCTCGAGCGCAATCTTTATCTCACGACCGAGCTCATCGATATGGACCGCAGTATGGTCATAGCCCTCAACATGTATGACGAACTCAAGGCACGCGGCACCGAGCTTGACTATGAAATGCTCGGCAATATGATCGGTGTGCCGATGGTGCCGATAGTTGCAAAAAACGGAGAAGGCATCGAGCGCCTGTTTGATACGGTTGTCGATGTATTCGAGGGGTCTCATGGCGCAGTAAGGCACATTCATGTCAGTTTAGGCCATGACACGGAGATTGCCATCAGACAACTGATTGACGTACTTAAATCCGACAATAAAATCGGCAGACACTTCTCCCCGCGCTACGTTGCAATCAAATTGCTTGAGGGCGACCGTGAGGCTGAAGACATAATTTCTGATTCTCCCGACAAGGAGAAAATATTAGTCATGCGTGACGAACTCAAAGCGCGCTTGGAAAGCCTGAATGACGAAGATCTTGTCTCTACGATATCCGCCGAAAAATACGGATTCATTGCCGGAGCTCTCGCCGAGACTATGACAGTCGGGCCCAAAGAGGCCGAGAAGAATTCACGTCTTATAGACAAGATCGTCACTAACAAGCTGTTCGGCTATCCGCTTTTCTTCCTGATAATGCTGTTTATTTTCTGGGCTACATTCTTTATTGGACAGTACCCAATGGACTGGATAGAAGAGGCCGTTGCTTGGCTGAGCGACATCACACAGCGCATACTGCCTGACGGCATCCTAAAAGACCTTATCGCCGACGGCATCATCGGAGGAGTCGGAGGCGTGATAGTCTTCTTGCCGAACATACTTATATTATACTTCTGCATCTCATTTATGGAAGACTCGGGCTACATGGCCCGCGCAGCATTTATAATGGATAAGGTGATGCACCGCATCGGATTGCACGGCAAATCATTCATACCGCTTGTGATGGGTTTTGGCTGCAACGTGCCCGCAATCATATCGTCTCGCGCCATCGAAAGCCGTTCGAGCCGCCTGATTACGATACTTATCAACCCATTTATGTCTTGTTCGGCACGCCTTCCGATATACGTCCTGCTTATCGGCACATTCTTCCCCAACCACGCAACATTAGTGTTCATGGGGCTCTATCTGACCGGCATTATAGTTGCAGTCATCACGGCGCGACTGCTGCGGCGAGTCTTATTCAAGAAAGACGAAACGCCTTTTGTGATGGAGCTGCCCCCATACCGCATTCCCACCTTCAAGGCTTCGATGCGCCACACATGGGGCAAAGGTGTCGAGTATCTCAAGAAGATGGGAGGAACCATCCTCATAGCCAGCATCATAGTCTGGGCACTCAACTACTTCCCGCGCCATGATGACGAGCCGCAGACGGTTCAGGCTGAGACTGTCAGCGACGCAGGTGCCATAGATCCGTCGTCAGACTCTTACCTTGAGATGATGGGCAAAGCTATAAATCCGGTCATGGAGCCGCTCGGCTTCCATTGGCGCGCCTCAGTGGCAGCTCTCGCCGGCGTGCCTGCCAAAGAGATTGTCGTGTCGACCCTCGGCGTGCTTTACACAGATGATGAGGCAGTGAGCGACTCGCGCCTGAGCAGCCGTCTGACTGCGCCCAACCCGGCTACAGGGCGTCCCGACTTCACAGCCGCAGCGGCGTTGGCGTTCATGGTCTTCATCCTGCTATACTGCCCTTGTATCGCCACCATCACCGCCATCTCGCGCGAGAGCGGCTCGTGGCGCTGGGGCGCTTTCTCGGTAGTCTACAACACCGTCGTCGCATGGATTGTGGCCTTCATCGTCTATCAGATAGCCTGTCTGGTCTGATATATCGCTCATTTTTTGCGCAGTATGCAGAAAATAGTTACTTTTGTTTGATATAACGAAACAGACCTCAAATGAGCCCTATAAACGATAAACAGGAGACCTTGGACAAACGCTATCTTAAGATGGCGACCATCTGGGCCGAAAACTCATACTGTCAGCGACGCAAAGTCGGAGCCATAATCGTCAAGAATCAGATGATTATATCTGACGGCTACAACGGCACACCCTCGGGATTCGAGAATGTCTGCGAGGACGAAAACGGCATTACAAAGCCATATGTGATTCATGCCGAGGCAAATGCCATCACCAAAGTCGCACGCTCAAACAATTCGAGCGACGGTGCCACGCTCTATGTCACGGCATCTCCATGCTTGGAGTGCGCCAAACTTATCATACAGGCCGGCATTAAACGCGTCGTCTACAACGAACTTTACCGCATCTGCGACGGCATAGACCTGCTCAAGCGCGCCGGCGTAGAGTGTCTCCACCTGCCGCAAATAGACTAAACAGAACTTCCAACACGACACATCACGATGTCAGACAATAAATCATCACTTACAAAATGGCTTCCGCTGATCGGCGCCGCCCTAATAGCCGGCGGCGTGTGGATCGGCTTTATGCTCGGCGGCGGACACCGTCCGAGTGCGGCTCAGGATAAGCTCAACCGCCTTTTTGAAATCATCGAAGACAAATATGTCGACGAAATCAATCTCGACAGCCTCGTCGAGATGACAATCCCGCAGATACTCAAGAATCTTGACCCACATTCGTCCTATATCCCCTACAGTGACCTCGAAAAAGTCAACGGCGAGTTGGAGAGTACCTTCGGCGGCATCGGCATACAGTTTCAGGTCATGAACGACACAATCTGTGTTGTCGAGGTCATCTCGGGCGGTCCGTCAGAGAAAGTAGGCATCATGGCCGGTGACCGCATCATCGGCGTCGACTCCATCGACATAGTCAAGCGCCACATCACCGATGAAGACGTTCGCTCCATGCTCCGCGGCCCCAAGGGCACCGAGGTCAGTGTCACCATCAAGCGCAACAACTCTCCGAAACCGCTCAAATTTGACATCGTTCGCGGCGATATCCCCGTTACGTCGGTCGACGCCTCATACATGATTACAGACAGCATCGGATATGTCAAGGTCAGCCGTTTCGCCCGCAACACCTACAATGAATTTCTTCAGGCAATCAGCGACCTGCGCTATCGCGGCGCCAAAAGCTATATTCTCGATTTGCGCGGCAACGGAGGCGGGTTTATGGAGCCTGCGATAATGATGGTCAACGAGTTCCTCGACCCATACAGCACTATTGTGATGACAAAGGGACGCAACGACAGCGAGAACAGCGTTGTATATTCTGACGGTACCGGCACTTTCGCCTCGGCAGATCTTGTGGTATTAGTCGACGAATTTTCGGCAAGCTCAAGCGAGATATTTGCCGGAGCCATACAAGACAACGACCGCGGTCTGATTATCGGACGTCGCTCATTCGGCAAAGGTTTAGTCCAAAGCCCGTTTGAATTCCCTGACTCAAGCGCCATGCGCCTCACAGTTCAGCGTTATTACACACCGTCAGGACGTTGCATACAGAAGGACTTCAAACGCGGCCGCACCGACGACTATGAGGAAGAAATCGTCGAACGATACAACCGAGGCGAGATTTTCAGTGCCGACAGCATCAAGCTGAAGACCGACGACATATTCAAGACCCGTTCGGGCCGCCCGGTCTATGGCGGGGGTGGCATTATGCCCGACGTGTTTGTACCATCAGACACATCCGGTGTGTCCTCTTATTATATTAATGTGTCAAATGCAGGACTTCTCACCAAATATGCCTATGAGATGGCCGACCTCAACCGTGACGAATTCTCCAAAGCCAAGAACGTCAAGGAGCTTACTGCCATGCTGCCGTCAGACGCCACGCTGCTGCGTTCGTTCGTGCAGTATGCCGTGCAGCACGGTGTGCCCGCCCGGTGGTATTACATCAACATTTCATCAGGCTTGATTGTTAATCAACTGAAGGCCCTGATTGCACGCGACGTCCTCGGAGTGCATGCGTTCTACGAGATTTTCAACACCCGTGACAATACAATCAGCGAGGCCCTGCGGCTCATAAACGAGGGTGCGGCCCGCACACCCGTGGGCCAAGAAAGTGATGACAACCCACAAATGCCTCAGTCAAAATGAAAAAAGACGAAATCAGACTGCGCGTAAGAGCCCGCAAAGCCGTCCTTGATGACACGGAGAGAAAATCAGCCGCCACGGCTGTGTTTGACCTGCTTGAGAAAACCGCTGCCTTTATGATGGCCGACAACATACTCCTGTATCACTCACTTCCGGATGAGCTCTCGACCATAGACTTTATCGAGCGCTGGCACACAATCAAACACTTCTATCTGCCACGCGTCAACGGTCTCAACCTCGAGATACTGCCCTACGCCAAAAGCCGTCTGCATTTAGGCTCGTTCAACATCGAGGAACCGGACGGCGATGACCTCACTGACATTAACGACATAGACATGGTAGTGGTGCCCGCAGTCGCTTATGACCGTCACGGCAACCGCGTCGGACGTGGCAAGGGCTATTACGACCGCCTGCTGCACGACACACGGGCAGTCAAGGTCGGTGTCGCATACGATTTTCAGGTATTTGATGAAATAGATTGCGAGCCTCATGATGTCGCTGTAGACTATGTAATCACCGAGTGCGGCATCAGACGCACATCGCGCCGCTGAACATCAAATGCCACATACAAAAAAACCAAGCCTGCCGCTTTTTTTGAGCGGCAGGCTTGGTTTTTTCAAATCACAATTTCAGTTAGACTTTAGTCCTGAAAACTTTCAGTAAAATACAAGCAAACAATTAGTAAGTACGAATTACAAGCAAATAATTAAAAGGATCTGGATGTATAATGTGAATCCGGTTATCAGCGGTAATCGGCGAAGCGCTCCTGAAGCTTTTTGCGGGCGAAGAAAATACGGCTTTTGACAGTGCCGAGAGGGAGATTCATCTTCTCGGCAATCTCATTATACTTGTATCCGGCAACATGCATCGAGAAAGGCAGACGATATTCATCAGAAAACTCATTTATGGCACTTGTAATCTCTTCGGCACCATATGATGATTCGGGAGAATCGATGCCCGAATCCTGCGAAAGATTCAGATGATAGAGGTTGTCGGTTGTATCAACGATTGTAGCCGCACGCGCGCCGCGACGATAATTGTTGATAAAGATGTTGCGCATGATTGTGAAAATCCATCCTTTGAAGTTTGTGTTGTCAGCAAACTTGTCTTCGTTGTCGAGGGCCTTGAGGGTTGTGTCCTGCAGCAAATCGTATGCATCGTCACGGTTTGAAGTAAGCATGTAAGCGAAGTTGAGCATGTTGCTCTGAAGTTCCATTAATTTGGATTGAAATTTTACAGATCCCATAGTTGAAATTTTAAAGATTGAATTGTATGAATTATAAGCACTCGATAGAAATGATCAATTGTTTTTTCTTGATTTCGATTCAAAATTACTGCAAAATCAAGAAATGCAAGTATTTTTGAGTTAATGTGTGTTAATTTCTAAATATTTGCATTTTTAAACATTTACATCTCTGTTTTTCAGTAGTTTAAGTTTATACATATTTGTTACAAGTTTGTTACATTACGGATTATTATTGTTATATCTTATCAAATTGACAATTGTAAAGCCTCTAATCTTCCTCCAAAAAAACTAATTACGGATGCAATGCAAATATGATGTCCATAGCTGATATTTGGCTTTTTTTTGTTAACTTTGTGGTATCATTCCAATCACTTATTTCCCCTTTTAATTTGATATGTCAAAAATCGGATCTGTCACGACACCCGTAGGCCGCAAAGCCTTACTGCTCGGCAGCGGTGAATTAGGTAAAGAAGTTGCTATCGAGTTACAGCGTTTCGGAGTCGAGGTCATTGCCTGCGACAAATATCCCGGCGCACCTGCAATGCAGGTCGCGCACCGCTCTTATGTTTTCAATATGCTCGATGGAGATGAACTTCGTCGCGTCATAGAGCTTGAGAAGCCTGACCATATCATTCCCGAGATAGAAGCAATCGCAACTCCGGTGCTCGTCGAGCTTGAGAAAGAGGGCTATCATGTGACCCCTACTGCCACAGCCGCACGCCTCACCATGAATCGCGAAGGTATACGGCGTCTCGCAGCCGAGCAGCTCGGAGTGCCCACGTCGCCTTACAAGTTCGCCTCTGACTATGACGAGTTCCGCCGCGCCGTCGACGAAATCGGCATCCCCTGCGTTGTCAAGCCCATCATGAGTTCGTCGGGCCACGGACAGTCTGTAATTAAATCCGCTGACGACATCGAGCACAGCTGGCACATCGCTCAGGAAGGCGGACGTGCCGGTGCAGGCCGCGTAATTGTCGAAGGTTTTGTAAAATTTGACTACGAAATAACTTTGCTCACCGTCCGCTCGATAAGCGGCACATCGTTCTGCGAGCCCATCGGCCACATCCAGATTGACGGCGACTACCGATACTCATGGCAGCCTCAGCCCATGTCGGCCACCGCTTTAGAGAAAGCCCGAGACATCGCCCGCAAAGTCACCGACGCTCTCGGCGGCTACGGTATCTTCGGTGTCGAACTCTTCATCAAGGGCGACGACGTCATCTTCAGCGAGGTTTCACCGCGTCCCCACGATACCGGCATGGTGACAATGATTTCACAAGACCTTAGCGAGTTTGCACTCCATGCACGCGCTGTATTAGGTCTGCCGGTACCCGGAATCCGTTTCTATGGTCCATCGGCGTCAAGAGCAGTCGTCGTCGAGGGCGACACCAACCGTGTCGAGTTTGACAACCTTGACAAAGTGCTCGAGGAGTCCGGCACACAGATGCGTATCTTCGGCAAACCCGAGGTCGTCGGGCATCGACGCATGGCCGTCATCCTCGCCACCGACGACAGCGTCGAGGCCGCCCGCGCCAAAGCCGAGCGCGCTTATGACAAACTTGTCGTTAAAGTGCTGCCGCGCGAATAAACGACCAAGACCAACGATATGAAAAATATTATTATAATGTTGCGCGCGGGTGATGAAGCCCGCGCCGACATTTCTCTGACTCCGGAACGCGTATATTATCGTTTTGCAACTGACAGCTCGATTGAGGACGGCAATCTTCCGGCTATAAAAGAGGACTTTGCCTCATTCATTTATCGTCTTATGTCTGCCGCCGAGCCCCGTGAGGGTGAAACACCACTTGACAAGAGCGTGAAATTTGAGATGTATGTAGATACGCGCGTCAAAAACATCGCCATGAGCGAGGAGTCGCTCCGACGCCTCATCTCCATACTTTGCGAAGTCTCCGACGAATTCCTTTTCCTCAGAGGATTTTGCTAATTGCAGAACACCCTGTCGAAGAGACGGGAGGCGTTGGCGGTAGTAGCGGAAGCTACGATTTTAAGATCAAGGCCGAGCGATTCGGCTACACAGGCGCCAATCAGTGGCAGATAGGAGCTCTCATTGCGTTTGCCGCGGTGAGGCACGGGCGCGAGATAAGGCGAATCGGTTTCAAGGACTATACGCTCGATGCCTATTGCCGGAAGTGTCTGACGCAGTTTTGAGTTTTTAAAGGTGACGATGCCATTGACGCCAAAATAAAAATCGCCGGCACGTCGGCGGATGTCGTCGACATCGCGCTCGGTGCCTCCGAAGCTATGAAAAACACCGCGCACTCCATGCACGCCCTCCAAAACCTCGAGTGCCTGACCGAGTCCGTCACGACAGTGTATAATCAACGGTAAATCAAGTTCAACCGAACGCGCGGCCTGATGCTCGAAAACCTGCATCTGCGCGTCAACAAATGTCTTGTCCCAATATAAATCCATACCTACCTCGCCTATAGCCACATAATCAGAGCCGTCACCTATGTATTCGTCAATACGGCTCATCACTTCGCGCCAGTCATCTTTGACTTCGGTCGGATGCAAACCCATCGCCGTGGCAATATTCGCCTTATACTTGGCAGCAAGCGCGAGCATAGGCTCAACTGATGTCAAATCCACGTTAGGGAAAATCATTCGGGTGACGCCTGCGTCAATAGCTCGGTCTACAGCACCATTCCCTGCCGGCTCGTCATCAAATTCAGGCAAATAAAGGTGTGTATGTGTATCAAAAAACTCCATTATAAATTAATGCAAGTTTTAATGATTTCGATTAACCGACTCTTCGGCGAGAGCCGTGAAGTAGGCGCGGCTGTCAGCCTCCAGTTTCACGTTTGCCAATGACCTCACTGCATCGCCTGCATAGCGGGCAATCAGCTGACGGCAGCGCTCGCTCAAATCGAGACGGTCATAGACAGCCTTGACCTGACGGATACGTTCGGCCGGCTCGAGATCTTCGTCGAGTATCGCCTCAAGTTCTTCAGATGCCTCATCAAGTGCGGTTATCAAAAGCCAAGTTTTCTTCTCGTTGACGATGTCGCCGCCGATTTCCTTACCGAAAACCAAGGGGTCACCATATGTGTCCAACCAGTCGTCACGCAACTGGAACGCGAGACCGAGATTGACACCGTAGTCATAAAACGCATCGCAGTTTGCCTCGTCGGCTCCGGCTATCATCGCACCCATGCGGCAGGCACATCCGAGCAATACCGACGTTTTGAGACGTATCATATTAAGATACTCATCAACGGTCACATCCTTACGTTTCTCAAAGTCCATGTCATATTGCTGTCCCTCGTAAATCTCCATGGCTGTACGATTAAAAAGTTCCATAACCGCAGGCATTATCTCCTGACGACAGCGGCTGATATAAGTCGTGGCCATGGTCAGCATGGCGTCGCCCGAGAGTATGGCCGTATTGTCGTTCCATTTAGAGTGGACGGTCGGACGTCCGCGACGAAGGTCAGCCCGGTCCATCACATCGTCATGCAGTAACGTAAAATTATGAAATATCTCGATGCCCAATGCCGCATTAATCGCCCCGTCGCCCTCACCGGGCCCGACGGGAGCGCCCATCGCGCTGCAGGAAGCCAACAAAAGCTGTGGACGGAGACGTTTGCCGCCGCTTTCGAGCGTATATTCTATCGGACGATAGAGGTCTGCCGGCGCAGCAGGATAAGATATTGAGGCAATGGCCGTAGAAATAATGTCTGAAATGACTTGCTGACTTAACATAGCGATGAGTTTTGATGTAATCTTACGGCAAAGTTAAGACAAAATGACTAATTTTGTCCTACAAAGACTATGATTAAAAATCAGATAATGGAAAATTTGCCTGCAGACCCCGTAATGCTGTATAGTTTCATAAACATGAAACTGCGAGACAGCTACGGCTCACTCGACGCGCTTTGCGACGACCTCGGTGTTGACCGCACCGAGCTTGAGCGCAAATTAGGCGAGGCCGGCTTTGAATACTCGGCTGAAAACAACCGCTTTATATAATGGAGGACTATCTTTCGAAACTCAACGGACCACAGCGTGAGGCCGTCGAATATATCGACGGTCCGGAACTCGTCATTGCCGGCGCAGGCTCGGGCAAGACGCGTGTGCTCACCTATAAGATAGTCCACCTGCTGGCCCATGACTATGAGCCGTGGCGCATCATGGCCCTGACTTTCACCAATAAGGCGGCGAGGGAGATGCGCAGCCGCATCGAAACACTTGTCGGCGAAAAGACGGCCTCGAAACTTTGGATGGGTACGTTCCACTCTATTTTCTCTAAAATACTGCACATTAATGCCGACCGCATAGGCTATCGCAGCGACTTCACCATCTACGACACGTCTGATTCGAAGTCACTCATCAAGATGATTATCAAGGATATGAATCTTGACGAGAAAGTCTATAAGCCGGCGACGGTGCTCAATGCCATCTCGACAGCCAAGAACGCGCTCGTCTCGCCCGAGGCTTACGCCATGGACCGCGAACTTATCGACTCTGACCGACGCTCCAAGCGCCCGGCGACTGTCGAGATTTATCACGCTTACCGCGACCGCTGCCATGTGGCCGGAGCCATGGACTTTGACGACCTGCTCTTCTACACAGACAAACTGCTGCGCGAAAATCCCGACGTGCTCCGCCATTATCAGGAGTTTTTCCGCTATATACTTGTCGACGAGTATCAGGACACCAACTATGCACAGCACGTCATCGTCAGACGTATGACCGAGGAGGCGGGCAAGCTATGTGTGGTCGGCGACGACGCCCAGAGCATCTACTCGTTCCGCGGCGCCAACATACGCAATATCCTTGACCTCAAGAAGTCATACGCCAATCTGCGTATATTCAAGCTCGAACAGAACTATCGTTCGACCCAAAATATCATCAACGCGGCCAACACGCTGATTGCAAAGAACATGATGCAGATACCCAAGAACGTGTTCTCTACCAACGACATCGGCGAGCGCATCGAGGTCGTGCAGAGCTACAGCGATTACGAAGAGGGATATCTCGTCGCCAACCGCATCTCGCAACTGCATATGAAAAATCACGACAGCTACGAGGACTTCGCGATACTCTACCGCACGAACGCACAGTCGCGTGTGCTCGAGGAGTCGCTGCGCCGCCGCAACATCCCCTACCGCATCTACGGCGGTCTCGCTTTCTATCAGCGCAAGGAGGTCAAGGATGCCGTGTCGTATCTGCGACTCGCTGTCAATCCTCATGACGACGAGGCTCTCAAACGCGTCATCAATGTGCCGGCACGAGGCATCGGCGAGACAACCGTCGGCAAACTCTCGTCTGCAGCCATTGACAACGGCGTCAGCATCTGGGAGGTAATTAACGGCTTGGACAAATACGCAGTCAATATCAACAAAGGCACTGCTGCCAAGATTGCCGGATTCGCCAATTTAATAAAGACTTTCAACAACGAGGCGGCCGCCGGCATGAATGCTGACGAGCTCACACAAAAAGTTATAGCCGAGAGCCGTCTGCTGGCGATGTATCTCTCCGACACGACTCCCGAGAGTATATCCAAGCAGGAGAATATCAACGAGCTGCGCAATGCTGCGCGCGCCTTCGTCGCCGACAAAATTGAGCAGGGACTCGACGAAGTGACGCTCCATGATTTTCTCACTGAGGTTTCGCTCGCCACAGATCAGGACGAGAAAGACGACAGTACGGCCGAGCGCATTACGCTGATGACCATCCACGCCGCCAAGGGCCTCGAATTCTCCAACGTCTTTATCGTCGGCGTCGAGGAAGATTTGTTGCCGTCAGCAATGTCAGCGTCATCCCCGCAGGAAATCGAGGAGGAGCGCAGACTGCTTTATGTCGCCATCACTCGCGCCAAGAATTACTGCATGCTCAGTTATGCCTCATCGCGTTTTCATAACGGGCAGACAAAAACCTGCAATCCGTCACGCTTTATTTCAGACATCGACCGCAAGTTCCTGCGTCTCGCCACGGGCACACAGATTGCGCCGCCCAAGTCAAACGTGCCTGACTATCATACATTCAGAGAGCGTTATGCCGCAGAGTCAGCGCCACGCGCCGGTGTCCGCAGTTTCGCATCAGCACAAGACCGTGCGGAACACCCGTCTCCGTCGCGCTTCGGAATTCCGACGGAGAAAAAGGCCGGTGGCGTACCCATCGGGCAGGCGCGGCCGGCTGGCGAATACGACGTCCATACCTCCGACAATCTGACACTTGGCATGACTATAGAGCACCAGCGCTTCGGCCGCGGCAAAATCACATCAATCGACACATCGGCCCCCGACCATAAGATAACCGTCGAATTTGAGAACGTGCAGGTACGCGTCCTGCTGCTTAAGTTCGCCCGTTTTAAAATCATTTCAGAATGAAAGTCTCAGAGCTCCACACTCCTTTTTATGTCGTCTACGAAAACCGGCTCGTCAGAAATCTCGAGCTGATAACTGACGTCGCGCGACGTGCAGACGTAAAGATAATCATGGCCTTCAAGGCCAACGCCCTGTGGCGTACGTTCCCCATAATCCGTCGCTACTGCCGCGCCTCGACGGCCAGCTCGCTCAACGAGCTGCGTCTCGGCCGCGAATGTCTGGGCGATGAAGTCCACAGTTATTGTCCGGCCTATACCGACGCGACAATTGACGAGTATATCGCCGGCAGCAGCCACCTGACATTCAACTCGGTAAGTCAGTGGGAGCGCTTTGCCGACAAAGTCATGGCCCACAATGCCGGTGCCGGCTCACATCATGTCTCGCCCGGCCTCAGAGTCAACCCAAAATGCTCGGTCATCGAGACCGACATCTACAACCCGGCTCTGCCCGGCTCGCGTTTCGGCGTCGGCGCCGACACTCTGCCCGAGCTGCCCGAAGGTATCGAGGGACTGCACTTCCACGCACTCTGCGAATCGACAAGCTATGATTTGGAAAAAGTACTCGAGGCTTTCGAAAGCCAGTTCGGCCACATTCTCGCGAGCGGACGTGTCAAGTGGGTCAACATGGGCGGCGGACATCTGATGACACGCAGCGGCTATGACACTGACCATCTCATAAGCCTGCTTAAAGCCTTTAAGCAACGCCATCCCGGCATCGAAGTCATACTCGAGCCCGGCAGCGCATGGACATGGCGGACGGGCGACCTCATCACCTCGGTCGTCGACGTCGTGACAAACGACGGCATATCGACTGCAATTGTTGATGTCTCATTCGCCTGCCATATGCCCGACACACTCGAGATGCCCTACAAACCGGCTATCACAGAGAGCGTCGAGCCGACTGAGGACACATCTGTCTACCGTCTCGGCGGCAACTCCTGTCTCAGCGGCGACTTCATGGGCGACTGGGCCTTCGAGCAGCCACTGAAAATCGGCGACCGTCTGACACTCGAGGACATGAACCACTACACGACCGTCAAGACCACAATGTTTAACGGTATAGACCATCCGGCCATAGTCCTCGCCTCGTCAGAGGATGCTGATGACGCCCGTTATCTGCGCCGCTACGGCTACGACGACTACAAGTCGCGCATGAGTTAAAACCTATCGAATAACCAATTAACATCATATATACCATCATGCCACGTTTCTCTGTAATAGTTCCCGTCTACAACCGCATCGGCGAGGTCAGCGACCTCTTGGAAAGCCTGCTGGCCCAGACATCAGGCGACTTTGAGACAATAATAGTCGAGGACGGCTCTTCGGAGCCTTGCCGCGAAGTCGTCGAGGACGCTGCAGCCCGCGGGCTCGACGTAAAATATTATTACAAAGAAAACGAGGGCCGCTCGATTGCCCGCAATTACGGACTCGAACGCGCGACAGGTGACTATTTTGTATTCTTCGACTCAGACTGTGTGATTCCGCCCGACTATTTCCGCACACTCGCCGCCGAACTCGACCGCCGCAAGGACCTCGACTGTTTCGGCGGTCCCGACGCCGCCCACGAGTCGTTCACTCCGACCCAGAAGGCCATCAACTACTCGATGACCTCGTTCCTGACCACCGGCGGCATACGCGGAGGCAAAATAAAGCTCGAAAAATTCGTGCCGCGAACGTTCAATATGGGCTTTTCGCGCCGCGTCTACGAGCGCGTCGGCGGTTTCCGCGAGATGTTCTCGGAGGACATCGACATGAGCACACGCATCCGCAAAGCCGGCTTCAACATCGGCCTGATTCGCGAGACACCCGTGTGGCACAAACGACGTGTCGACCTCAAAAAGTTCTTCAGGCAGGTCTACGTATTCGGCATGTCGCGCATCACGCTCAAACTGCTATATCCGGACTCGCTTAAGGCCGTTCACCTGCTGCCGGCGGCGTTTGTCGTCGGATCATTGGCACTGATTCTGTTGGGCGTATTTGTCTCACCGTGGTGGCTGCTGCCGCTCGGTCTGTATTTCCTCGCCGTCTTTATCGGAGCAATCATAGCGACACGCGACCTGCACGTCTCGGCGCTCGCGCTGCCTGCTGCCGTTATACAGCTCGGCGGTTACGGCTGCGGCTTTATAAAAGCTTTCGTTACAAAAATCATCCTCTGCCGAGGCCGTGACATCAACGAAGAAATATTGATACGCAAAGGCAAATGAGTGAGCACGACGAACTTACAGGCGCAAACGGGCGCCTCATAAAAAACATGCGGCCCGAGGACCGTCCGCGTGAAAAGGCTCTGCGACTCGGGCTTAAGGCGCTGAGCGACGCCGAGCTTATGGCACTGCTCTTCTCGACAGGCATAAAGGGCAAATCGGTCATAGAGATGAGTCAGGACATACTCGATGACAACAAAGGCCATCTGTCGACCGTAGCCTCGCTGTCAGTCAACGACTTTCTCAAACGCTATAAAGGCATCGGGGTGGCCAAAGCGATAACCCTGCTTGCGGCACTCGAATTAGGCGCACGCTCGTCAGCCGACGCTGCCGCCAAAGAAGAGCCAACAGTCAACAGTTCGGCCGTGGCCTATCGACTTATGCGTCATCATCTCGCCGACCTGCCGCACGAGGAGTTCTGGGTGATGCTGCTCTCGCAGAGCGGCAAGGTTTTGCGAGAGGTTAAAATTGGCCAAGGAGGCCTGACCGGCACCGTAGCCGATGTCAAGCTCATAATCCGTGCAGCCGTCGACCATCTCGCCTCGGCCATGATACTCTTTCACAATCATCCGTCGGGCAATCTGCGTCCGAGCCCTCAGGACGACGCGCTCACAAAGAAGATTTCAGAAGCGGCCAAACTGATTGACACCCGCGTCAACGACCACATCATCGTCTCGGCCAACGGCTATTACTCCTATAACGACGAAGGCCGCATGTAACTGCGGCCTTCGTTTATCGTTGCTCGGGGTTGCCCTCGTAGTAGTTGACAAAGGCTCGGTTAACCAAGGCGACGCCACCCGGCGTGGGATAGTCGCCCGAGAAATACCAGTCGCCGGGATGATTGGGGATGGCCTCGTGCATACCTTCGAGAGTCTGATAAACGAGGTCGACCTGAGCGTGTATATGTCCGTCGCTGAGCATACGAGCGATTTTGGCCGAGATTTCCTCGTCGGTAAAGGGCTCATAAATGGCTTTGACACAGTTGACTTGCTCGGCAGCCGGTTTAGCGAGCTCAGCAATACAGCGGCGATATGTTTCGTCAAGCACACACTGACGACCGGTCTCTTTTAAAAGCTCGACGGCAGCGCGGAAGGCGATGAATTCACTCATACGTGACATGTCGATGCCGTAGCAGTCAGGGTATCTGACCTGCGGCGAGGACGAGACGACGATGATGCGTCGCGGATGCAGACGGTCGAGCATCTTGAGGATGGACTGGCGGAGCGTCGTGCCCCTGACGATGCTGTCGTCGATGACCACGAGAGTATCTGTGTCATTTTTTATGCAGCCGTAAGTGACGTCATAGACGTGGGCCGCGAGGTCGTTGCGCGACTCACCCTCGGCTATAAAGGTGCGAAGCTTGATGTCTTTGAGTGCGATTTTCTCAACGCGGAGTTTCTGATTCATTATCGACGTCACTGTCTTTGCATCGAGTGTGCCTGATGTCGAAACATCAATAATGCGACGCGCCTTCTCTGAGTCCAAGTAAGCTTCGATACCCTCTGTTAGCCCCATAAACGCGACCTCGGCCGTGTTGGGGATAAACGCGAAGACCGTATTGTCAAGGTCTCGATCAATCATGTCGAGAATCTTGGGCGCGAGTTTGCGGCCCAAAGCCTTGCGTTCACGATATATGTCGGCATCGCTGCCTCGCGAGAAATAGATGCGCTCAAACGAGCAGCGGCGGTTTTCGCCCGGCTCTAAAACCTGACGCTTGACGATACGGCCGCTCTTGCCTACGATGAGGCTGCAGCCAGGCTCGAGTTCATGAACTTCGCGCAGCGGCACATCCATAACAGTCTGTATGACCGGACGCTCGGATGCGACAACAACTATTTCGTCGTCATAATAATAGAACGCCGGACGGATGCCGTGGCGGTCTCTGAGCGCAAACATGTCGCCTGACCCTGTCGCGCCGCAGATTACAAAACCGCCGTCCCAGTCGGGCGCTGTCGCGGCAAGCACGTTATAGGGGTCGAGATTGTCCTCGATGGCGCGCCCCAGCTCGGGATCCTCGAGCGTCGAGCGGAACTCTCGGTATAATCGGTGATTTTCCTTGTCTAACGCATAACCTATCTGCTCCAACAACACAACAGTGTCGCTGTATATGCGCGGATGCTGACCCTTGGCAACGATATTTTTGAAAATCTCGTCGACATTGGTCATATTGAAATTGCCGCAAAGCAACAGGTTACGCGAGCGCCAGTTGTTGCGGCGCAGAAACGGATGGACATACGAGATACCGCTGCGGCCCGTCGTACTGTAGCGCAGATGCCCCATGTAGATATCGCCGATAAAGGGGGCCGAACGCTCGAAGTCATCCTCGTCATACTGCTCCATGGCACGGGCAATCTGGCTGTTTACCTCGCCGAAGATATGCGAGATGGCGTCAGTGCCCATGGCTCGCTCGCGCCACACATATTCGTGGCCGGGCTCGGAGTTGATTCTGACAACGCCAATGCCGGCAGCTTCCTGCCCGCGGTTGTGCTGTTTCTCCATCAGCAGATAGAGCTTGCCGAGAGCATAAGTCCACGCGCCGTATTTCTCTTTGTAATAGGACAAAGGGCGGCGAAGCCTTATCATGGCTACGCCGCACTCATGTTTGATTTGTTCCATCTATGGGGTTTATCTGATAAACAGAAGTTCACGATATTTGGGGAGAGGCCACATCTCGTTGTCAACAAGAAGCTCGAGCTTGTCGATATGATATCTGATTTTGTCCATGGCCGGAGTGACATTGTCGTGATAGGCTATTGCCTTCTCGCGTTCGTCGGTGATGGCGTTGGCTTTCTTGCGGGCATCGACCATCTTGTCAGTCTCGTTTTTGATGACGCACATGTGCTCCGAGATTTTCTCGATAATGTCAAGGTCATGGGCCACGATTCGGTTGCCCTTTTCGGGGTTGAAGAGAGTTTTGAGTTTGACGACATTGTCTACAAGCATCGACTGATAGCGAGTGGCCACAGGAATGATGTGGTTGATGGCGAGGTCACCAAGCACACGGGCCTCAATCTGTATCTTCTTGGTATACATCTCCCACTTGACCTCGTTGCGGGCCTCGAGCTCGATTTTGCTGAACACGCCGGCGCGGGCAAACATATCTACTGACGACGGGCGCAGGTAAGCGTCGAAAATCTTGGGAGCAGAAGTCTCGCAGTCAAGTCCGCGGCGTGCGGCCTCGGCTTTCCACTCGTCGCTGTATCCATTGCCGTCGAAGTGTATGGCTTTTGAATCGATGATGAGCTGACGGACCTCGGCGAAGATGGCGTCGTCGAGCTGCTGGCCCTTTTCGACACGAGCAGTAACAGCCGCATGGAACTGATTGAGCTGATCGGCCACGGCGGCGTTGAGTGCTATCATAGCTGATGCGCAGTTGGCCGACGAGCCTACGGCGCGGAACTCAAAGCGGTTGCCGGTGAAGGCAAAAGGCGATGTGCGGTTGCGATCGGTGTTGTCGATGAAAATTTCAGGAATCTGCGAGACGTCAAGCGATACACCGGATTTGCGCGTGAGGTCGGCGAGTTCTTTGTATGTATTGTTTTCGACAAGCTCGAGTATGCGTGCGACCTGTGTACCGGTAAAGATAGAGATGATGGCAGGGGGCGCCTCATTGGCACCGAGACGATGGCAGTTTGTGGCCGACATTATCGAAGCCTTGAGCAACGCATTGTGCTTGTAGACGGCTGCCATCACGTTAGCGATGAAAGTGATGAACTGCAGATTGTCCTTGGGGGTCTTGCCGGGGGCGAAAAGCATCGTGCCGCGGTCGGTGCCGAGGCTCCAGTTGTTGTGCTTGCCCGAGCCGTTAATGCCGGCGAAAGGTTTCTCGTGAAGCAGCACACGGAAGTTGTGACGGCGTGCGACTTCTGCCATAACCGACATCAGCAGCAGGTTGTGGTCATTGGCGAGGTTGGTCTCCTCGAAGATGGGGGCGAGCTCAAACTGGTTGGGGGCAACCTCGTTGTGACGTGTCTTGGCCGGGATGCCTAACTTGTGGCACTCAATCTCGAGGTCGAGCATGAAGGCCTCGACTCGTGAGGGGATGGCGCCGAAGTAGTGGTCTTCGAGCTGCTGATTCTTGGCGCTCTCGTGGCCCATGAGTGTGCGACCTGTCATTACAAGGTCGGGACGAGCACTGTAAATTGACTCGTCGACGAGGAAATATTCCTGTTCCCAGCCGAGATATGAGATGACGTGCTTGACCTCGGGGTCAAAGAAACGCGCTACGGCTGTCGCCGCGCGGTCGACGCTGTTGAGGGCGCGCAGCAGCGGAGTTTTATAGTCGAGTGACTCGCCGGTGTAAGATATAAAGATTGTCGGGATACAAAGCGTCTCGCCGATGATGAACGCAGGCGACGAAATGTCCCATGCCGAGTAACCGCGGGCCTCGAAAGTATTGCGGATGCCACCATTGGGGAAGCTCGAAGCGTCACCCTCCTGCTGGACGAGCAGTTTGCCGGTAAACTCCTCGACAACGCCGCCCTTGCCGTCATGCTCGATAAACGCGTCATGTTTTTCGGCGGTGCCGTCGGTCAGCGGGTGAAACCAGTGTGTGTAGTGGCGTGCGCCGTTATCAATGGCCCAGCGCTTCATGCCCTCGGCCACACTGTCAGCTATGTCGCGGCTGATAGGCTCTTTATTCTCTATCGCATGCACAAGAGAATCATAAGTCTTCTTGGGAAGATACTCAAACATGCGCTGATTATTAAAGACCTTTGAGCCGTAATAGACTTCGGGACGCTCTTTGGGAACCTCGACCGGCATGGCCTTGCGATTAAACGCTTCTTCGACAACTTTAAACCTTAGCATAGTAATGTATATTAGTAGAAATGTGTAAAGTCTCTTGGTGTATGCGGAGGTGAAGTTGCCGGGCAGCGCTCTCGTGCCGTTTCAATCTCGTCTATAACTAAAAAATCCTGCAGAGCCGGCTGAAGATGGTGCCGGCATTTTCAGATGAGATGCCGGCGAAGTCGCCGTATGCAGGGTCAGATAAAAACGATATGTCTTCATTCTCCGCGAGGGTGAATTTTTGATGCGCAAAATTAGTATTATTTTTTGTCCGGCGCAATAGCCTCACCCGATTTTCTTGAGTTTTTCCAGACAAAATTTATCTTTTTCAGGCACTGCAACACATCACGTCTCTCTGTCTTGCAAATCACAAATAAAGTGTGTAACTTTACAGAAATTTATTATATCACACTTACTTAACCGATTAAATCAATAGATGAAAACTCCTTTTGTACTTGCATTAGCGGCTTGCGCCGCCATGCTCAACACTTCATGTGGCCCCAAGAACAACTCTCCGGTCGAGAAAAGCGACGACAGCGGCGAAGTGATACTTCACGCATGGAGCTGGTCTTTTGACACCATCGCTGCCAACATGCATCAGATTGCCGAGGCCGGCTACGACTATGTGCAGACCTCGCCCGCCCAGCGATGCTTTGTCGGTGACAACGGCGGTCCGGCTCTCTTCAGCGAAGAAGGCGACTCGGTCATGGGCAAATGGTATTATTACTATCAGCCCACAGACTGGAAGGTAGGCAACCATATGCTCGGCGACCGCGACGCGTTCAAAGCCATGTGTGACAGCGCCCGCAAATACGGTGTCCGCGTGCTCGTCGACGTTCTGCCCAACCACACGGCGGTCGACCACACTGCCGTGCTCGCCGACCTTGACAGCGCCGTCGGCGGACATGAGAATCTTTTCCATGCCAATGGTTTCACTCCCATCGAAGACTATAATGACCGTCTGCAGTGCACTACCGGCGAGATGGGCGGTCTGCCTGACGTCAACACCGAGAATCCTGACTTCCAGTACTACTACATGCAGTATGTCAACGACCTCATCAGCCTCGGCGCACGCGGTTTCAGATATGACACGGCCAAACATATCGGCCTACCCTCAGACCCATTGGACGGCAAAGCCGAGCAGAATGATTTTTGGGACGTGGCCCTCGGTCGCAAACCGGTCAAAGGTCTCTCGCTGCTGATGCCCGATAGCCTCTATATCTACGGCGAGGTGCTTCAGGACCGCAACGTGAAGGAGAAAGAATATACCGAGTATCTTGACGTCACCGCCAGCAACTACGGCCACGCCCTGCGCGCCGCCCTCGCTGCAGCTGACGCCACTAAGGAGAACCTCAAGGACTGGCACCACACGGCCGAGCCCAACCGCCTTGTGACATGGGTCGAGAGCCATGACACATACTGCAATCAACATGAGTCGGCCGGTCTCGAGGATAGCGTCATCCGCGCCGGATGGACCGTAATCACAGCCCGTCGCGACGGTCGTCCGCTCTTCTTCAGCCGCCCGGCCGGAAGCACCCGCGAGAACTACTGGGGCAACAACCGCATCGGAGCCCGCGGCAACGATGAGTTCTTCCATCCCGAAGTTGTGGCCGTCAATAACTTCCGCCACAAGATGAAAGGTCAGCCCGAAGAACTCTACATCGCCGACAAAGGCTCGGCCGTCGAAATCGCCCGCGGCGACAAAGGCGTAGCCATCGTCAGCTTCTCCACGACGCCCGTCGACATAGTGATGCCCACCACCCTGCCCGACAGAGACTATACCGACGAAGTACACGGCACGACCTTCAAGGTAGAAAACGGTAAAATCAGCGGCACCGTCGCTCCCTATACATCTTATATAATATATGCCGAGAAATAAACGATTATTTCAGACTTGCTCTAAAAATATGTTATAAAGCATATATTTTGTCAAAAAGTCAGAAAACCCGAGTAAAACAAGCCAAAAAACTCTGTTATAAAACATAATGCTTTAACATGGTTTAGTTTTAACTTTATTTCACTTTTTGAAAATCGTCAGTTAAACCCACAGTTTCATTAAAAATTATAAGTTTTTAATCTGATTTACTCAAAAACTTACGGTTTTTCACTTACTTTTTGACAAAATTCTGCCATTTTATCATTTTTCGGCCTCCACAGAGACTTTGCGAAGATTACGATTTGTCACTATCTTTGTGTCGGAAAATGATATGACAATATACAAAATGCTTTTTCATATAATAAACAAATCTGGAATAGACATATAAATCTAACATTAAGTACTATGTGTAAGAAATCAAGGGAGGTTCGGGAGAATCTCCCTTGATTTTTATACTTTCATTCAATATACTCCCGCTCAGCAAAGCTCAAATTAATTTGGCTTTGCTTTCGACTTATTCGTATCTTTGCAACGCTATGAAGAAGATTGACCGCGAAACCGTGCAACGCATCCTCGACACCGCCGACATCGTCGACGTGGTCAGCGATTTTGTCAGCCTGAAACGCCGCGGCGCAAACTATATAGGTCTCTGCCCTTTCCACAACGAGCGCACACCGTCATTCTCAGTCTCTAAGTCAAAGGGCATCTGCAAATGTTTCAGCTGCGGCAAAGGCGGCTCACCGGTCAATTTCATCATGGAAATAGAGCAGATGAGCTATCAGGAGGCCCTGAGATATCTCGCAAAAAAATACAATATAGAGATTGTAGAGCACGAGATGAGCGACGAGGAGCGCCGTCAGGAGACTCAACGCGAGGGCATGCTGGCCGTCAACTCGTTTGCGATGGAGCACTTCGAGCATAATCTCACAGACACTGCCGACGGCCGCGAGATAGGCCTGACCTACTTCCGCAAACGCGGCATCAACGACGCCATGATCGCGCGCTTTCACTTGGGTTATGCATTGGAGAAATCTGGCGACCTATACAATGCGGCCAAAGCCAAGGGTTTCAACGAAAATTTCCTCGTCGACACAGGCCTGTGCATACGCAACGACCGAGGTGAAATCTATGACCGATTCAAGGGGCGCGTCATCTACCCCGTCCACGGCATTTCGGGCAAAGTCGTCGCATTCGGCGGCCGCACCTTGCGTTCTGACAAGACCGTGGCCAAATATGTCAACTCGCCCGAATCGGTCATCTATTCCAAGAGCCGCGAGCTCTACGGGCTATATCAGGCCAAACACTCGATAGCGCGCAAAAACAAGTGCATACTCGTCGAGGGCTACATGGATGTCATCTCTATGCATCAGGCCGGAGTCGAGAACGTCGTCGCCTCGTCAGGCACATCACTGACCGAGGGCCAGATCAGGCTAATCCACCGTTTCACTGACAACATCACCGTCATCTACGACTCTGACGCCGCCGGCATCAAGGCCTCGCTGCGCGGCATCGACATGATACTCGCCGAGGGCATTAACGTCCGCGTGCTCTCGCTGCCCGACGGAGACGACCCCGACTCATTTGCACAGAGCCACAGTGCCGAGGAGGTAGAGGCGTATCTGGCCGCCAACGAGACAGACTTCATACGTTTCAAAACACGCATTCTTCTCGCCGATGCGGCCGGCGACCCCATAGCCCGCAGCCGTGTCATTACTGACATACTGCGCTCCGTTTCGGTCATCCCCGACGCTGTCACACGCTCAGTCTATGTCGCCGAGTGCTCTCGCTCGTTTGACATCTCTGAGGAAGTGCTGATGGCGCAGCTTACCAAACTGATAGCCGTGCAGGCCGAGAACGCCGAAAAACGGCGCCGTCAGGAGTCGGCACGCCACTCCATAGACAGCATCGTCGGGCCCGAAAATGCCGGCGGCGACACATCTCAAGCCGAGACAGTGGACACAACCGGCGACGTTGTCGCAGACATAAAGACCTCTCCGACTACCACTTTAGACGAGCGCACAAAACTTCTTGAGCCGTTCGAACGCCAGTTGCTGCGCTTTGCACTTAAGTACGGTGTCATCGACCTATGTGAGAGCGAAGATCCGACGCGAGGCATGCTCAAGGTAATCGACTACATCGAGTGCAGCCTTCGCGACGAAGGCATCAGCTTCACCGTGCCGCTTTATGCCCGTTGTTTTAACGAAGCTCTACAGCTAACCCGCAGCTCGTGGGACAATGACCGTCGGGAACGTGAGCAGATGCTTGACCGTCAACGCCGCGAGACAATCGCCACCGGCGAGGAACGAATCCGCGCCACAGCAAAGAGCATGAGCGAAATCAAAGCCTTGGAACTGCGTCTCAACACCGATGCCGACACGCAGTATGCGACCGAACTTGACACATTTGCCGAAAGCTATATCGAACAACGCCTTTGTTCATCGCCTGACGACGACATACGCCGCCTTTCAACCGAACTCATCAGCGACAAACACCATCTGAGCAAGATACACTCAAAATATGCCCGGGTCGAGACCGAGCGCGACCGACTCGTCGAGCTCGTGCCTCGTGCTGTCTACGAACTAATGTACGGCATACTTGACTATGAGATACGCATGATGGAACACCGTCTCGCTGCGGCAACCGATGTCGACGAATGTCGCGAGCTCACCAAAGAATACATAGCCCGCAAAGAGACTCAACATGAGTTTGCCCGCTATCTCGGTGACCGCATAATCGCGCCGCGCAGCATCAAGACACGTCGATAATTCTTACATCAGACTAATCGCAAAGCTTTGTAAATTAATCCTAATAATTTACTAAATTTTTGTCAAAAGGCGGCCATTTGATTAACTTTGTCATAAATGGCCGACATAACGCACATATTGACTTCCGGACAAACCGTAAAACGCATTATCCTGTGCGTTGCGTTTGTCGTTGCCACGTCGTTACACAACACATCAGAGTGTCGCGACGACTCACTGTCTGACGAGGCGTTTATGGAGCTTGCGGGCGTTGAGAATATCCTTGACAAAGTATTTATCGACGATACCGAGCTTGTTTTGTTGGAATCGGCACAACGCGAGCTGAAAGCTCTCAATGTCATCGACTTTGCCGACAGTTTTGTCGGCCGCCCTTACCGTCGTGGCGGCAAGACGCCCAAAGGATTTGACTGCTCGGGATTCACGAGTTATGTATTCGGCCATTTCGACCGGCAGCTCGGAGCATCGTCACGCTCACAGTACACTCAGGGCGAGCCCGTCAGCCGAGACCGGATTCAGCCCGGCGATTTGTTGTTTTTCAGTGGCAGACGCGGAGGCAAGACCGTCGGTCATGTAGGCATTGCTGTCGAAGTCGAACAAAACGGAGCCGTCAAATTCATTCACTCAGCCACTTCCGGCGGCATCCGTTATGACTACTATCCCGACGGAGGCTATTACTCCTCGCGTTATATCGGAGCTCGACGCATACTCTGATTCTGACGCTACACACAATGCGCCTGTAACAAGCGTAAAACATACATTAATTATAAAAATACAATCCCTCCTGACTATGTATACAATCGGTGACAAAATACCCGACCTGCTCGGCAATGACCAAAACGGCAATCCGGTGCGATTGAGCGATTATCCCGGCAAGACTATCGCACTTTACTTCTATCCCAAAGACTCAACCTCAGGCTGTACGGCTCAGGCCTGCAATCTGCGCGACAATTATGCAGACCTTTTAGATCATGACTATCAGGTAATCGGTGTCAGCGTAGACAGCGCTGCGTCTCATCAGAAATTCATAGCTAAAAACGAGCTGCCCTTCCCTCTCATCGCCGACACCGACCACCGGCTTGTCGAGGCATTCGGCGTCTGGGGCGAAAAATCAATGTATGGCCGTAAATATATGGGCACGATGCGCACCACCTTCATTATCGGCCCCGACGGCATCGTCAAACGCATCATCACCCCCAAAGAAGTCAAGACCAAAGACCACGCCGCACAGATACTCGGCTAACAATACGCTCTACATAGCAATATATACGGTTGCCTGCCTATACTTCCGGCACTCAACCTATTGAATCATAGGGTTACTCGGCCCGATATTCCGCCATTCTACGATTCTTAAATTGTGGTCCTAAAATCTGCGTAATCTATATTTCGTCCGCGTTAGCGGTCGCAGCCGCGTGGCGGCGAAAGTATTTGAGGCCACGGTAAGCAGGCTGTCGGGCTGCGCAACCGTGGTTTATAACCCTATTCCTCAATATAGCGCGCTGTAGGTGCGCCGCAACGACAATATAAACTATTGGGATGCGGCAGCCCTACAGGCTGCATTTTCTATTTTTGATTTAACCTATGACTGCGCTGACCTACAGCCAGCTTGTCATAGGCTCACATACGGCGCTGCCACGCAGCGCTGTTGCGCCTACAGCGCTAAATGCCGTCCCCAATCGCCCCGTCATTAATTTTTTCATACTTTTCCCTTAAAAAATTTGGTTTATAAAATAAACTGCTTTATATTTGCAGCAGATTAAGAGCGACAACGCGCGAGTTTGCTCTTTTAATTTTCAATTTATGGTTTACAACATAAACCGATTTGTCAAATTTAACAACTAAACTAAAATGGAAGACAAAAAACTTACACCTCAAGAGAGCATTGACCTCATTGCGCAAATGATACAGACTTCAAAACAGCGGGTCGCTATGCCTGACCTGCGCATCTCAGTCATGTGGGCCGCCCTCTCCATTATCTGCGCGGCTGTCGTTCTTATCGCGGCTCTGTCGGGCCGGTACAACCCTTTGATTAATCTCGTATGGTTTGCTATACCGGCCATCGGCATCCCGGCAAGCGTCATTATGGCTAAAAAATCAGGTATCACCAAGGGCGCCAAAACAGCTATCGACTCATTCAGCGACGGCATCTGGACGACCGTCGGTGTCATTGCAATTATGCTGACCATCGTGTGTGCGATATTCAACATCATCGGTTATCCGCAGGCATGGTTATCAATGTTTTATTTTGCCTTCGTCATAGTCGGCTTCGGAGCCGCAATGCAGGGCATCATACTTCATGAGGGCTCCTATGTTTTCGGAGGCATATTATCGGTGATAGCAGGATTTGTAGTCATAGCCCTGAGCACCTGTCAGATTCCCCTGCTCATCGTATGGATACTGCCGCTCTACATCTTATGTTTCCTGCTGATGTTTGTTGTTCCGGCATTCGTTATCGGTAAAAAAATCAAAAAAGCCTGATTATGAAAGAGCTCAATCCTCTGCTGCACTCCCAGTTACGACTCGCCGTTATGTCGATACTGATGAATGTCGAGGAGGCTGATTTCGTCTACCTGCGCGAAAAGACTGAGTCGACTGCCGGCAATCTCAGCGTACAGTTAGACAAACTCTCGGCTGCCGGATATATCAGCGTCGAAAAAGGATTCGCCGGCAAAAAGACACGCACCGTCTGCCGTGTCACCGATGCCGGGCGCCGCGCTTTCGAGGAATACGTAGCCGCCATCCGTCAGTACCTCTTCCCGTCATAAAAACGACCGCTCCACTGCCATACGGCACAGTGGAGCGGCCTAAACGTTTATGTGATTATTGCAATTGCGGCAAATCGTTGCGGCGAATAAAGCGCAGTTTTACACCCGTTTCAATACCTTCGCTGAGTATCATTTCTGAGGCGGTCAGACTTTCGACTATATAGTTCTCGGTATTCTTCCACGCATCATCGCCGTCAGTCTCGTCTGTCAGCGTGATGTCTAAATAGACCGTCTCGTAGTTAGCCGGATCCGAGACATGCCAGTCATAAGTTTTGTCATGGACAAGCGTGCCGGAAGCTGTCAAATAATATGTATTGAGTTTACCCCATGACCACGTGTTTTCGCTCTGAGTAGTGAAGTCATAGATACAGCCGCGGTCAGGATTGTCAGCCGATACAAGCTCCCACTGCCCCTTTATAAGTTTGGTGTCCATAACGTCATCGTCGTCATTACAGCTGACAGACAAAATCGAAATAAAAGCAAACAGTAAATACAAATACTTTTTCATTGCAGATTATTAGTTAATATATTTATGCAAAGATAAACATATTTATTTATAGCTCAAAAATAAAACAAATTATTACTTAGCAATCTTGCGCGCTTGCTGCCTCTATACTGCAAGAAATTTTGGATTTACAACTCTATATATCAGAATTTTGTTGTATCTTTGTAATCTGATAACAAACAAAAGGAGTACAGACATGGCACGACCAATCAAAGAAACCCCGGTATTAAGGGGCAAAGACGCCGAAAATTTCGCCAAAAGAATGGCAAATCCCGCTCCCGTCAGCAAGTCTGAAAAGGAAGAGGCAAGAAAGGCGTATGAGGCGTTCAAAGCCATAAGCACATTCCCGATGTAATTATGGACTTTGGCAAATTCACCTTCCGGCAGATAGATGCCGATACACAAATAAAGTCATTCGATTGCGGCGATGCCGATTTGAATGACTTTTTGTTTTCTGATGCCATTAATTACTACAAATCTATGATGGCGTTGACATATCTGCTCGAAGACAACGAAGCGAACAAGACTGTCGCATACTATAGTATTCTCAACGACAAGATTGTGTTCGACCCTTGCGAGAAGAAGCTATGGAACCGACTTAACCGCCGTGTAGCCAATTCAAAACGACGCAAGGAATATCCGGCAGTCAAAATCGGGCGCCTTGCCATATCCAAAGATTACGCAGGCAAGCATATAGGCCGGGCTATTCTCTTGCAGGTGAAACATGTTTTCGCCACGATGCGTCGAAGTGCATGTCGCTTCATCACGGTTGATGCATACTCTGCCGCTGTGCCATTCTATGAGAAATGCGGATTTATGTTTCTTTCAGAAAAAGATAAACATTCTCCCACAAGGGCTATGTATTTCGACCTTATTAATTTTCCGGAGTAATAGGTACTTTGGCACATCATTGCCCCCAAAGCAGTAAATTCATTTGCCATTTGCATTATCACTTGCAGGTTGAATCTACAAGACATCCAAATCATCTTTTTAAAGTTTGCTTTTTGAGTAAAGTTTATTAAATTTGCCGTGGCTTAAACCGGCCCGCATTATCGGGCCGCCGTCAAAACGATTTGCACAAACTTAAATCTCACTATAGCACAATCACTTACAAACAAGTTATGGCAGAAAAGAAAGAAAAATTGTTCGACCAGTTTCCCGGCGTAAGCTATGATGAATGGCGAGCCAAAGTCGAGGCCGACCTTAAAGGTGCCGACTTCAACAAAAAATTGGTTTGGAGAACAAACGAAGGTTTCAACGTCCAGCCCATCTACCGCGCCGAGGACATTGCCGACCTCAAAACAACTGACTCGCTCCCGGGCGAATATCCTTATGTCCGCGGCACACGCACCGACAACAACTGGCTGACACGTCAGGAAATCATTGCCGACAACGCTGCCGAAGCAAACAAAATCGCACGCGAGGTCATCGGCAAAGGTGTCAACTCGCTCGGTTTCAAAGTCGAGGAGGCTAACGAACAGACTGTCGCAACACTGCTCGAGGGCATCGATTTAAATGCCATTGAAGTAAACTTCAACTGCTGCCCCTGCAAAGCCAACGACCTTGCGGCAGCTCTCGTAAAATATCTCAAAGACAACAAGGCCGAGAAAACGTTCCACGGCTCAATCGATTTCAACCCCCTGCGCAAAGCACTGCGTCACGGCGCCGCTCTCAATGACGGCATCGTCGACAAGGCCAAAGCCCTCGTGGAGACTGTCAAAGACGTGCCCGCGCTGCGTGTTCTCGCCGTTGACTCCGTACTTTTCTGCGACGGCGGCGCATACATCTTCCAAGAGCTTGGCTATGCCCTCGCTTGGGGCGCACAGTGGCTCACTGCCCTCACAGACGCAGGTCTGACGGTAGACGAAGTCGCCTCACGCATCAAATTCAACATGGGCGTATCGTCAAACTATTTCATGGAGCTTGCCAAGTTCCGCGCTGCCCGCATGCTCTGGGCTCAGATTGTCGAGGCCTACAAACCCGCTGATGCCAATTCAGCCAAGATGCACGTCCACGCTTCGACATCAAAATTCAATCAGACAATTTACGACGCTCACGTCAACCTGCTCCGCTCTCAGACCGAGGCAATGTCGGCAGCACTGGCCGGTGTCGACTCAATCACTTCTGTGCCCTTCGACACCCCCTACAAGACGCCCGATGCATTCTCGGAGCGCATCGCACGCAACCAGCAGTTCCTGCTCAAAGAGGAGAGCCATCTTGACAAAGTCGTCGACCCCGCCGGCGGCAGCTATTATGTGGAGACTCTGACAGTGTCAATCGCCAACGAGGCTTGGAAACTCTTCGTCGCCACTGACGAAGAAGGCTTCTTCAAACTTGTCAGCGAAGGCAAGATACAGGCTGCTGTCAACGAATCTTGCGAAAAACGCCACACTGACGTGGCCCGTCGCAAAGAGATACTGCTCGGCACAAACCAGTATCCCAACATCAACGAGCGGGCAGCAGACAAAATCGAGAACAAGGCATGTCACTGCTCATGCGGCAACAAGTCTGAAGAGGCGCCCGCAGGCACAGCTCTGCTGATGAAACGCGCCGCTACCGATTTCGAGGCTCTCCGCCTTGCAACCGAGGCCGCCGCAAAACGTCCCAAAGTATTCATGCTGACCATCGGCAACCTCGCCATGCGTTTGGCCCGCGCACAGTTCTCTACCAACTTCTTCGGTTGCGCAGGCTACGAGATTATCGACAACCTCGGCTTTGACACCGTCGAGGCCGGTATTGATGCAGCTCTTGAGAAACAGGCCGACGTCATCGTCCTCTGCTCGAGCGACGACGAGTATGCCACACTCGCTCCCGAGGCTTACAAATATCTCAACGGCCGCGCCGAGTTTGTTGTTGCCGGCGCTCCCGGCTGCACCGATGACCTCAAGGCTGCCGGCATCACAGAATTTATCCATGTGCGCTGCAATGTGCTCGACACACTCAAAGCATTCAATGCCAAACTTCTTAAATAATCTCTTTGCATCATGAAACCCGATTTCAAAACAATTGACATTACAAAAGACGCTTTCGGAGCACAGCATGCTCCCGTAGCAGCCGGAGAAGATTGGCTCACCCCCGAACTCATCCCCGTCAAACCCATCTATACTAAAAACGACCTCGAAGGCCTCGAGCACCTCAACTATGTTTCAGGTATTCCCCCGTTCCTTCGCGGCCCGTACAGCGCCATGTACCCCCTGCGTCCTTGGACTATCCGTCAGTATGCCGGTTTCTCTACAGCCGCAGAGTCTAACGCATTCTACCGCCGCAACCTCGCTTCGGGCCAGAAAGGCCTCTCGGTCGCATTTGACCTCGCCACACACCGCGGCTATGACGCAGACCACGAACGCGTAGTCGGTGACGTGGGCAAAGCAGGTGTATCAATCTGCTCTATCGAGGACATGAAAGTGCTCTTCGACGGTATACCCCTCAACAAGATGTCAGTGTCGATGACCATGAACGGCGCCGTGCTTCCCGTACTCGCCTTCTACATCAACGCCGGTCTTGAGCAGGGCGCCAAACTCGAGGAGATGGCCGGTACCATCCAGAACGATATCCTTAAGGAATTTATGGTGCGCAACACCTATATCTATCCTCCGGAGTTCTCGATGCGCATCATCGCAGACATCTTCGAGTACACCTCGCAGAACATGCCCAAGTTCAACTCGATATCAATCTCCGGCTACCACATGCAGGAGGCAGGCGCAACCTGTGACATCGAACTCGCATACACTCTCGCCGACGGTCTCGAATACCTCCGTGCAGGCGTCAACGCCGGCATGGACATCGACGCCTTTGCTCCGCGTCTGTCTTTCTTCTGGGCTATAGGCATGAACTTCTTCATGGAGATTGCCAAGATGCGTGCCGCACGTATGCTGTGGGCCAAGATTGTAAAACAGTTCAATCCCAAGAACCCCAAATCACTCGCCCTCCGCACCCACTCTCAGACATCAGGCTGGTCGCTCACCGAGCAAGACCCGTTCAACAACGTCGGCCGTACATGTATCGAGGCTATGGGCGCCGCTTTGGGTCACACCCAGTCGCTCCACACCAACGCGCTCGACGAGGCTATCGCGCTGCCCACCGACTTCTCGGCACGTATCGCCCGTAACACCCAGAGTTATATTCAGGAAGAGACCCTTATCACAAAAGAAATCGACCCGTGGGCCGGTTCATATTATGTTGAGGCTCTTACCAACGAAATCGCTCAGCGCGCATGGGCTCACATTCAGGAAATCGAGAAGCTCGGCGGTATGGCCAAGGCTATCGAGACCGGTCTGCCCAAACTCCGCATCGAGGAAGCAGCCGCCCGCACTCAGGCCCGCATCGACTCGGGACGTCAGACAATCGTCGGCATCAACAAATACCGTCTCGACCACGAAGACCCCATCGACATCCTCGAAATCGACAATACCGAGGTGCGCAAAGAGCAGATTGACCGTCTCAACGACGTCAAGGCTCATCGCGACGAGACCAAGGTAAAAGAGGCTCTTGCTGCCATCACCGAGTGTGTACGCACCAAGAAAGGCAACCTTCTCGACCTCGCTGTCAAAGCTGCCGGTCTGCGTGCTACCTTAGGTGAGATTTCAGATGCCTGCGAAGAGGTCGTAGGCCGTTATAAAGCAGTAATCCGAACAATTTCAGGCGTGTACTCAAACGAAACCAAACAAGATCCCGATTTCATCCGCGCTCAGCAGATGTGTGCAGACTTCGCAAAACGCGAAGGCCGCCAGCCACGTATCATGATTGCAAAAATGGGTCAGGACGGCCACGACCGCGGCGCAAAAGTTGTCGCTACCGGTTACGCCGACTGTGGATTTGACGTCGACATGGGCCCGCTCTTCCAGACTCCGGCCGAAGCCGCCCGTCAGGCTGTTGAGAACGATGTGCACATCCTCGGCGTTTCGTCACTCGCCGCAGGTCACAAGACCCTCATCCCGCAGGTTATCGAGGAACTACGCAAACTCGGCCGCGAGGACATCATGGTAACCGCCGGCGGTGTCATCCCCGCTCAGGACTATGACTTCCTCTACAAAGCCGGTGTCGCCGCCATCTTCGGCCCCGGCACACGCATCCCTGCATCGGCAATCAAGATGCTCGAAATTCTCAACGAAGGAGCCGAATAATCATCTTCAACTCCATATAGAATCAAAATCCCCAAATCCCCGACTTCCCCACCCCTTGGGGAAGTCATCATCCCAAAAGACGGCTGCGTCGTGAGACGCGGCCGTTTTTTATCATAAGCCAACACGCCAATAATGACGTTCGATTTATGTTTTACATTCATTAATTTAATAATTTTAACCATACAATATTTGCTAAGTTAGAGGCTTTGCGCTAATTTAGCAACAAACTAAAGTGACTAAATCCATTTATTACATCTTTATCAAAATGAATATAAAACGACTATTATCGTTAGCTGCAATTGCGACTGCATTTGTCGCAAACAGCCAACGCATCGCTGTGCTCAGCGACGTGCATGTCACACCCGGCAATATGTGTGACTCAATGCTCAGAGTCGCTGTCGCAGAAATCAACAAAAACGATTTCGACCTTGTAATTGTCGACGGAGACCTCTCCAACGAAGGCTCTGACGAACAGCTTTACAACGTTAAATCCATCCTTGACGCCGTCCGCCATCCGATTTTCGTGCTCCCCGGTAACCATGAGAACAACTGGAGCCAAAGCGCCACAAAGACATTTGTCGACATATGGGGCAATGACCGTTTTGTCACCGAAGTCGACTCGCTCGTCATCGTCGGCATCAACTGCGGACCCTTCATGAAGATGGGCGACGGCCACATCAAACAGGAAGACCTGCATTGGCTTAAATCCACACTCGACGAGCGTGTGACACCCGGCAAACGCGTCCTCTCATTTAACCACTATCCCTTGCAGGAAGACTTGGACAACTGGCAGGATTATGTCAGAGTGCTCGAGCAGTACCCCGTCATCGGACACATCAACGGCCACTACCACTCATGGAAGAAATATAAGGGCGGTGACATCGACGCAGCTATGGTACGCGCCCTCGACATGCGCGACGGCACTTACGGCTACGCCATCCTCGACATCACTCCCGAGTGGATACATATCTACAACAAAAATGTGGGTGAGAGCAAGCCGCAGCCCAAATTCGCATGGGCCGCACGCACTTCGCTTAAGCCCCTCAAGGGCGCCGAGAAAGCCGAATGGACCTCGCCCGAGGGCTATGAGGTAACGAAAGTTTGGGCTGACAGTGCCTCAATCTTCACGCGCCTCGGCTTTGATGCCGATAACGTATACTTCGGCAACTCTCTCGGTGCAGCCCGCGCCGTCGGCAAAAAAGACTCGCAGCTCAAATGGTCAGTCGAGACCGGCGCGTCACTTTTCTCGCGTCCGTCAGCCCTGCTGTCGGGACGCGTAGCCATACCCTACTCCGACGGCATCATGATTGTCAACCCCGCCAACGGCAAACTCGTCAAGACATATAAATCTGCCGAGGGTCCCTATGTCGCCGACGGTCTTGTCACTGACAAGGCTTACATACAGGGCGCCTACAAACGCCTCGAGCGCCGCAACCCCAAGAACGGCGCGCTCGTCTGGAGCTATGATTCTATATTCAACTACTGTCAGGCCGCCCCTGTCGTAGACGGCGACGACGTCATCTTCGGCGCATGGGACACTAACCTGCGCTGCCTCTCGCTCAAGAACGGCAAGCTTAAATGGGTGTGGAACAACGGCAAGACGGCCAATATGCTCGGCCCGGGCAATGTCGTACCAGTCGTGACTGACGACAAAGTCATCGTTGTCGCCCCCGACCGATACATGACCGCCGTCGACCGCCGCACAGGCCGTCAGCTCTGGCGCGACAACAGTCACCGCTATCGCGAAAGCCTTGGCCACAGCGAAGACCTCACCCGCGTCTACGCCAAAACCATGGACGGCGAATTAGTGGCAGTCGACGCGACGACACCCGACTTCAAAGAGATATTCACCGTCGACATGGGTCTCGGCTACGAGCATGCACCGACAGTAATCGCCGAGCGTGACGGAGTGGTCTACGCCGGCTCACGCCGCGGCATAGTCACCGCCGTCGACCCCGTCGCTAAGAAAGTCATCTGGAGTCTACCCCTCGGAGTCAGCGAAATCAACGGCATCGACGTCGACCCCACCACGGGCGACATCTACGTTTCGCTTATCGAAGGCACAATCTTCCGTATCGCTAAAAAGAAATAATTTACCCCCACACAAGGATATATCAATCGTGTCAGCTGCTTGACAACGATGACGCCCTGTCTAAACGAGAATAATCTCTGAGACAGGGCGTTTTTATTTGGGGGGAGGGGGAGTAATAATAAGACGCTCCTCAGGAGCCTTTTATCGTATCAAATGCTTTGAGCAACCCGACGAGGTCGGCACGAATTGATTTCAGCCGGTCTATTGCCTCAAAACGACGGTTGACACCGCTGTGATTGTGGCGTATCTGGTTTTCGGCGGCCTCAAGTTTGAGGCCCTTCTCTTTGACAAGATAATAAATCATACGTATTTTCTCGACGTCAGACGGAGTGTAAAAGCGCGTGCCGCCGGAGTTGCGCTTAGGCTTGATAATGGTGAAGCGGCTCTCCCAGAAACGGAGTGTCGAGCACGGCAGTCCGACGATTTCGGCCACCTCGCTGATTTTATAATACTTCTTGTCTAAATCCTGTTCCATAGCATTTTTAAGATTAGTCCATGACGTGACCCGCATTCTCGGCCTGACGTATCATTTCGTCATATTCCTCAGGAGTAAGGTCATAAAAATAATAATTGACGGGATTCTGCGGCTGTCCTTTTAGTCGCACTTCATAATGAAGGTGCGGGCCGGTCGATTTACCCGTATTGCCCACCTTGCCTATGATATCGCCGCGTTTGACGGTCTGGCCCGGTTTGACAAGTATCTGCGAAAGATGTGCATATCGCGTCGTGTAATTGTATCCGTGGTCGAGCTCGACGAGATTGCCATAAGCGCTCTGCCACTTGGCCGTGGTGACTTTACCATCACCTGTGGCGTAAACCGGTGTACCAACGGGCGACGAGAAATCCATACCTTCATGAAACTTGCCGGTACCGTATATCGGGTCTCGCCTGTAACCATAGCCCGAAGCCATCGCACGCAAAAATTTCTCGGAAATCGGCTGTATCGCCGGGATGCTCGCTGCACGCTCCTTGAGTGAAGAAGCCTGTGTCGCCAAAAAATCAAATGATTTGCTCTGAGTGTAAATCATCCGCTCGAGACGGTCGATGCGGTCTGTCGACGCGCGCAATATCTCAGGGTCAGACATCGAGTCAAGTGCATTATAATTACGTCGACGCTCAAGACCGGCATAACGGTGGGCATAGCTGACCGGCTCGGCCTGCATCATTACCCTATAAAAATTATTGTCACGAGCGGCAAGATCTTCCATCACGGCAAGAGCCTCATCCGCACGGCGGTTGAGAAGGTCTATCTGAGTTTCTATCTGTTCTTTCTCCTGCCTCAGAGCGCGCTCACGCGGCATCTCGAAAAAGCTGTAAACACCGACAAGCGTAACTGCGGCTACAACAATACCGACCGCCGACTGCCTGATTGCAGCCATGATGCGCGCACGCCGCGAAGGATATACGCGGTCATAACGCTCGGTCGTCGGATTATATCGGTAGAAGGCTTTAGGGCTCATAAAAGAGATTTCAGAGGCCGGATATTAAGTGACAGAGCAGTTAACAGCCGGATTTCTTGCAAAAATAATAAGTTCTGACTACTTTTGCAGATTATTACGCAAAGTAAGCAAATATCTCGGAAAATAACAACACTCATAGACCAAGCAACTTTTTAAAATGTTGACTGCTAAAGAAATCCGCGAGTCTTACAAAGACTTTTTCAAAAGCAAAGGACACCACATCGTCCCCTCCGCCCCGATGGTAATCAAAGACGACCCCACTCTTATGTTTACCAACGCGGGTATGAATCAGTTTAAAGATATTATCCTCGGCAACAAAGCCCCTAAATACACACGTGTAGCCGACTCACAGAAATGTCTGCGTGTCAGCGGCAAGCACAACGACCTCGAGGAAGTCGGCATGGATACATACCATCACACCATGTTTGAGATGCTCGGCAACTGGTCGTTTGGCGACTACTTCAAGAAAGAAGCGATCAGTTGGGCTTGGGAGTATCTTGTAGATGTGCTTAAGCTCGACCCCGAGAGACTCTACGCTACAGTCTTCGAAGGCGCTCCGGACGAAGGCCTCTCCCGCGACGACGAAGCCGCCGAAATCTGGAGCAAAAATCTGCCTCTGTCTCATATCATCAACGGCAACAAGCATGACAATTTCTGGGAAATGGGTGATACCGGCCCCTGCGGTCCCTGCTCGGAAATACACATTGACCTGCGCACCGACGAGGAGCGTGCTGCTGTCGACGGTGCATCTCTCGTCAACAAAGACCATCCCCAGGTGATAGAGATATGGAATCTTGTGTTCATGCAGTTTAACCGCAAGGCCGACGGCTCGCTCGAGCCGCTCCCCGCCAAGGTAATCGACACCGGCATGGGATTCGAGCGCCTTTGCATGGCTCTGCAGGGCAAACGCTCTAACTATGACACTGACGTGTTCACGCCTCTGATTGACAAAATCTCGTCACTATCAGGTCTCAAATACGGCGAGGACAAAAAGGTCGACATAGCCATGCGCGTCATCGCCGACCATGTACGCACCATCGCCTTCTCTATCGCCGACTCGCAGTTGCCCGGCAACGCCAAAGCCGGCTACGTCATCCGACGCATCCTGCGCCGCGCCGTACGCTACGCCTATACGTTCCTCGGTCAGAAGAGTGCATTCATGTACCGCCTCGTCGACACCCTCATCGAAAGCATGGGCGATGCCTACCCCGAAATTGTCTCGCAGCGCGACCTCATCATGAAAGTAATCAAAGAAGAAGAAGATGCTTTCCTGCGCACACTCGAGAACGGCATACGTATGCTCGACGACGCCATGCAGAGCGCACGAGCCAAAGGCCTTGACATGATTTCAGGCAAACAGGCTTTCACACTCTACGACACTTACGGCTTCCCCCTCGACCTCACCCTGCTTATCCTCAAAGAGAACGGCATGACTCTCAATCAGGCCGAGTTTGACGCCGAAATGGAGGCTCAGAAACAGCGCGCCCGCAATGCCGCCGCCGTTGAGGCTACAGACTGGATTACAGTCCATGAAGGCGAGCAGAAATTTGTCGGCTACGACGAGACAAGTGTCGAGACCGAGATACTTCGCTACCGTCGCGTTAAACAGAAAAATCGCGAATATTATCAGATAATCCTCGCCGAGACACCTTTCTATGCCGAAATGGGCGGACAGGTCGGCGACCGCGGCACACTCACCGACCTTGAGACCGGCGAGACCATCGAAATCTACGACACCAAGCGTGAGAACGGCATCGGCGTGCATCTCGCCAAGAAAATGCCCGCCACTCCGGCCGCACGTTTCCGTGCAAGCATCGACACCGAGGCACGCATGGCCACATCGTGCAATCACACCGCCACTCACCTGCTCCACGAGGCTCTGCGCGAAGTGCTCGGCACACATGTCGAGCAGCGCGGCTCGTTCGTGTCGCCTGACGTCCTGCGTTTTGATTTCTCCCATTTCCAGAAACTCACACCCGAAGAGATATCTAAGGTTGAACATATCGTCAACCGCCGCATACGTGAGGCAATCGCCCGCGACGAACATCGCAACGTGCCCATCGAAGAGGCCCGCAAGATGGGCGCTATGGCGCTCTTCGGCGAAAAATACGGTGACGAGGTGCGCGTGATTCGCTATGGTGACTCAGTCGAGCTCTGCGGTGGCACACATGTGCCCAATACCGGCAATATCGGCATGCTGCGTATTATTTCCGAAAGCAGTATTGCTGCCGGCATACGCCGAATCGAAGCAATCACAGGCGAGAATCTCGAGAAGGCCATCGACGAAATGACATCTACCCTCCACGACATCGCCGCCATGTTCAACAACGCACCCGACGTAGTCGCCGCTCTGCGCCGCTCTATCGAGGAGAACGCCGAGCTGCGCCGTCAGGCCGAAGACTACTTTAATGAGCGCGTAAACAATATTGCAACCGAAGCGCTCGCCAAGGCAACCGTCGAACACGGCATAAAAGTAGTCGTTCTAAAAGGCATTCGTCTTCCGGATTTGGTGAAGGGCGTTGCCTTCAACATCCGTGCGCGTGTCAATGAGCCCACTGTTTTCCTCGCGGCCACTTCCGACCCGTCAGGCAAACCCCTGCTCACTGTAATGGTGACCGAAGACCTTGTCAAAGAAGGCAAAAACGCATCGGTCATCGTGCGAGAGGCTGCCAAAGAAATCAAAGGCGGTGGTGGCGGCCAGCCCGGATTTGCTCAAGCCGGCGGCAAAAATGCCGAAGGCCTTGAGGCCGCATTCAACAAGATGCTCCAGCTTATTTGAGCAATCTAACTCATTACAAAATCCCGGGAGCCGTGCCGTGCGGACTCCCGGGATTTTTATATAATCATAAAGTATCTTAACAGGCAAACTCTCGCCCCCGGAAGATGTTTTTAGAGTATAACAACTCTAAAAACATAACAGATATGAAAGACCATTGCCACGGCCATCACGGCCATAAACACTTCTTTATCCATCTCGCTTTTCAGGCCGTAACTCTTTTAGCAGCAATCGCCACACTCCACGAAGTCGAGAAAATCCGCAAAGGCGTCAAACGCATTGAGCGTCGATAACGAATATAACGATTTATCAGACATGCCACAAAAACTCGAATGGCATGCAATCATAAAAAAAATTCCGCAGACATTGAACGCCTGCGGAATTTTTATAATGTATTTATTCCCACTCGATTGTTGCCGGTGGTTTGGAAGAAATGTCGTAGCAGACGCGGTTGACGCCGCGAACAGTGTTGATAATCTCGTTTGAGACTTTGGCGAGGAACTCATAAGGCAAATGAGCCCAGTCGGCGGTCATGGCGTCGGTCGAGGTGACGGCACGCAGAGCGACGGCGCGCTCGTATGTGCGCTCATCGCCCATGACGCCCACACTTTGCACGGGCAACAGAATAACGCCGGCCTGCCATACCTTGTCATATAGCCCCCACTCGCGCAGACCGCGGATGAAGATGTCGTCGGCGTTCTGGAGTATCTCGACTTTCTCGCGGGTGATGTCGCCGAGGATACGGACGGCGAGACCGGGACCGGGGAAGGGATGGCGCTTGATAAGATGTTCGGGCATGCCGAGCGAGCGGCCTACGGCGCGCACCTCGTCTTTAAAGAGCAGTCGCAGAGGCTCGCAGAGCTTGAGATTCATCTTCTCGGGGAGACCGCCGACGTTGTGGTGGCTCTTTATGACCATGCCTGTAATAGACAGCGACTCGATGCAGTCGGGGTAAATAGTGCCCTGCGCGAGCCATTTAACATCCTTGATTTTATGAGCCTCCTCGTCGAAAACGTCAATAAATCCTTTGCCGATGATCTTGCGCTTGCGCTCAGGCTCGGTCACGCCGGCGAGCTCCTTGAAGAAACGCTCTGATGCGTCAACGCCGATGACATTCAGGCCGAGACACTCGTAGTCGCGGAGCACGTCGGCAAACTCGTTCTTGCGGAGCATGCCGTGATCGACGAATATACAGATCAGATTGTGGCCTATTGCGCGGTTAAGCAGAACGGCTGCCACTGACGAGTCAACACCGCCGCTGAGACCGAGCACGACTTTGTCGTTGCCTAACTGCTCACGTAAGGCGGCGACTGTCGTATCTATAAACGACTCGGCGCTCCAGTCCTGCTTGCCGCCGCAGATGTCGGCGACGAAGTTGCGCAGCAGGTCGAGGCCGCAAGTCGAGTGGAACACCTCGGGGTGAAACTGCACGCCCCATATCTTCTCGCCGCGGACGTGATAGGCGGCGCAGCGCACCTCGGCGGTCGAAGCTATGACCTCGAAGTCGTCAGGCAGACGTGTGATGGTATCGCCGTGGCTCATCCACACCTGCGCGCCGGTCTCGATGCCTTTGAGCAACGGGTCGGCGGCGTTAATCTCAGAGAGGATGGCGCGGCCATATTCGCGTGAGGCGGCCGGCTCGACAGAGCCGCCGGCCTCGTAAGCCATAAGCTGAGCGCCGTAGCAGATGCCGAGGACGGGCAAGTGTCCGCGCAGACGCGCGAGATCTGTCTTGAACGCCTTGGAGTCATAGACCGAGAAGGGGCTGCCCGAAAGTATCACGCCGATGACCGACGGGTCGTCGTGCGGAAATTTGTTATAAGGGACAATCTCGCAATACATATTGAGCTCGCGCACACGGCGTCCGATCAACTGTGTTGTCTGTGACCCAAAATCAAGAATAATTATTTTCTCTTGCATAAATATGATAGAAAGGGGAAATAAGTGACGATGTCTTATACGGCTGCAAAGTTAAGCATTTTTACTTTAAATAATCAAAAATGAGACAGCGAGCATGACCAAGTAGTCAAAAAAATGTAATTTTGCATATACTTTTAATATATAGGTCCTGCATAAACGGAGATATTGAAGAGAACGCTGAAAATATTGACGTTAGTAATCACACTGTTCACGGTCACACAGACCGCCGGAGCTGTGTCGTTTGCACTCGACTCTATCGCCGAGTGGGGGCGGTTTCCACGGTTTTGTGTGGGTGTCTATCGTTGGGGAGACAAGTTTTTCAACAGCTACGACTCGGCATATGTGGTCGGAACGGGGTATAAGTTCAACATCAAGTTTAAGACCGAGAGCTGGTCTGACACCTACAATTTCTACCTTCCCAACGACCTGAAGATGTATATGCTGTCAGACCCGTCGACGACGGTCGGTCTGCATCTTACTTATATGGCCGTCAGCGCCGGCTATGATATCAACGTCAGCAACCTCATCACGGGCAACCGCCTTACGCGCCAACGCTTTAACTTCGGGTTTAACTGCAGTCTATTCGCCGCCGAATGGTCGTATGTCAATAACGACGTCGGCACCAAAATCAAACGCTTCGGACGTCCAAATGCCGTCCAACACCTTGATATGCCTTTTGACGGCATAAGCACATCATCTTGGCATCTTGACACATATTATTTCTTTAACCACAAGCGTTACTCACAGGCTGCGGCCTTCAATTTCAGTAAGGTGCAAAAGCGCAGCCAAGGGTCGTTCTACGCCGGACTATCGTTTGCAAACTCCAAATATGATTTTGATTTCAGCAGTCTTCCCCGCAGCATGCGCGAGGAGTTGCCCGAGAACTGGATTGGCTATCATTATCAAGTCGCAACAGATGACTATGCCTTCCGTCTCGGCTATGGCTACAACTGGGTTTTCGCACGCCACTGGGTGCTCGGCGTCACCGAGTCACCGATTATCGGTCTGCGCCACGGCTCCATCAACTCTGAGATGAAGCGCAACTCGTTTGCGCTGACCAACCGCGCGGCGCTGTCAGTGGTGTGGAACAACAAGCGGTGGTTTGCGGGCGTAATAGGCCGCATGGATGCTAATCTTGTATATGATAAAGACCACACAATGGCAACCGCCGTGCTGAGCATAGAGGCATCGGTCGGTTACAGGTTTAATTTGTGGTAATAAATTAGCTATTTTAGCTATAATAGCTAATTTAGCTATCATAGCCATAATAAAAAAATTGGCGCTCCCGGGCTGCGTTGGGCCGGTCGGGAGCGCCTAGCTTTTGAAGCGATGTTATCGCGTGAGATTTCTTATTCTACTGCAAAAACCTGAGTCGACGGTTACTGCAAAATCCGTGTCACGGGTTACTGCAAAAAACGCTGACCGGCGATGATTACTGGAGGCCGCTGACGGTGACGTCGCGGTTGATTTTGGCGACGAGACCCTGCAGCACTTTGCCCGGACCGAGTTCAACAAACTCTGTGGCACCGTCGGCAATCATATTCTTGACAGTCTGAGTCCAGCGCACGGGAGCGGTGAGCTGAGCGATAAGATTGGCTTTGATTTCTGCGGGATCGGTATGAGGAAGGGCGTCGACATTCTGGTATACGGGACAGGTGGGGACAGAGAATGTTGTGTGCTCGATAGCCTCGGCGAGCTCCGCACGTGCCGGCTCCATGCACGGCGAGTGGAAACCGCCGCCTACTTTAAGTTTGAGAGCTCGTTTCGCACCGGCTGCGAGCATTTTCTCACATGCAGCGTCGATAGCCTCGATTTCGCCTGAAATTACAAGCTGACCGGGACAGTTATAGTTGGCACACACGACCGTACCGTTTACCTCAGCGCAAAGTTCCTCGACTTTTTCGTCGGGGAGGGCGAGGACGGCTGCCATTGTCGACGGATTGATTTCGCAAGCTTTCTGCATGGCCTCGGCACGGGCGGCTACAAGGCGCAGGCCGTCCTCAAAGCTGAGAGCTCCGGCAGCGACAAGAGCTGAAAATTCGCCGAGCGAGTGGCCGGCTGTCATATCCGGACGGAATTCGTCGCCAAGAGACTTAGCGAGAATTACCGAATGAAGAAAAATCGCGGGCTGTGTGACCGATGTCTTGCGGAGGTCCTCGTCAGTACCTTCAAACATAAGGTCTGTAATGCGGAAACCAAGAATTTCGTTTGCTTTTTCAAAAAGTTCACGAGCCTCGGGGTTGTTGTCATACAGGTCTTTGCCCATTCCGACAAACTGTGCGCCCTGGCCGGGAAAAACGTAAGCTTTCATTTCTTTTTATAATATAAATCTTAACAGGTTATAAAGACAGCGCAAAGTTAGGCATTTTTCAGAAATAAATAGTATCTTTACAGACCAATTAAAGATTTTTTTCTCCAATTGCTCATTATCATTATGAATCTTCTCTATCTCATACCCGTTTTTCTCGGCAATATCCGCGGCTGGCAGCTGATTATCATCGTACTTGTAATACTGTTGCTCTTCGGCGGTAAAAAAATACCGGAATTGATGCGCGGACTCGGCAAAGGTGTCCATAGTTTCAAACAAGGACTCGAGGAGGCCAAAGCCGAAATAAACAAACCTCTCGATAAGGACGCCGACAAACCGGGCTCTGACAGCACTAAATCTGACAAAGAATAAGACAGTCCCCCACTCCATCCTTATCTCTCGCCGATGTCTGACAGCGACATGACATTCTGGGATCATTTTGACGCGCTCCGCTCGGTGCTCGTCAGAATTGCCGTCGTGATTTTTGCGCTCGGAGTCGGATCATTCATCGTCATGCCATGGTTCTTCGACCATGTCGTGCTTGCACCATGCAACGGCGATTTCCCTTTATATCGCCTCCTTGACATGCTGGCCGGCTCATCGCTCATTGAGGGAATCGGCCGGTCTTCTGACTTCAGTGTAGACCTTGTCAGCATGCAGTTGACTTCCCAATTTTTCATACACATGTCGGCCTCGTGCTGGATGGCATGCATCATAGGATTTCCTATCATTATATATCTGCTGTGGACTTTTGTCGAGCCGGCATTATACGAAAACGAGAAACGCAACGCTCGTCGCGCCTTTTTCTTCGGCAACCTTATGTTCTATCTCGGCGTGGCCGCCGGCTACTTTCTCGTCTTCCCGCTTGCGGTCAGATTCTTAGCCGAGTATTCACTCAGCGATCGCATCACAGGTCTCGTGTCGCTCGACTCCTATATGGACAACTTCTTCACAGTCATTTTGCTGATGGGAGCCGTCTTCGAGCTTCCGCTGCTTTGCTGGCTGCTCGGCAAAACCGGCCTTATGCGTCGCTCATTCTTCAAAAAATACCGTCGCCATGCCATTGTCAGCCTTCTGATAGTCGCCGCCATCATTACCCCGACAGGCGACCCGTTCTCGCTGTTTGCGGTCTTCCTCCCGATTTACGGGTTATGGGAACTTTCAGCCCGGCTTGTCCCCGCCGACACTAATGACGACAACTCTGCCGTCGCTGACTGACCGGCAACACGCCTCGTCTCACACTACTCTCAAAATATACATATCATGACAAAACCGAGCCACAAAATCAAAATCGGCCTGCTCCCTCGCATCATCATCGCCATAGCCTTGGGCATCGGCCTCGGCTTTATCTCACCCGACTGGCTGTCGCGTTCATTGGCGACTTTCAATGCAGTTTTCAGTGCATTTCTCGGTTTTATCATACCGCTGCTTATCATCGGCTTTGTGGCCCCGGCTATTGCAGATATTGGACGCAATGCAGGCAAAATGCTCGCCGTCACAGCCTTAATAGCTTATCTTATGACCTTTGGCTCAGGTATGCTCGCCTACTTCACGGCCGACGCAACCTTCCCATCGCTCATCTCGGCCGATGCCTACATCTTGGACGAAGCCTCGGCCAAGGCGCCTTCGCCCTTCTTCACCATCGAGATTGCCCCGCTGATGAACGTCATGACTGCACTTGTGCTTGCCTTTGTGCTTGGTCTCGGCGTGGCCTTTCTCAACGGGCGCGACTCGCTCCGCAACGGCCTCGAAGATTTCCGTCTCGTCATCGAGTTAGTCATCCGCCGCGTCATCATCCCATTGCTGCCACTCTATATCCTCGGCATATTCGTATCAATGACCGTGTCCGGACAGGTCGCATCCGTTCTGTCGACATTTATAAAAATCATCTTGGTCATCTTCGCACTGCACATCGGTCTACTCGTACTTCAATACTGCATCGCATCACTTTTCTCACGCCGCAATCCGTTCCGGGCCCTCTGGACCATGATGCCTGCCTATTTCACCGCCTTGGGCACACAGTCGTCGGCCGCGACCATTCCTGTCACACTCCGTCAGACTATAGCAATGGGTGTCAACAAAGATGTCGCCGGATTTGTAGTCCCGCTCTGCGCGACAATCCACATGTCAGGCTCAACGCTCAAGATTGTGGCCTGTGCACTGGCGCTAATGATCACTCACTCTATGCCATACGACACGGCCATGTTCGCCGGCTTCGTCGCCATGCTCGGCATCACGATAGTCGCCGCACCCGGAGTGCCCGGGGGCGCCATCATGGCGTCGCTCGGCCTGCTGTCATCGATGCTCGGTTTCAGCGAGGCCGACAACGCGCTGATGATAGCGCTCTACATCGCCATGGACAGCTTTGGCACGGCATGCAATGTCACCGGCGACGGCGCTATCGCCCAGATAGTTGAGCGCATTTTTCGCCGGACTCTGACGAAAGAAACGCCGGGGACCTGAGTATAGGGTTTTTCCCTATGCAGGTGACCACGTTATACATGCCGACGCTGCTTAAGACAGCTCCGGTATACCCCTAAAATTTCAATAGTTTACGCATTATTAGCGCATCCATTCACTCTCTCCATAATTTACCATATTAACGCAAAGACGGCAGGCCATAACGGTCTGCCGTCTTGTAAGTGGATATCTAAACAGTAAGATTATTCGGCTTTAACAACTTCCCAAGTCTCGGGATTTGAGCCTTCAATTTTCTGGCTCTTATAGCCTTCTGCAACCCAATTGCCACCATCATGGTCATCGCCTGTAGCGGGATCGTAATTAACAAACTTACCGCCGGTAACATTAAATTTTGCAGCTGAGCCATTTGTTATATTAAGCACATAATACTTGCCACGATAGGCAGCCTCGCTTGAGAATGTGCCGCCCAAGATATTGACTACTGCATTGCCGGTAGCCTCGATGCAAGAATTGCCGAGACCGTTAGCATCAGGACCAACGTTGAAAGAGCCGCCCTCGATATTGCAGACAGCACCGCTCTTGACATGCACAGCCTGATTATCGGCGCCTGTGCCACCGTAAACCGTACCATTGCCCTTGATTGTGCAAGTGCCGTTTACTTCGATTGCATAGCCAGCGCCATTGTTGGTAATCTTGTGACCATTGAGATTAAGTTCTACAGTCTTGCCGGCAGGAACATTCAGAGCCTCAGGAATAGCAATGTCTCCTGAAAGAACGCATGCACCACCTTTTTCGATAACGGCTTTCAGATCAGCGGCAGTGCTGACAGCCTCGCCGTACTCATGGTTGTAATCGGGGTCGATGAAAGCGGGTTTGATGATGACTTTAAAGTCGGCTGAAGATGTGAGGAGTGAGCCGAAGATGTTGGTCTGATAGTTACGACGAACGGGCACGAAGTTTACATCAAGTGTGTTGATGAGAGTAGTGCCGTTATACATCTCGAAGTCCATGTCTACAATCTCCTGATCAGCAGCGGCGAGCAGGTAGTTCATCGACAGATATTTGTAAGTAGCGGGCTCATAGGGGAATTCCTCTTTTGTAGCATCAGGAAGGGCAGCAATTTTGTAAGTAACATCAACAAGGTCATTTTCATCAACAGAGCCGTCGAAAAGATTAATTTTATTGTAAGCCTTAGTTTTAAGCACAGTCTGGACGCCTGCTGCATAAGCATCTTTAACAGCGGTTTCCTCGAGGTCGTCAGTACCGAAGTTAACCTGAGCGAAGGGACGACGGAGCTCGATAGTCTCGTTGATAGCACCGTTAACGGCGAGAGATTTGCGAACGTTGAAGAAGGCGTCGCGATCTTCGGCGTTAGAGTTAACGTCATCGTAGTCAACAGTGATGGTCTGGGCACCCTTGTCGTAAGTGTAATAGGTAGCACCGTCAGCATGAGCCCAGAAAACGATGTCATAAGTCTTACCGTTAACGAGACGGAGTGTAACATTGGCGGTCAGAGTCGTTTTGTCAAAAGTTTCTTCCTCAACGCCTGCCTCGCCTGTTGCGATAATTGCCTTTTTGGGATTTACGCCGGTCTCATAGACATAGTAAGAGAGCTTGGTAGCGGTTTTACCGTCACCGAAAGCACGTGAGCCGAGCTCATTGGGGAGTTGAGCAGTGAAAGTGACGTTAGCATCGCCTGCAGCTACAACAGCCTCGGGAGCATCTTCACTTGAGCATGCCGAGAAGCCAAGGGTCAGCGCGGCAGCTGCGCACAAATAAAAGAATTTGTTCTTCATTTGATTGATTTTAAAACTTTAATAATATAAATGTGATATGAATTGATAAATTAGAGATTTTGCTGATAGCAGTTACGATTTATCTTAATATAAGCAAATGTGTGTTATTATACCTGCAAATATAATAAATTCAATTGTGGAAGAAGCAATTTCACCCAATCATTAATACAAAATTAACATAATTTCACAGCAGTATCCCGGTCAATTATATCACATAAATGCCCAAAATGCTTAAAAATGATTTGTTGTAGTTATTTAAAATAACAAATGCGCCGCAATGTCCCGGTAAAGAGACTTGCAGCGCATTGTTATGTGTGATTACTGATTACTTGCTTGCAATCGAATCAGATACAGTCAGGCGGGCACGACCTTTTGCACGGCGGCGAGCCAGAACTTTACGGCCATCGGGGGTCGACATTCTTTCACGGAAACCGTGTTTGTTAACTCTTTTGCGGTTAGAGGGTTGAAATGTTCTTTTCATTGCTGTATGTAATTTTCTTGTTTATATTCCACAATTCGGAGTGCAAATTTAAAAATTATTTTTTAACCTCGCAAATTTAGCGTCCGCAAATTGTCATACTTCATTATATATCGACCCTTCGGGGGCTTATCATTAGAGGAGCTCGACACCGATGCCGGGACGGTCGGGTATCGTGACCTTGCCGTCTACAATCTTGATGCCGTCAAAGCGATCATTGGCAATCAGAAGGTTGCCGTCAAGGTCAGCCCAGTCGACCATCGGTGACAGTTGTGCGGCAGCTGTCACCGCACATGAGGTCTCGGTCATGCAGCCGAGCATCACTTTCATGCCGAGCGCACGCGCCAGCACAGCCATCTGATATGCCTCGTGCATACCGGTGCTCTTCATCAGCTTGATATTGATGCCGTCATAGGCCTGAGCGGCGCGGCGGACATCGGGAAGACGCTGCAGAAACTCATCGGCGATGATGGGCAGAGGCGAACGCTCACGCAGCCATGCCGTTTCGTCAATCATCTCTTTCGGCATAGGTTGCTCTACAAACAGACAGTTGCGTTCGGCAAGCCAATGACACATCTCGAGAGCTTTTTCTTTGTCATTCCAACCCTGATTGGCGTCGACACAGATAGGCACCTGTGTGTGTTTACGGAGGGCATTGACTATCTCCTTGTCATGGTCAAGGCCCATCTTGACCTTTACGACTTTAAAGGGCGATGTCTCCTCGATTTTGGCACGCATCTCGTCAGGGTCTTTGTCGTAAGAGATGGTAAACGAGGTATTGGGACAGTTGTCTGGATTGAGTCCCCAAATTTTATACCACGGCTGCCCCATCATCTTGCCGAGCAGGTCATGAAGCGCGATATCGACCGAAGCCTTGGCTGCGCGATTGTTGGGAGCCACGCTTTCCATGTAGGCATGTATATCCTCGATGCGGAAAGGGTCGGCAAACTGACCGAGGTCGAGTTTGTTGAGGAACGTGCAGACCGAGTCAACCGACTCCCCGAGATATGGCGGCATAGACGCCTCGCCATAGCCGGTGAAGCCGTCGCACTCTAATTTGACCTGTACGTCAGGTGTTGTCGTGCGCTGCGATTTGGCAAGATTGAACGCATGACGAAGTTTTAGCTCATAAGGCTCGAACGAAAGATTGAGGCGCCCCGAGCGTCCGGTTTGTTTTGTGGCCTGTCCGAAGGCCGAGAATGATATTGGCGACACGGCGGCCATTGCGGCGCCGAGCGCTGTTGTGCGTAGAAATTTTCTGCGGTCCATTGCTGTGTAAGTTTTAGATGGTTTAAGGTGTCGTTTATAGATTAAAATACCATGGATGGTTGCGTGCCAGAGTGATGCCATCGGTCCCTTCACAGCCGTCGATACGAACAGCGTGGAGGAATGGCGTCGTAAGGTATGCCGGCGACGATGGGTCGACACTGTTGCGTTTTACGCGGCCTGATGAGTGGACATAATCGCCGTTGCTATCGTAGATGGCGACATGTGTGACACGGCCTGTCTTGGCATTGCCAAAGAAAAGAAGGTCGCCGGCGCGGCAGTCACGCCAGTCGCTGGCCTCGATACGTCGGCCTGTAAGCGCCTGCTGCGAAGCGTCGCGACGCAAGATAATGCCGTTTGAGAGATATGAAACTTTGGCCAGACCCGAGCAGTCAAGGCTCTTGGTCGAAGTACCGCCCCAAAGATAGGGCTGACCTTCCATAGAGTAAGCCATGTCGAGAATGCGCTGCGCGTCAAAATTTTGTGCAGCCCATTCGGAAATCGGAGTGACGTCGGCAGATGCAATCCACCCTTCGCGTCCGTCGGGAAGAATGACGCGGAGTCGCCCTTTTTCGGCCTTTGATGAGGCAAGTTCGACAATATCGCCGTTGACAAGGTCAGTGACAACATCGCGCACACCGGAGGATGCGGGCGACGCATAGGCACGTGTCTGATAGATAGAAGTGACGACCATGCGAGGAGCCGAGCGCCATTTTTTCATTTCATCATCAGTTTTAAAAGCCAGCGAGTTATCGACGACCCAAGCTATATAACCGTCAGGTGATTGCACGCCCCACCAGTCGCCTTGTTTCTCCAAAAGGCGCAACGGCATGCCCATCAGAGCCTGCGAAGCCATTTCGGCGCCATGACCGGGCGTCGTGCGCATATTGGCAACCGCTATTTTGGGAAGTGCCCAGCGATCAGATGGCGAGACAGAAACCGAATTAATATACGGCAGCCCGGCGGCATCCAACGCGGCGACAAGCGAATCTGCTACGTCGCCCTCCGATATGGTGCCGTCTATAAGAACACGTCCGTCTGATGCAGGCTCGACTTTAACATCATATATAATCTGTCGTTTGTCAGGCGCGAGACGAGTCTTGACAGCGTCGACCACACCAAGAGCCCGAGTGATGTCAGATTCGGCTGCAAACAGACAGGCGGGGGCGACAGCGGCCAGCATCGCAAACCCGAAAAGTACGTTACGTCTCATCACTTGACAGCTTTAGGTGTTACTGAAATGAGTTCCATGTGCAAATCCCATGCCGGATAAAAAAGATTGCCTTTTGTAGACTCAACCTCGCCGAGCTGAAAGTCGACAGTCTCCGAACGCACAAATTTCTTAGGCGGGTACAGCGCACCGCAAACTCCGAGATTAGACGCGAGACGGTGAGCATCCATACCGGTCGAATAAAATTTTTCGATAGCCTTGTCGCCGGAGTTGACATAACGTCCGAACGACACGTCGACAGGCACCCAGCCGACACCTTCAAAATATACCTCGGCCCAGTCATGGAGATTCTTCTCTCCGGGATGTATCATCCATCCGCTCTCCCAACGCGCGGGTATGCCGAGTGAGCGCATCAGCGAGATATAAAGCAGACCGACCTGTCCGCAGTCGCCGTGTCCCTCACGGACGACATAGGCCGGGATGCAGCTGATGGTGCTGTACTCGCGTGCGCCGGCCCACGGATAGCGGTTGATTATATAATCATATACTAATTCACTTGACTTGTAAGGATCGGTCTCGTCACCTACAATCTGACGGGCAAGTGTGTCAAGATTGATTATATGCGGCGCCTCAAAAGCGGTATATTTCTTATAGACCTCAGAATCGCGGTCATAATCCTTGATATTGGCGCGGATAAAGTCAGGCGTGAAATACTGACCGCGGGCCTCATAAGCCACGACACACTCGAAGTGAGTCGTATCACCCTCTGAGACGGGTTGCTGCATATATACGGTCGAATGGACAGACTGCTCGGGGGTCGATGCGATGTATTCTTCAGGATATGTAGAAAGTATCCTGACAACCGGCTGGCGCTCGCTAACATGAGCCAACGGCATCCACACGCGGAGTGTGTCACCGCGGAGCGCCTCATGATAAGGCACGTCGATAGTGAAGCGATAAACGACCTCATGGGCTCCGCCAAGCGCGTTTTTACCCTCAGACCACTTAATCACAGAGTCGACATATGAAATACGGGCATCAGAGGCCGACGCGCCGCGAAGTTTCCAACCTCCGTTGTAATCGGGATTCAGAAGTTCGAGATTACGTGGTGATTTGCGATGTATGCGCATCTCTCCGTTTATAGTCTTGGCCTCCATATATTTCTTATCAATGAATGATAAAATATCGGAGTCGCTCAACTCGGGGTGGCGCTGACGCACCAAAGAGGCGGCAGAATCAAAGCTCAAAGAAAAGTCGGCTGCTAAACGCGACTCGATAGCAGCTGCTGAATCAGCCTCAAGCCATGACGGGCTATTTTCAGCGATAGGCTGTGACTTGGGCGAGCATGCGCCAAATAACAGGGGTAATAGCAATAAGATTTGTCTCATCGAAGGAATGTTGTTTTGACCGGTATTTAGATATTGTGTAAAAATAATAGTTTTTTGCTGATTTTCAAAGTGAGAACTACTTGACGGCCCATTTTTTAATCATTTTTATACAGGCCGGTTCAGAGCAGTATCAGAGGCGCGAACGACTCAGGGCGGTGAAAGTCAGGCTCGGGGGTATTTATCGGAGCCCAGCTCATAAAATGTGGCTGAGTGGCCGCGGATGCGCATTTGTAGAAATTGCCCCGCATGGTCAGAGGCTCGCCGGCACGGTAGTCAATCCCGAGCATATCAAAGGGCACGGAGACAAGCAGATTCCACGAGAACAGCCCTTCAAGCTCACGGAACGGCCGTGTGCCGCATGAGGGGAAACGTCTGATGCGCTTTATCTCATCATCGCTCAGACGGCGTGGATTGGAACGCTCGGAGCGGACAGACGCATTTACCGTGCCGATGCAGTTAAACTCAAAATTCCAATACGGAAGTTTGCCGTCAGGCTCGACAAAAAATTCGACGCACGAGTCCTGACTGACCGGAGACTGATTGACATAATTCTCGGCCCGTAAGAAATTGCAACGAACAAAAAAGTCAATATACAGTGCAGTCCCGGAGTGTGCCGCAGTGAAAGTCGTCAGCGGCTTGTAAGGATATTTGTCGGCCCAGTTGACAGACTCTATGGTCTCGCGCGGAGCATGTTCGTCAAGGAGATTGATTATTTCGTCTGCTCCTTCGCATGAGTCAAGCTGCGGAAGATATGGTATTTTAAGTTCTTTATTATCTGACATATATCGCAATAAGAGATTTTATTATTATACTAAACAAAAAGATGGTCCTTGACCGCAAGCACCACACCGATAACAGCCATAGCGACAAGCAGCGAGCCTACGATGCGATTTACTAACCATAGCGAACGCACGTTGAAACGGTTGCGCAGCTTGCTGACAAGAAATGTGATGAGATACCACCATATCAGCGCGCCACCGAATATGGTCACATAGGCCCATATATAATGAAATATCTCATATTCCGGCAGGATGAAATTAAAACGTGCAAACAGACCGATTATAAAGAATAGTATCAGCGGATTGGAAAACGTCAACAGAAAGCCCGTGACAAAATCGCTCCAATAGTCCGTCGCATCAACCTGTGCGGTCTTGAGGGCGCGTGTAGGATTTTTACGGAAAAGGTAGACACCGAATGCAACAAGTACAATTCCGCCTACAACCTGCAACAAAAACTGATGACGCTCTATAAGGTCAGTGATAAAACTTATGCCAAAACCTGTCAGGAGACAATATATCAGGTCAGAAAGAGCTGCGCCTATACCGGTAAAAAAACCGGCCCAGCGCCCTTTGGAGAGTGTACGCTGTATTATAAGCATGCCTATAGGGCCCATCGGAGCCGATATCAGCACTCCGATAGCCACGCCGCGCGACAATATGTAAAGGATAGTCTCCACTCTTTGTTGCAATAACAAGCAAAGATAACATGTTTGGCTTTAAATTGCAAAATAAAAATGTCATGCACCGACCACTGTGTCCGGAGCATGACATTTTGTTATTTTCCCCTATTATTTCACGGCCGGAGGGTCATCCGAGCTGCTCGGCCATGGCGGCCGCGGCATGTCGGCCGTCGCCCATGGCGAGAATAACCGTGGCACCTCCGCGCACTATATCACCGCCCGCAAAGATTGTCGGGATTGACGAGCGCAGGTTGTCGTCGACGACGATGGTGCCGCGACGCGACACCTCGATACCTTCGATAGAGTTTGGAATCAGCGGGTTGGGAGAAACGCCGACAGAGACAATGACCTCGTCGACCTCAATCTCCTCTACCGCACCGGGAATCGGCACGGGCGAACGGCGTCCGCCGGCATCGGGCTCGCCGAGCTCCATGCGCTGCACGACCATCGTGGTGACATGACCGCGCTCATCACCTCGGTATTCTATCGGATTGCAAAGTGTCAGAAACTCGACACCCTCCTGCTTGGCATGCTCGACCTCCTCGGCGCGCGCAGGCATCTCGGCCTCGCTGCGGCGATAGACTATCATGGCGCGTTCGGCCCCCATGCGACGGGCCGTGCGCACAGAGTCCATGGCCGTGTTGCCGCCGCCTACGACAGCCACGCGACGACCGTGAGCCACGGGAGTCACACCGCCGCGGCCTGCACCCATGAGATTGATGCGGGTCAGATACTCGTTGCTCGACATTACACCGATGAGATTCTCGCCGGGGATATCCATAAAGCGCGGCAATCCGGCGCCCGAAGCCACGAAGATGCCTTTGAACCCTTCGTTTAACAGATCATCATAACTCAGAGTCTTACCGATGACCGTGTCTTTGCGAAACTCCACGCCTAACGCGCGCAGCGAGTCAAGCTCGGAGTCAACGACTTCGTTGGGCAGGCGGAACTCCGGGATGCCGTATTTGAGCACACCGCCTATCTCGTGCAAAGCCTCAAAGACCGTCACGTCATAACCGCGCTTGGCCATGTCGCCCGCAAACGAAAGTCCGCAGGGCCCCGAGCCGACAACGGCGACCTTGATACCCTTTGACGCAGCACGCTCGGGAGCAGGCCGCTCGGCCGACATGCGCTCTGTGTCAGCGGCGAAACGTTCGAGATAGCCGATGGCAACAGGTGCTTTCTTCATCTTATTATATATACAACGGCTTTCGCACTGCTTCTCCTGCGGGCATACACGTCCACAGACTGCGGGCAGAGCCGATGTGGCCTTAAGCACAGCGGCAGCCTCGGCGTAGTGGCCGCGCTGGATATTCTTGATAAATCCGGGAATGTTTATGTTGACCGGGCAGCCGGTGACGCAGGTCGGGTCGACGCAGTCGAGACAACGGCGTGCCTCTACGACAGCCTGCTCCTCGCTCAGACCCTGATTGACTTCGTCATTGCAGGTGACGCGGTAAGCGGCATCGAGCATGGGCATCTCGGCACGGGGTATGGCCGCGCGCTCGCGCGGACTCATCTGCTGTCTCAGTTGCTCGCGCCACTCGGCGTCGCGCGGCGCTTTTGTATCGAATTGATTTTTCATCGCTAAATCCTTTCAATTTTAATTATAGGCGCGCATGCGCATCAGCATTTCGTCGAAGTCGACCTGATGGGCGTCAAACTCGGGTCCGTCGACACATACAAATCTCATTTTGCCGCCGACCGTCACGCGACAGGCTCCACACATGCCCGTGCCGTCGACCATGATGGTGTTAAGCGAACAGATGGTCGGCACGTCATACTTGCGTGTGAGCAAAGCAACAAATTTCATCATTATAGCCGGTCCGATAGTCACGACTTCATCGACTTTTTCACGCTGTATCACAGACTCCACGCCGTCGGTGACGAGTCCCTTGCGGCCGGCGCTGCCGTCGTCAGTCATGATAATCACCTCATCGGAGTGGCGGCGCACCTCGTCCTCAAGTATTATCAGATCCTTGTTACGAGCGGCAAGCACCGATATGACACGATTACCCGCCTCTTTCATGGCCTTGATAATCGGCAGCAGAGGCGCGACACCCACACCGCCGCCGCAACACACCACTGTGCCGACGTTGGCAATTTTGGTTGCACGTCCGAGCGGGCCGACGACATCGGTCAGGCTGTCACCGGCCTCAAGCGAGCATATCTGACGTGTCGACTCGCCTACAGCCTGCACGACCAAAGTTATCGTGCCACGCACCGTGTCGGCATCGGCAATTGTCAGCGGTATACGTTCGCCTTTTTCTCCTGTACGCACGATAACAAAATGACCCGGTTTGCGAGCCCGCGCGATGTCGGGAGCCTCGACTACGAGCCTGACGACATTCTCGGAGAAATGACTCTTTTCTAATATCTTATTCATGGGATCAGATACATTGGTTTTATGGTTTCGGATGCAAAATTAATAAAATTACGAGGCGACAGACAGTTTTTACAAAATTTCATTCTTTAGGCCATATTTGTTAATATAAGTTATTTTATAGTACTTTGTATTGCATAGTACTATATCTGTCATTATCTTTGTCACGCAATCATATAAAAACATTATTATTCATTATTTAATCACATTATTAATGGCAACAAACATCGACAACCTGAAATCTCAGATGCGCAAAGGCATGCTTGAGTTCTGCGTGCTCCTTCTGCTGAGTCGCAGCGACGCATACGCCTCGGAGATTATCGTAAAGATGAAAGAGAGCCACCTGATAGTGATGGAAGGCACGCTCTATCCACTACTGACACGCCTGAAAAACGACGGTCTGCTTTCATATCGCTGGGAGGAATCCCTGTCAGGCCCTCCCCGCAAATACTACTCAATCACCGACCTCGGACGACGTTTCATCAGCGAGCTCCACAAATCATGGGACGAACTGTCAAACACCGTAACACTTCTAATCAACGCCACCTCACAAGAAAACAACTAAAATAATCCGCTCCATTATGAAAAAAGCATTTCCGGTCAACATCAACGGCAAAATATATTATATTGATGAAGACGCCTATCAGTTGCTCAACAACTATTTGACACAGCTGCGCTCAGCATTCAACAGCTCCGAAGGCTCGGAAATAGTAGCCGACATCGAGAGCCGCATCAGCGAGCTTTTTGATGAGCGAGTCGACAAAGGAGCCAAAGTCATCAGCTACTTTGACGTGAATTCGGTCATCGAAGTCATGGGCAACCCCTCTGACATCAACGACAGCCCCGAGCAAGAAACGACCTCCGAAACAGAATCTGACACACAGACAGTCATCGGTGAGAGCATCGTCGAGACACTTTCCAAAAAACGTCTTTACCGCAATATGAACAACCGCATATTTGGCGGCGTCATCAGTGGCATAGCCACTTATCTCGGATGGGAGACCAATATCCTAAGAGTTTTGTATCTTGCACTGACGGTCCTGACCTACTTCTGGCCGCTTACATTAATCTATCTCATCGCATGGATGATTATACCGCCGGCCAACACCTCGCGCCGGGTGCTTGAGCAGCATGGCACACCTGTCACCGTAGCCACTGTCAGCGACAATGTGCTCTCGTCGTCTGTGCCGCCGCCATATAAAGGCAGCGAAACGCGTACAATAATTGTGCATGACGACTCGTCGAGCTTTCTTTCGACCATCTTCACCATCTTGGGCAAATCTCTGATGGCTCTCCTCGGATTTACGGGTGCAGTCACAGCCATGGTCGCATCAGGTTTCTTTATTTTCTTCCTTGTCTCTTTAATCGCTTCATGGGGATTCGGAAACGAAATACTGCTCCACGCCTCTCCGTTCCACTATACTATATATCCTAACGTCGCTTGCATCTGCGGGATGCTATTCTCTCTCAGTTTCATAATTCCGGCCGTCGCGCTGACATGGGCTGCAGCATCAGTGCTTTTTAACGCACGCGGGGCCTCGTCAGCAACCATAATTTCGGCTATAGTCCTTGAAGTATTGCTTGTAACTGCAACAATAATAAGCATAATCTATGTAAACGCGCGATTCTGACGCCCTCTTGATAATCTGCAATCTTAAATTACTGTTATATGCCGGCGCCGACTGACGAAAGTCCGCGCCGGCACTTGTATTTCAAAACTAAAAGACTTAACTTTGCTCTTAAGTTTATGAATCAATCATTTATTACAAAATAATCCTATCACCATCACAAAACAATGAAGCACCAAATCCTCACCGTGGCATCTGCCGCCCTTATCGGCGCCGCCACTGTCGGATGCTCGCAGGCCGAACACAAGAACCCGTTTCTTGAGCCCTACACCACGCCTTACGAGATTCCGCCCTTCGACAAAATCACTTACGACGACTATCTGCCCGCTCTCGAGGCCGGTATAGCTCAGCATCAGGCTCAGATAGACTCCATCACCGCCAATCCCGAGACTCCGACATTCGAGAACACCATTCTCGCCTTAGACCGTTCGGGCGAAATCCTCGAGAAAGTCACGGCCGTGTTCGCCAACTTAGACGAGTCAAACTCATCTGACGAGATGGTCGCCATCGCCGAAAAATTCTATCCGATGCTCTCAAAACACAGCGACGAGACATCGATGAACGCCAAACTCTTTGAGCGTGTCAAATATCTCTACGATCATCCCGAACTCGGCTATGCCGACGACCAGCGCCGCATGATCGAGGAATCTTACAAGAGCTTTACACGCAACGGCGCTCTGCTTGACGACGCCAAGAAAGAGGAACTCAAGAAAGTCAATACAGAGCTCACCGACCTCTATCTGCAGTTCAACAAAAATCTGCTCAACGCCACAAACGATTTCTCAATCGTAGTCGAGGACTCGACCCGTCTGGCCGGTCTGCCCGCTTCAAGCATCGCCATCGCAGCCGACGAGGCTGCCAAGCGTGGTCTCGGCGAGGGGAAATGGGTGTTCACACTCCATGCCCCGAGCCGTCTGCCCCTGTTGCAGTACGCAGCCGACCGCGACCTGCGCCGTCAGATGTACGAAGGCTACACCTCGCTCGCCTCATCGGGTCAGTATGACAACAACCCCGTCATCAGCAAAATCCTCATTGCCCGCTCAAAGAAGGCCGAACTCCTCGGCTTCGAGAACTTCGGCGCATACATGACCGACAACGTCATGGCCAAGACCGTGCAGAACGCCGAGGACCTGCTCATGCAAATCTGGCGTCCGGCAGTCAACCGCGTCAAAGAGGAAGTCGCCGAAATGCAGGCCGTAGTTGACTCAGAGGGCGGCGATTTCAAAATCGCTCCGTGGGACTACTATTATTACGCCGAGAAAGTGCGTCAGAAAAAATATGACTTAGACGAGTCTAAGGTGCGCGAATACTTTGCGCTTGACTCTGTGCGCAACGGCATCTTCACCATGGCCGAGCGTCTCTACGGCGTCAAGTTCACCGAGATGCCCGACGCGCCCAAATATTACGACGAAGTAACAGTCTATGACGTTACCGACGCCAAGACCGGCGAGCATGTAGCCGTGTTCATGACCGACTACTTCCCCCGCGAGTCAAAACGTCAGGGCGCATGGATGAGCGAATTCAAAGGCTCATGGATTAACGACGACGGCACAGCCTCGCGCCCCGTTATCTTCAACGTCGGCAACTTCACCCGTCCGACGGCCGACACCCCTGCCCTGCTGACACTCGACGAAGTTGAGACCATGTTCCACGAATTCGGCCACGGCCTCCACGGCATGCTCTCGCGTGCGCGCTACAAAGGTCAGTCCGGAACTAATGTCGACCGCGACTTTGTCGAACTGCCCTCTCAGATTCACGAGCACTGGGCTCTCGAGCCGGAGTTGCTCAAAGAGTACGCCCACCACTACAAAACCGGCGAAGTCATCCCCGACGACATGATTGCCAAACTTCAGGCTTCGTCGACCCACAATCAGGGCTTCACCACTGCCGAGCTCGCCGGCGCAGCCCTGCTCGACCTGCAGTACGGCAAACTAAACACCAAAGAGGCCATCAATCCCGCCGAATTTGAGAAACGTGTGGCCGAGGAACTCGGCATGCCGGCCGAACTGACATTCCGTTACCGCTCGCCCTACTTCAAACACATCTTCGGCAGCGACGGCTATGCCTCGGGCTATTATACCTATCTCTGGGCCGAGGTGCTCGACGCTGACGGCTTCGAGCTCTTCAAGGAGAAAGGCATTTTCGACCCCGAGACAGCCAAGGCTTTCAAAGAGAATGTTCTCGAGAAAGGCGGCTCTGTCGACCCGATGGTGCTTTATGTCAACTTCCGCGGTCAGGAGCCTACAGTCGACGCACTGCTGCGCAACCGCGGTCTCGAGCCTGTCAAAAACATTGACTTAAGAGCAAAAACAGGCAAGTAACCGCAACTAATATTACCTCATAAATCACAGAGGGCCTTCGGATACAGCTCCGAAGGCCCTCTTTATATAAGTATCACTTATTCAGTAGATAGCTTTTTAAATTAGTCGCTGAAAAAGTCGTGTATTTTTAATAATTCCACTGGCAGGCAATCATGTTAAGACTGTTGCAACCGATGGTGCGGAAGTCGGTAATCATGTTGAATCGGCAGTTGATATAAGTCAGTGACGAGTCAAATGATACATCAAGCATTGTCAGCTCATTGTTATTGCAGAGCAGACGCTGCAGGAATGTCAGATTGCTCAGAGTCAGCTGGGCGAGGTCATTGTACGAGCAGTCGATAAACTGGATGTTGGGACAAGCGTCAACCTGAAAATCTGTAAGGTCGTTGTATGAGCAGACAATGTCAAGCAGAGCGTTGCACTCGCGCATACCCAAAGTCTTCATGCCGTTATCAGAGCAGATAAATGTCGACAGTGCGGGCAGACCCGAAACGAGAAGATTTGAAATCTGGTTGTCGTCGATATTGAGGTTAGTCAGGTTTGTCACGCCGGTTAAAGTCAGACCTGTCAGTTTGTTATAGCCGCAATACAGGTTTTTGAGGTTGGTACAGTTGCTGATGTTGAGATACTCCAGACGGTTAGACTGACAGTTGACGGTCTGCAAAGTAGTCGAGTTTGAGAGGTCAAGCGATGTCATCAGGTTAGAAGCGATGTTAAGTTTCTTGATACCCGGCACATCGACGAGGTCAAACTCTGTCAGACGGTTGTTGTTGATTGAAACATTAATCAACTGAGGACACTCGGCCAAATCAATCTCGGTGATTTTGTTACGTGAGGCGTTAAAGTTGACAAGCTGAGATGCACCCGCAACCGTAACGGCTGTAAGAGAATTGCGTGACACATCGACATCTGTCAGAGCGGTGAAGCCTTTAAGATTAAGAGTGCCGGCAATTTTTTTGTTCTTCCACTCGATTTTGGTTACATGACCATTGGCTACAGTCACACCCTCCCAAGTCGAGGGGTCATTTACATTTGTTACTTTCAGAGCCTGTGCGTTAGTCATACCCTGCTCGGCGGGAGCGGCAAGGAATGCCTGAAGCTGTTTCAGCTCATTTTTGTTAACGTTTTGTGCGAATACTGTCAGGCTACCAAGCGTTACAGCAATCATTAAAGCGACTTTTTTCATAATGCTTATAAATTATGGTTGAATATGTTTGTTTGATTTTTATGATTCTAACAAGCATCAGCCAAAAAAGGTTTGTATCCGTCGAAAAAAGTCAAAAAAACGTAAGGTCCGCACGCCAATTACGAGCGGAATAATCACATATTAAATTCACGCATTATTACTCTGATTACCAGATATTTACCCCCCCCGGAAAAATGCACACAATTAATGTCTAAAAGCTTGCAAAAGTGACGACATAGATATATTTTTGCATTTGATAACAAAACTATTCTTATCGAAACGTTATGCTACGCATAGATGACTCACGTTTCATATACAAACCAATTCAACCTGCGAGTCAAAGGTTTTATAATTAGATTATGAAAAAACATTTAATTGCAATGGCAATCGGCTTGGCCGCATGCATGCCTGTTATGGCACAAAACTCAATTTTTAATAATCCTGACAATAAAGGATATTTCGGCATACGCGTCGGCGGCGAAGTTACATGTCCGGGCAAACTGACTGCTGAAAACGTTGGTGTGAGCCTGTTCAAAAACGGAGGGGGTGTTGAGTTCGGCGCCATTTACAATGCACCTGTTGTTGCTAACTTTTATATCGAGCCGGGACTCAAATTCTTTTACAATACTTACTCGGTAAAGGATGATTATTTAGACCGGGGCGAAAGCTCATCTATTCGGAAATTCGGTATGCGTATTCCGGTTATGGCCGGTTATCACTTTGATTTCACCAATGACATCAAAGTATCGATTTTTACAGGTCCAGAACTTGAAATAGGACTTTCTGCAAAAGAATATGATAAGGCCGACAATATTGAAGTAAAAACCGATGCATACGGGAAAGACGGATTTCTAAACCGTGTCGACCTCTTATGGGGCATCGGAGCCGGTATATCTTATCAGCATTTTTACTTTGGCGTAAGCGGAGGTATAGGTATGTTGAATATGGCTAAAGAATCAGACGCCAAATTTCACGAAAGCCGCGTAACATTCAGCCTCGGATATAACTTCTGATTACATCACCGTATATACTCAAGGCCGCGAAACTTACTAATTTCGCGGCCTTGATGTTTTAATAAGCGACTATAAATCGGGCAAATGCAAAACTCGGTTGATTGAAAAAAACGTGTCGTCCGCTTTAGCGGTCGTAGCCGCATCGCGGCGTCAGCATGTGAGGCCACGGTAAGCAGACTGTAGGTCTGCGCAACCGTGGTAACAAGATTCCCTATAGTATAGTGCGCTGTAGGTGCGCCGCATTGTTTATCAATAGTTTATTGGTTACGTCCTAAAGAGTGAATGTTGATTTTTTTGATCATATTACTAAAAATAAGGACTTTAAAGTCTTTAGCGACCTTAAAGTCCTTAACTTAGTTGAGTCCTATAAAAGTTATTGATGCAGTTAAAATACTTATACCCAATCAGAACGGTGTCTTTTCGTCAGACTGGGCCATAAAGTCGGCTGTGCCTCCGGTGAAGGGCTGCGGCGCACCTATTTGTGACGCTGCGGGCTCTGCCGAGGTATTGAGGGCCGACTGTGCCGACTCCATCACCGCAGACTGAGACGAGTCCTCGATATAATTCTCAAATCGTGCAAACTGAGCGCGGAATCTCATGTCGATATCCTTGACCGAGCCACTACGGTGTTTTGCTATCATAAACTCGGCAAGACCGCGGATGTCTTTACCCGACGGGTCTGTGTCACTATGATAATAATACTCAGGGCGATGTATAAAGCAGACGATATCGGCATCCTGCTCGATTGCACCCGACTCACGGAGGTCGGAGAGTTGCGGACGCTTGTTGTCGCTGCGCGACTCCACCTGACGGCTGAGCTGAGACAGCGCGATTATGGGGATGTTAAGTTCCTTGGCAAGCTGTTTTAGCGAACGAGATATCATACTGACCTCCTGCTCGCGCGAGCCGAACTTCATGCCGGATGCATTCATCAGCTGCAAGTAGTCGATGATTATCATCTTGATGTCATGCTCTCTCACCAACCGGCGTGCTTTTGTACGTAATTCGAAAATCGACAATGACGCCGTGTCGTCGATGTAAAGCGGCGCACCGTTGAGATATTTGATTCGGGCCATCAGCTGGTCCCATTCGAGCGTCGTAAGCTGTCCGCTCTTGATTTTGTCGCCGGGCAGCTCGCAAACGTTTGATATGAGACGGTTGACCAACTGCAGATTACTCATCTCAAGCGAGAAAATCGCAATGGGGGTATTATAGTTTACGGCCATATTCTTTGCCATCGAAAGCACAAAAGCCGTCTTGCCCATAGCGGGTCGGGCAGCAATGATGATAAGGTCAGAGTTCTGCCAGCCTGAGGTCACTTTATCCAACTCATGGAATCCGGTAGCCAGACCACTCAGACCCGACGAACGGTTTGCGGCAGCCTCAATCTGCGTGAGAGCCGACGTGATGACCGGGTCTATCTGGGTAACATCTTTTTTGACATTGCGCTGCGATATCTCAAAAAGCCGTCCCTCGGCCTCTTGCAACAAATCATCGACATCAATGCTCTCGTCAAAAGCCTTGTTCTCAATCTGAGCCGAAAAGTTAATCAGCTCACGGGCGAGATACTTCTGTGCAACAATGCGAGCATGAAACTCGACGTGTGCGGCCGATGTGACATTTGATGTCAGATTCACGATAAAGGCCATGCCGCCAACCTCGTCGAATGTACCGTTGAGACGCAGCTGCTCGGTAACCGTCAGCATATCAATCGGACGCTGTGCGGCTCCGAGAGTCTGTATGGCCTCATACACCTTGGCGTGGGCCGGCTCGTAGAAACTCTCCGGTTTGAGGAGGTCACATACGGCTACATAAGCGTCTTTCTCTATCATGAGTGCGCCGAGCACAGCAGCCTCGACTTCCGTGTCACGCGGAGCCAGACGTCCGAGAGCATCCTGAGCGGGAGCCTGTGGCTGACGCTCGCGTCGGCGATAATTATTATTAGCAGTTGATTCCATCTTTATCGTGATAAAACGGTGCAGAGTCTCACCGCGTATGCAAAGTTAGCGTTTTTGTCTCTGAGAGCCTATAAATCGCGGCTAAGTTTTTGACAGCTTGTCAACATTAGCGCCAGCGATGCTTTTTAACAATGTATAATTGGTCATTTATTCCACTACGTTGTCCTTAATGTCTTATCTTATAGTTTTAATTATACTTGTTTCTTAAATTTGTATGGAAAACCAATTTCTACAATCGTCAACTCCGATTATTATCAAAATGTTTCTCAAAAAATTATTTTTTGCTGGCAGCGCACTTATAGTGAGCGGCAGTCTTGCGGCGCAGACTGTGGCAAACGACTCCGTCTCACTTGTGCTTTCGCTCGATGAGTGTCTCAGGATTGCACTTGACGAAAGTCCTACTGTCAAAATCGCCGACATGGAGGTCACACGAACCGATTATTCACGCAAGGAGACTCTCGGCCAACTTTTGCCCACAGTCAGTTTCGGCGCCAACTATAACCGCATGCTCGCCAAACAGGTCATGTATATGAACATGGACGGATTCGGCGGCGGCTCAGCCTCGGGCGGCGATAACAGCGGCGAAGGCGGCGACGGGTCGTCAGAGACTCCCGCATCGTCAGGACGCGCTGCGGCCGGTGGCGGTGGTATCAAAGTCGGTCTCGATAATTCATATTCGACCGGCTTCACTGCCTCTATGCCTCTGATTGCCCCTCAGCTGTGGCAATCGCTGAAGTTGTCAGACGCAAACATACTGCGTAACGTCGAGCTCGCGCGTCAGTCACGCCTTGACCTTATAAACCAAGTCAAAACAGCTTATTACGCCTATTTGCTTGCCAAAGACTCACGCCGGGTGATACAGGAGAGCTATGACATGGCCAAGCTCAATTATGACATTTACTCAAAAAAATACACAGCCGGAGCGGCATCTGACTATGATGTGCTGCGCACCTCGGTGGCGATGAAAAATATCGAGCCGCAACTGATGCAGGCCGACATAGCCATCAAGCAGGCAAGACTCCAGCTGTTGATACTGATGGGTCTCGACGCGTCTTTCAAAATCGAGGTGCCGTCAGGGCTGTCAGATTATGAAGACACGATGTATCAGACCGTGCTTGACATCAACCCCGACTACAGCGGCAACAGTTCGTTGAAACTCAACAGTATCGATGCGGACATCACACGCCGCACCGTCAAACTGCAACAATTCGCATGGCTTCCGACACTCGCCATCTCGGCCAATTACAACTGGACCTCGATGAGCAACGGCTCTCCGCTGCGTAATTTCCGCTGGAATCCTTACTCTCAGGTCGGTCTGACTCTGTCGGTACCATTATTTGAAGGAGGACAGAAATATTCGCGCGTCAAACAAGCCAAAATACAGGCTGCCGAAATCACCCTGCAACGTGAAAATCTCGAGCGAAGCATCTCAAATCAGGTATCGCTTGCAATCGACAACATCAATGTAAACGTCAAGCAGATAGCATCTTGCTCAGAGAGCGTCAAAGAGGCCGAGCGTGCACACGACATCATGGAGCGCAGTTTTGCCATCGGCGCTGCCTCTTATCTCGACCTGCGTGACTCGGAACTGGCGCTGACCCAAGCCCGTCTGTCGCGCTATCAGGCAATCTACAATTTCCTCGTCGCCAACAGCGAACTCGAGCTGCTCCTCGGCTCGGCCGACATCGACTCTCTGCAATCAGCAAACAAACAAGCCACAACATCACATAAATGAAAACCTCAAGCCAAGCATTAATCGCAACCTCACTCCTGCTGGCACTTGCATCATGCCGGTCTGACGAACAGAAAACAACAGTCACCGACCCGGCCGACGAACTGCCGATGGTCGCCGTAAACGTCGTCAACCGTCAGGATGTGCCACAAATAAAAGAATATACAGCCACAGTCGAAGCCGAGAACACAAACAACATATCACCCTCGGCGCCAAACCGCATCAAGACCATCAATGTCGAAGTCGGTGACCGCATACGCCGCGGACAGACATTGGTGACCCTTGACCGGGCCAACAGCGACCAGCTCAAAATAAACCTCGACCAGATCGAGCGCGAATATCAGCGTGCCGTGCAACTGCTTGAAATCGGTGCAGGCACCCAACAGTCGGTCGACCAGCTCAAAGCCCAGTTAGACGCAGCACGCTCGCAGTATAACAATCTCATGGAAAACACAGTGCTCGTTTCGCCGATTAACGGCGTAGTCACGGCACGTAACTACGACCCGGGCGACATGACCGGCAACCTGCCTGTCCTGACGGTCGGCCAGCTCTCGCCCGAAGTAAAGGTTATCATCAATGTCACAGAGTCAGACCTCGCGCTCGTACGCACCGGCATGCCCGTCGAAGTCAGCCTTGACGCTTTCCCCGAAGAAGTCTTCGCCGGTAAAGTTTCGCGCATCTATCCGACCGTTGACCCGACGACTCGTACATTTCAGGCCGAAGTACGCATCACTAACAAAGGCGAGAGGATTCTGCCCGGCATGTTTGCGCGTGTAAACATCGACTTCGGCGCACAGTCTAATGTCGTCGTGCCTGACCGCGCTATCGTCAAACAGACCGGCTCAGGCAACAGATACGTCTATGTACTCCACGGAGGCAATACAGTCAGCTATGAACGCGTCGAGACGGGACGCCGCCTTGACAACAGCTACGAGCTTATCTCAGGCGTCAACGACGGCGACACTGTAGTCATCTCCGGTCAGGCACGCCTTGCCGACGGCGCAAAAGTGCAGGTAATCGCCGACAGATAAACGTCCGGTTGCACGACAGAAATTCATTTTATAACCATCACAACTGACATCAGCAAATGAGTTTATACGGAAGTGCGGTAAAACGACCCATCATGACGACCCTCTGCTTTGTAGCAGTCGTCATTCTCGGTCTTTTCTCGCTCAAAATGCTCCCAATCGACCTCTACCCCGATATCGACACCAACACCATCATGGTGATGACGACATATCAGGGCGCGAGCGCACAGGATATCGAACAGAACGTCACACGACCGCTCGAGAATACTCTCAACTCGGTCAACGACCTCAAGCACATCACATCAAAATCGCGCGAGAACATCTCGGTCATAACACTCGAGTTTGAGTACGGCGAAGACATCGACGTGCTGACAAATGATGTACGAGACAAATTGGACATGGTCTCGTCAATGCTCCCCGATGACGCCGAGACTCCTATCATCTTCAAATTTTCGAGCGACATGATACCCATCCTGCTCCTCTCGGTCCAAGCCGACGAGAGCATGCCGGGTCTCTACAAGATACTTGACGAGGCTGTCGCCAACCCGCTCGCACGTATCAACGGCGTAGGCTCCGTGTCAATTTCGGGCGCTCCAAAGCGTGAGATACACATCTATGTCGACCCCGTGCGCCTCGAAGCCTACAACATGACTATCGAGCAGATTGCCTCGGTCATAGCCGCCGAAAACCGCAATATCCCGGGCGGCGCCTTCGACATCGGCTCTGACACCTACTCACTGCGTGTTCAGGGCGAGTTCTCGTCGTCTGACCAGATGCGTGACATCGTCGTAGGCTCGCGCGACGGCCGCAACATCTATCTGCGCGACGTGGCCCGCATCGACGACTCGCTTGAGGAACGCGCCCAGCAAACCTACAACAACGGCGTCAAGGGCGCCATGATTGTCGTGCAGAAACAGAGTGGCGCAAACTCGGTCGAGATTTCAAACAAAGTCCTCGAGATGCTGCCTTCGCTGCAAAAACGTCTTCCCTCAGACGTCAAGTTAGGCATCATCGTCGACACCTCCGACAATATCCGCAACACCATAGCATCACTCGTCGAGACCGTGCTTTATGCGTTGCTCTTCGTCGTTATCGTCGTATTCTTCTTCCTCGGACGCTGGCGCGCGACACTCATCATTACCATAACTATCCCGATTTCGCTGATTGCGTCGTTCATATATCTTGCCATCACAGGCAATTCGCTCAACATCGTGTCACTCTCGGCTCTGTCGATATCAATCGGTATGGTCGTCGACGATGCCATCGTTGTGCTCGAGAACGTCACGACCCATATCGAACGTGGCGCCGACCCCAAACAGGCCGCCGTCCACGGCACCAACGAGGTCGCAATCTCTGTAATCGCCTCGACTCTGACGCTTATCGCCGTATTCTTCCCTCTGACACTCGTGACCGGCATGACCGGCGTGCTTTTCCGTCAGCTCGGATGGATGGTGACCATCATGATGATTATCTCGACGACCTGCGCGCTGTCTCTCACCCCGATGCTCTGCAGCGTTTTGCTCCGACGCACCAATCATCACGGCAAACTATACACCCTGCTCTTCACTCCTGTCAACCGCGGACTCGACGCCTTCGACAACGGCTACGCAAGTCTGCTCCGCTGGGTAGTCGGCCACAAGATGGTGACTATACTTATATGTATGGCCACATTCGTGGGCTCGCTCTTCCTGATGAAGCATGTCGGCACGGAGTTTTTCCCGACCGCCGACGACGCCCGTCTGTCAGTCAACCTCGAAATGCCTATCGGCACACGTGTCGAGATTGCACAGCAGACCACCGCGCGCCTCGTCTCGGAGTGGCAGGAGAAATATCCCGAAATAAAGGTTATCAACTACACCACCGGACAGGCATCGAGCGACAACACATTTGCATCGCTGCGCGACAACGGCTCGCACATTGTCTCGATGAATATACGTCTGCTTGACCCGGGCGACCGCGAACGCGGCATCACCGAGATTGCCGGCGAGATGCGTAAAGACCTCGCCCGTTATCCGGAGTTTAAGAAAGCCATCGTTCAGGTAGGCGGCGGCGCCGGAATGGGCGGCCAGTCGACCATCGATTACGAGATTTACGGTTATGACTTCGCAGAGACAGACTCAGTGGCCCGTCAGCTCAAACAAATACTTGAGAATATCCCCGGCACGGCCGACGTCTACATTTCACGCTCTGACTACCAGCCGGAGTATCAGGTCGATTTCGACCGTGAGAAACTCGCTATCTACGGTCTTAATCTCCAGACCGCTGCCAACTATCTGCGCAACCGCATCAACGGCTCGACCGCCTCACGTTTCCGCGAGGACGGCGAGGAGTATGACATCAAGGTGCTCTACGAGCCTGACAAGCGCACATCAATTGAAGACATAGAGAATATCCTCATCTATAACTCGGCCGGCAAAGCAGTCAGAATCCGCGACATCGGCACAGTCGTCGAGCGCTTCACACCCCCCACCATCGAGCGCAAGGACCGCGAGCGTATCATTACGGTCAAGACTACCGTGCAGGATGTGCCGATGAGCGAGATTGTAGCCAAATCAATGGCCGAGATTGACCGCATGGAGATACCCCAAGGCGTCTCAATAGACCTCTCGGGCAGTTATGAGGACCAGCAGGACTCATTCAGCGACCTGCTCATGCTCGCCTTGCTTATCATCATCCTCGTCTACATCGTCATGGCGGCGCAGTTTGAGAGCTATACCTACCCGGCCATCATCATGACGTCGCTGCTCTTCGCTTTCTCGGGTGTATTCATCATCCTGTTCCTGACAGGCCACTCGCTCAACGTCATGTCTATGATCGGCGCCATTATGCTTATCGGCATCGTGGTCAAGAACGGTATCGTGCTCATCGACTACATCACGCTCAACCGCGAGCGCGGACTGTCAATCAGACAGGCTGTCATACTCGGTGGTAAGTCACGTCTGCGTCCTGTGGTGATGACAACTTTGACGACTATCCTCGGCATGGTGCCTATGGCTATCGGTACAGGTCAGGGAGCCGAGATGTGGCGCCCGATGGGTACGGCCGTAATCGGAGGTCTGACATTCTCGACCGTCCTCACGCTGCTCTTCGTACCCGTGCTTTACTGTATCTTCGCCCACAACGGCATCAAGCGCACGCGCCGTCAGCTGCGCAAAGCCGCCGCCAAGGTTAAGAACGATTAATCAATCCTCAGCAAACTAACCCGCAATGAAAGCTATACTTATCACTTTCGACCAAGCTCACTATGAGCATATAATCGAGATACTCGACCGCAACAACTGCCGCGGATTCTCCTCTTGGCCCCAGATTATGGGACGCGGAAGCCGCGACGGCGAGCCGCACTACGGCTCGCACGCGTGGCCCTCAATGGCTTCGGCCATCATAACCATGGTGGCTGACGAGGCTGTCGACCGTGTACTCGCCCGTCTAAATGACCTCAACGACGAGCGTCCCAAACTCGGCCTCCGCGCCTTCGTCTGGGACATAGAGAAAAGCATTTGACAACATTATCTAAACAGACAGCGGGCCGTCAGGAAATCCTGACGGCCCGCTGTCTGTTATGGTGAGGATAATATCAGTTCATCACTTTGTAGCCGGAGTTCTTGAGTGCCTCGCGTAGTTCGTCGATGTGCTTGGCATCGCGGGTCTCAAGCTCGATGCGTATCGTACAGCCGTTGATCTGAGTGCTCGTGTTGATACGCTCATGCGAGACGGAGATGATATTGCCGTTATGCTCGCCGATGACGTTGCAGACACCCGAGAGCTGGCCCGGTTTGTCGTCAAGATTGATGATAAACGTATAGTTACGGCCGCTCTTTGACAGACCGCGTGTGATGACACGGCTGAGCGTATTGACGTCGATATTGCCGCCCGACACAAGGCAGACGGTCTTGCGCCCCTCGACAGGCACCTTGCCGAACATCGCCGCTGCGACAGATACGGCTCCCGCGCCTTCGGCCACAAGTTTCTGCTGCTCGATTAATGCAAGAATGGCAGCTGCAATTTCGTCATCACTTACAGTCACAACCTCATCGACATATCGGTTACACATCTCAAAGGTGTTGATGCCCGGCTCCTTGACTGCAATGCCGTCGGCGATGGTCGAGACATTGCTCAGATGCTGTATGCGGCCTTCCTGCAATGACGCCGCCATGGACGGAGCGCCCGACGACTGCACCCCGTAGACCTTTATTTCCGGACGAAGAGTCTTTATGGCAAAAGCCACACCGGAAATAAGACCGCCTCCGCCGATAGGCACGATGACCGAATCGACATCGGGCATCTGCTCTAATATTTCGAGTCCGATGGTGCCCTGACCGGCTATAACCTTAGGATCGTCGAACGGATGGACAAAAGTATAGCCGTGCTCTTGCTGCAGTTCGACAGCCTTGGCGTAAGCATCGTCATAGACACCGGGCACAAGACACACCTCGGCGCCGTAGCCCTTAGTGGCCTCGACCTTTGAGATAGGAGCGCCGGCAGGCAGACAAATCAATGACTTTATGCCGTTATGTGTTGCGCCCAAAGCCACACCCTGCGCGTGATTACCGGCCGAGCAGGCGATGACGCCGCGGGCTTTCTCCTCATCAGAGAGCTGAGATATTTTGTAGTAAGCGCCTCGCAGCTTGAATGAGCCCGTAAGCTGTAAATTCTCTGTTTTAAGATATATATCGGCTCCGGGATTAAGTTTGGGAGCAGGTATTACCGAAGTCTTGCGCGCCACGCCTTTAAGCACAGCCGCTGCATTAAATATTTCACTGATTTCCATCATGGTTTTGTATATTGATGCTGCAAATTTAGAGAAAAATTGCCTAAGAGAAAATATAATTTTACAACATAGTTTTTTAGCAGAAAATCTTCTGCGTTTCATAAATTGTTATTAATTTTACAGAAGAATTTGTGAATTACATAACCAACATCTCATGTCTGACAATCTCAAAAACAAAGCGCTTGACTATCACCGCTATCCGATGCCGGGTAAGATAGAAACAATCCCGACAAAAGCCACCCATCATCCCGACGATCTCTCACTCGCCTACTCTCCCGGCGTAGCTTTCCCTTGTCTTGAAATCAAAGACAACAAGGACAACGCCTATCTTTACACAAACAAGTCAAACCTCGTGGCCGTAATCTCAAACGGCACCGCCGTGCTGGGCCTCGGCAATATAGGAGCAGACGCCGCCAAACCGGTGATGGAGGGCAAAGCTCTCCTCTTCAAAATATTCGCCGGTCTTAACTGCTATGACATAGAAATCGACGAGACCGACCCTGACCGTTTTGTCGACTCCGTCAGAGCCATGTCGGGCACCTTCGGCGGCATAAACTTGGAGGACATCAAGGCGCCCGAGTGCTTTGAAATCGAACGCCGTCTCAAAGAGGAATGCGACATACCCGTGATGCACGACGACCAGCACGGCACAGCCATTGTAAGCTCAGCCGCACTGATTAATGCCCTTGACATCCAAAATAAAAAAATAGATGAGATCAAGGTTGTCGTCAGCGGAGCGGGTGCGGCCGCAATATCATGCACCAAGCTTTACGTCAAATTAGGCGTAAAGAAAGAAAACATAGTCATGTGTGACAGCCACGGAGTCATACGCGCCGACCGTCAGAATCTCAATGAGTCAAAGCGTATGTTTGCGACAACACGCGACATACACACTCTCGCCGAGGCTGTCAAAGACGCCGATGTATTCCTCGGTCTGTCTGTCGCCGATGCACTCAAACCTGAGATGCTTGCCTCAATGGCTCCAAGACCCATTGTTTTCGCTCTCGCCAATCCCAATCCGGAGATTGCCCGTGACATAGCGATGCAGACACGCGACGACCTTGTCTTCGCCACCGGACGCTCCGACTACCCCAATCAGATTAATAATGTGCTCGGCTTCCCGTATATATTCCGTGCCGCGCTCGACTGCCGCGCATCGGTCATCAACGACGATATGAAACTCGCTGCCGCACGCGCCATCGCCTCATTGGCACGCAAACCGGTGCCTGAATCGCTCAAACGCGCCTATGGAGTGAAAGAGCTCACGTTCGGCCGCGAATATATTCTTCCCAAACCCTGCGACAAACGCCTTTTACCGACTGTCGCTCCTGTCATCGCGCAGGCCGCTGCCGACTCCGGCGTGGCACGTCACCCGGTCGCCGACCTCGAGGCCTACGCACGTCACTTAGAGACGCTCATCGAGAGCAATGACGCCTATATCGTCAAACTCATTACGAGCGGCAATTAAAATTAGAACTGGAAATAGATAAACGGTGCGACATCCTCGCCGCGCAGTTCGACAACAAACTGCACCACCACGAGGAACACCACAAGCTTAACAAGCCACGGCGATCTCACAAAGGTCGCCGCCGCTTTATCCCAGAAACGCGTCGGCAGGCAATGTGCGGCGACAATCAGGAGCAGCATGACAAGCCAGAGCGTGCGTGCGGCTGCAAACGGCAACGCGTAAGCAAGCGAGAATCCGTCAAAGACCGACGAGATTATCTTCACCGAATCTCCGAAACTCGCCGCCCTGAAGAATACCCACAGTAAAGCTACGACAGTCATCGTGAGCAGCCAACTGAACACCTTTATGGCAAAACTGTCGCCCAAACGCCCCATCAGAGGCTTTGAAGCCTTGTGTACAGCCAATCCTGCGCCGTGCATGGCGCCCCAGAACACAAATTTCCATGCGGCTCCATGCCATAGACCGCCTATCAGCATGGTTGCAAAATTATTGACGTATGTGCGCGCCGTGCCGTGACGATTGCCGCCTAACGGTATGTATACATAATCGCGCAGCCACGTCGAAAGCGAGATGTGCCAGCGACGCCAGAAATCGGTCAGATTACGTGATTTATAGGGGAAGTTGAAGTTTGGCGCGAGTTTGAAACCCATAATCAGCGCTATGCCTATGGCCATATCGGAGTAGCCCGAGAAGTCGCAATAAATCTGCATAGTGTAACCGATTATGCCCATCAAAGCTTCAAACCCGTGATAGGCGCCCGGCGCATCAAAGACCATGTCGTTGTAAGCGGCGATGTAGTCGGCTATAATCGCTTTTTTGACCACCCCCAAGATTACAAGCCAGAAGCCCATGTAAATCTCGGCCTTGACCGCACGATGGTTGGCCCTGATTTGCGGCAGGAAATAATCGGCGCGCACTATCGGGCCGGCGACGAGTGCCGGGAAAAACGAAAGGAAGAACGCATACTCAAGCCATGTGGCCGTCGGCTCGACCCGTCCCTTATACACATCTATAATATAGCTGACTGACTGGAAGGTGTAAAACGAAATGCCGACCGGCAGTATCAGGTCAAGCGGCTGGAAGTTTGAGCCCACCATAGCCGACAGATTCCACATGAAAAAGTTGGCGTACTTGAAATAAGCCAATATGCCGAGTGAGGTCATCAGCGAAAGCCACACACACAGCCGGCGCAAAGCACGCCTCTCTGTCCTGACCATCAGCCGCGACAACGTCCAGTCAAAGACCGATGTCGCGGCAAGCAACACAACAAATAAGCCGCTCGATTTGTAATAGAAGTAGAAACTGAACGCGACTACAAAGGCTATCATCTGCCACATGCGTTTTTTGAGCAGCGCATAGACAGGGATAAAGACAAGAAACAGCGCCCAGAACGTGCCGCTCGAGAAGAGCATCGGCTCAGAGGCGTCATAGGTGAAAATCTCACCGAGATTGGCGACTATGTCGCTGCTGTCATACCCGGCGTACATATTATTTCTCGTCAGGCTGATGAACAAATACTCTCGCAGGGCGCGCCGTAGCCGTCTGCGGCAGCTCCATCTTTATGGGCGCGGCTGAGTGCATCGGCATCCACCGCGCCACGCTGTCCATCCACTCTGCGGCCGAGGCCGGAGTGGGATGAGCGCCGTCATGTCCGCGCTCGAATGTCATGCCGTCGCTCTTGAAAAATGTACCTTTGCGGCATTTTGCGGCGAGCAGGTCGTTGATGCCGGTGTCCTTGCGCCAGTTGGGAGGACCGATCCACACATAAGGCCGGTCGCCGATATTCGAAAGGATAGAGTCGACACAGGCCGAGCGCTTGTCGACGATATCCTTGACAAACAACTCGTTGGCACCCAAACAGATAAACACATAGTCAGGGTTGAGACGCTTGATATAGTCACGCAGCTTTGTCGATTTACCCCATGTGGCGGTTGTCGAGCTGTACCATATCACCGAATAAAGTTTATGGCCGTTAGTCTTAGCGTAAGCTCCCATGCGCGGCGAAAGGCCGTCTAACATCGAGTCTCCGATAAAAAGTATTGTCTTTGAGGCAGTGTCCAATGGTGCAGGCTGAAACGAGGCCGCACTGTCAGTCACCGTTGAGTCCGGGAGGGATTTGACCTCAAGCGATGGAGCATCCTTTTGCTGACGGGTCTGTATCAGACGCTCGACGATGCCCGACGACTTGAGTTTCAAAGGCCCGATACTCAGGCCGTCAAACGCAGATATCAGTATGATTACGACAAAAGCCGTAAACAGCAACACCCAGAGTGGTCTGTAATTGCTCTTCACGGCTACGGAAATCAGTTAGATACTATCATATACTCGCCTCCGCGCCCGGGACCGACATAATAGTGTCGCAGTCCGAAACCCTGCTCTGCCGCCGGCCCTGACAGCGGGTGTCCGTTAAGCGAGAAAACATCATACGTCGAGTGACAGTCGGGACATTCGGCTACCATGGACGTCGTGTTTATAAAAACTCTTACATCGCTGCGTCGCTCCACAGGACACGCAAGATCATAGACGGCCGGATTGCCGTTGATATCGCCGACAAGCAAAAGTCCGCCAAATCCCGTGGCCGAAATGGCCATGTAAGGATAGTTGGCGGGCAGACGATCCTGCTTTATAAAAATACGGTAATCCATAGCGCCACCTATGCCGTAGGTGTTCCACTGAGCTACAGTGGCAAAAGTCAGACTGACAGGCATCGGCGGGATGCGTTCGTCGTCAAGTTTTGAGCATGCACCCGTGACTATAGCCGCCGCGGCTGCGGCCATGACGCACAAGGCACTCACTGTCTGACTGGCGCGCCTGAGCATCATTTATGAATTTAGACGAACGAGCATGTCGCCGATCTGGTCGACAGCTTTCTGCAGAACACCTCCTACGAACGGACGAAGCATCGGAGGGATGTCTACGTCGACAGCCGTGATTATCTCGGTGGTCTCATCTCCTTTGTCAGTAAGGTCGACAAATAGTTTCAACGGCACAGGGGCTCCGACGGCGTCCATCTCGATGCGCTCGGGATCTCGACGAACAACGTTGAATACAATCTTGCCTACCTGACTCGTGTTGAGGGTAATGCTGTCCTTGTCGAATGTGATATCGCCCAATTTGGCGCGCTCGGCTGCGGGAATACGTTCGACAGCCTCGCCGAAACTCGTGAGATCGGCAAATTTGTCGACGATATATGTAGCCGGACGATTTATCGTCACGGCACGACTTTTATATTGGCCCATAAATTAATCTGATGCTGACTGATTTCTTGTCGTCTTTTATTTGCGTGCGGGAACCCAGTTGGCAGGGTCTTTACGCCATTCCTTGAGAGTGTCTACGTCGCCCGGTTTGATATAGTTTGTGGCGAGAGCGGCCTCGAGCAGAGCGTTATAGTTGCTGAGTGTAATCAGATTGACGCCTGCTTTGTGGAAATTCTCCTCGGCGACAGGGAAACCGTAGGTGAAGAGGGCGGCCATGCCGATGACCTCGCAGCCGGCTGCACGTATGGCTTCGACAGCTTTGAGCGAGCTGCCGCCGGTTGAGATAAGGTCTTCGATAACCACGACTTTCATACCGGGTTTGAGATTACCTTCAATTAGGTTTTCGAGGCCGTGATCCTTGGGAGTAGATCTTACATAAACGTAAGGCAAACCTAACGAATCGGCCACAAGCGCGCCTTGAGCGATTGCACCCGTAGCGACACCGGCTATGGCATCAACCTGTTCGAAGTTTTCGAGGATGGTGCGGCAGAGTTCTATCTTTATGAACGAACGAATCTCCGGATATGACAGCGTCTTACGGTTATCTGTATAGATGGGCGAGTTCCAGCCCGAGGCCCATACAAAAGGACTCTCCGGCTGAAGGTTAATGGCACTGATTTTAAGTAGTTTTTCGGCAAGGATGCGTGCGACCTGTTTCATTTCAAAAAGAATTATATGTTATTTACTGCAAAATTACTATTTTTCCACAATAAATTAAACTTTACCGATACAAATCTATCATATAATTAAAACATATTTTAAACGCACACTAAAAGACGAGCCCATGAAAAAATTTCTGACATCAGCAGCTATTTCGCTCATCTGTATGGCTCTTGCCTGTCCCCAGATTGACGCCCGCGGCCGCAACAACGCAGGCAACGACTCGCAGCAGCGTCGCACCGAGCAATCACAAAGACCCGGCTCAAACAGCAACCGTCGTCCCGGTCACAATAATAACGGCAACAGCAACCGTCCGACGCAGCACCCCGGCCACAACAATAACGGCAACAGCAACCGTCCGACACAACGTCCCGACCACAATAATAACGGCAACCGTCCCGGCAACAACGGCGGTCAGGGAAATCACCGTCCCAACCATGACTACAACCGTCCGCAGACAAATCACCGCCCCGACATGCGCCCCGGGCATAACAACCGACCGATACACAACAGCTGGCGCCCCGGTCCGCCTCCTCCCCGTCCCATGATGCCCGCACATCGCCCTTGGCACCGTCCCGTGCCCCCGCCACACTACCGCCCCTATCGCGAGTGGAGACCTATCCGCACCATACTCGGCCTGACTATAGGCAGTGCAATAAATTTCGGCGTCAACCAGCTCATCAACCTCGGTTACAATGTCTCTGGCTATGGCACAAACGCAGTCTACGTAACAAATGTGCCGATGCTAAACATGTATTGGCCCGACGCCACACTCTATTACGGCAACAACGGTCTCTACGCCTCGGAGTTTGTCTACTCCACACCGGGCTACACCATGGGTCGATATAACAGCACATATAACATGCTCTGTCAGGTTTACGGCTCACCTTACAATGTTGTCAACAGTCATCTTAACTCAACGGCAACTTGGTGGGGACCCGGCGGTCAGTTCATCAGGCTCAACTTTGAAAGCGCCCTCGCTGCAAACGGCACAACCCGCTTCTTCACGACCCTCAGCTTCGGCAACTAATACGCCACAGTTCTGCATAAAAAAGGTGATGGAAAAACTCCATCACCTTTTTTTAAAGTCTTTAAGGTCATTAATGCCCTTATTTTAATGATTTACCGACGCCCGGCGGGACTAAGCAGGAAGGGCAGCGGGTCGCGCATAATCACTACGCCCGATGACTCAATGCGCCGCATCTCGGCCACGGCGTCCTTGGCGTTCTCGGCCGAGGCGCCGATGACATAATAATATGGCTCTCTCGTGTTGACTATAAAGGCGCCGGCGAGGCCGTTAGCCTGCAAGCGCTTGCAGAGCGAGCGTGCATTGAAAACCTGCTTGAACTGGCCGACGACGACATTAAACGCGCCGATTTTGGTAGCGGCCGGTTGTCCCTCAGTCACAGTGATATGCTGAGTCTTAACCTCGACACTGTCACCGTCTACGACGACAAACGAGCCGCGCATCTGACGGCGCACGCTACCGTAAACGCTTTCCTCAAAAGCGATGTCAGAGTCGCGTTGACTGACTGCCTTGTCATAAGCCTTACGATAATTTTCTTCGGTAGTCTTACATGCCGTCATCAAAATAATTGCCGACGCAAGAGCTACAACGTAAACGAATATTTTTTTCATACTGAAGTTTATTTTTCTGAACACTCTCAGTCTGCTTTAAGTTTTCCCAACTCTATGACCTCAAGGTCACGGATGTCTCCGTCATCAAGGATAAAACGCACCAATGTGCGCTCACGCTGCCAGCCGTGATAGCCGGCTGCTCCGGGATTGATGTGAAGCAACTGCAGCTCTTTGTCATACTGCACTCGCAGTATATGGCTGTGACCGCAGACCATCAGTTTGGGACGCTCCTCGGCGAGCATACGTCTCACGCCGGGGGCATAGCGCCCGGGATAACCGCCGATGTGGGTCATCCACACCTTGACGCCCTCGGTCTCGAAACATTCTATCTCCTTGCAACGTCTGACGACGGCGCCCGAGTCGATGTTGCCGCGCACGGCTCTGACCACCGGGGCTACGCCCTCCAAGCGGGCTATGACGTCTATACAACCGACATCGCCGGCGTGCCATATCTCGTCACAGCCGGCGAAGTGGGTTGCAAAACGGTCGTCCCAGCACGAGTGGGTGTCAGAGAGAAGACCGATACGTTTCATTGTTATTTGATGCCGATTTTGCGGGCGATATCGTCGGGCACGGCTCTCTTGTTGAGGTAGATATCAAGAGTCTTGGCCTTGAAATAAGGCATTGACACATAGAAGAATCCGCCAAATTTCTGATTGTCGTCCCATGAGTTCTTGACCTTGTAGTATTTGTTACCAAGGCGGTCGACGGCCGTGCCGACAATCTCCATACCGTGGTCATCGGTAGTCTCCTGACGGTCAAACATCTCCTGACGACTCTCCTGTGTCACGACGATTTCCTCAACCGGGCCTTCGAATTTGAATTTATCGTTGAGACGCTCTGCGTCAGAGAGTTTCACCCAGCGGGCAAGCTCGGTGTCGTTCATGTCGGTCCGGTCCTTGCCTTTAGGCATCAGGGCTACGCCGTCTTTCCACTTGAAACCGCCTTCGCTGACATCGGCCGCCCAGACAAGTGTATAGCCGTTTTCGAGCGCATTGTCGACGATGGCTACAAGCTCGTCGATGGGCACATTCTGATACTGACCCCACAGCCAGTTGTCAGAAACCTCAAGCACGAAGGGTTTGTAGAAAGGATGGTGTGTGAACGATGAAATGGCGATATAATCGTCAGTCGACAGGCCGAGTGACTTGGCGAATGACTGCGGCGTGTAGGTCTTGCCCTTGTATGTGAATGTTTCGGGCACTTTGCCGAGATATGCGTCTAAAACGCCCTCGAAACCTTCACGCCATGCGGTCGAAATCTTGCGGTTAGGCTTCGACACAACGGTCTTTACATAACCCGAGAGGATGCCGTCAAGCTCGCCGTGGACGTGCTTGTCCTCGCCGTACTCGAGGCCGCGATACACTTCCTCCGGCACTGCGCCGTACTTCTCCCAGACATAGGGCACGTCAAGCACTGAGCCACCGGGGGCGAAATTGATTGTACCGTACATGCGCACATAGCGGTCAGCTTTGTCAGCATAGCAGTGGCGCACGGTGAACATCTCGGAAAGGTCGAGCGAGTCACCGCCGGCGCGGCGGATTTCGTTTTCATAAAATGATGTGCCGGCAAAGCACCAGCATGTGCCCGATTTGTTCTGATCCTTGACCGAAGTGACGGGGATGGAGATGACATCCTTAAATTCAAACCCCTTGACAGTGTCAGTGGCAGCGGTGTCAGCCGGTGCAAAAGCCGATGCGGGCACGACTGCGGCAGCCGTCAGGCATAATGCGATTAATTTTTTCATATCGTAGTCTGATTAGATTGTTTCTATACCGCAAATTTATCAATTATTATCGAATAACAGGTCAACCTCAGCACTGAAATCAAGCGAAACGGCTCATTTTAAAGCATATCGACACAAAAAGTGCGAGCCATGCAGCAATTTGCATAAGAATGGCGACGTCGCCATCCGTGCGAACAAAGCGACTATGCCGTTTGTCTTAATTAAAACAATGTCATCAAGTCTCTTTCTCACATTATGTCGCCACTACTTTACATCTTATCCGCTCCCATAATACCGATTGACCCGACAAAGCCGATTGACACAGACACATTCACGGCAAATGCAGCTGAAGGTACTTATGAAATCGCCCGTCTTGTAATGAAGATTGTCGACTGGCTCCTTGACCTCGTCGGACTCGGCCACAACGAAACGTTAGTCACGGGCCTTTACGCGACCGTAGTCTTTTTTATAGCTATGGTTGCCGGTAAAGTTTTCCAGTGGATTATTCTTTATATCGTACGACAGATTGCCCGACACTGGGACAATGACGTCTATCTTTCTCTGACATCCGTACATTTTTTCACAAAACTTTGCCGCATCATTCCGGCGATTGTGTTTCTGATTCTGATACAGTTCACACTGACTACCCACACTGTTCTGGCCTCAGTACTCACAAAAATAACACTGCTATATATAATTTTTCTTGTCTGCATCGCGCTGTCGGCACTCATTCTTGCCATTTGGCAGCATGTCGACACACGCGAAAACAAGCGCAAACTGCCGCTTAAAGGACTAGCACAGCTCGCTAAAGGCATTATCTGGATTATAGCCATAATAATATCTATAGCGCTGCTCATTGACAAGTCTCCCGCATCATTGCTTGCCGGCCTCGGCGCGTTTGCGGCAGTGCTGATGCTGATTTTCAAGGACAGTATACTCGGTCTGGTAGCAGGCGTGCAGCTCTCTGAAAACGATTCGCTCCATGTCGGCGACTGGATAAAGGTCAACGGCACTGACGCCAACGGCACTGTCACCGAAGTCAGTCTGACATCGGTCAAAGTCCTCAACTGGGACAAGACGACAACCACCCTCCCGCCCTACTCGCTTATAAGCGGAAGTTTCACGAACTACCGCAGCATGCAGGAGAGCCACACGCGCCGCATCTGCCGCAGCTTTATGATTGATGCAGACAGCATCTTGCCGACGACAGACGCCATGCTCGCCGACTTGCGCAAACTGCCGTTCTTGGATGAATGGATTGGCAAAAAAATAGAACAGCGGCAACGCGGCATAACCGAGGATGTCAACAATTCCGAAGGTCTCGTCGACGGCTCTATCGATACAAATCTCGGAGTGTTCCGTGCGTATATGAAGATGTGGCTTGACGCCAATCCCGACATTTCGCATGACAGTGACTGTTTTGTCACATCGCTTGCTCAGACTGCGGCAGGCATACCGTTCCAAGTCTACTGCTTTACCGACACGTCGGCATGGTTTGCTTACGAGCATATCCAAGATACGGTTTTCGAGCATCTGGCTTCAATGCTGCGTTTCTTCAGTCTTTATACATTTGAGAATCCGTCAGGACGCGACACTGTCGTAGACGGTTATCTCAGCCCCGGCAAAGACATAACGAAAGTCTACGGTATCCCCTATCCGTTCTTCAAACGTCAGGAGACATCCGACACCCATGATGACAACAGTCAAGCTCAGCCATCAGATAATCAAACTCCGAAAGCATCCTGACAGCACCTGTCGACAAAAGACGCCGATTGGTCGATAAAATTTTGTCCCTGACTTCGTTTTGACTATTTTTGCATGAGGGTGTTGCATTTGCGTCATCCTCACGCACGCTTAATGACCGATGCATATCACAAACATGAAGTCAGACTCACCGACAAACATTGACCGCCAGACTGCGCGCGGCCGTCACACACGGTTTATTGCTCATCTGATAGTCATACTGATGCTGTTTATCCTGCCTGAGATTGTAATGAATTACGCGATGCCGCAGCGACGCGGATTTCAGGGCACACCATGGGGCATTTACCTCAAGTCGCTCGTCTTTATCGCTGCCTTCTACATCAATTACTATTTCATCATCGAGCGCACACTTAACAACCGTGTGCGTGTCTGGCGTTTCATCGGGCTCAATCTCTTGGTGGTCATCGGGTCGCTCGGTCTCTGTTATGTTATCTGGCGCTACTCGTTCTACCTGCCGCGTCTCGCAGAGTCCGCCACGCGCCCCATACGCCATCCCGAGCGTATGCAATACATGGTCTTTTCCTCATTAGTACGTGACGCCGTGATGGTGGTGCTGACCATAGCTCTGTCGGTGGCGCTCAGACTGGGCGACAAATGGCTGACACTCGAACGCCGCCGGCGTGACATGCTTGCCGAGCAGCGCGAGACAGAGCTGAGCAATCTCAAAAGTCAGTTGAATCCGCATTTTCTTTTCAACACACTCAATACAATCTACGCCCTTGTCGAGATTAACCCCGACGAAGCACGCAGAGCCATTCACGAGCTGTCACAACTGCTCAGATATGTGCTCTACGAGACACCGGCCGAGGTAAGTTTGGAACGTGAGACCGAGTTCACGGCCAACTATATATCGCTGATGGAGTTGCGTCTCGGTCCCGGTCATGTCGCAGCTCACATAGACATCGACGCGATGTCCGGCACATCGGTACCCCCGCTTATTTTCATTCCGTTGGTCGAGAATGCTTTCAAACACGGCAACACCGGCCAGTCAGACAACATCATTGAAATCGACATCAAAGCCGACCGAGGCGTGATTGTGTGCCGCACAGTCAACAGTTTCGATCCCCACACCGTTCTTGACCGACGCAGCGGCATCGGCATCGCCAATCTGCGCCGACGCATGCATCTTATTTATGGCCGCGACGCCTCTCTGACCACGACAATTGACGCCGACCGCTACACATCGACACTGACTATCAAAATAAGGCCTGAATAATGGACAGACAGAAACTCCGATGTATCATTGTCGATGACGAGCCGCTGGCCGGACAGTTGCTCTCTGCTTATGTGCGGCGCACTGACGGCCTCGAACTCCTCGGATGCCACACATCGGCGCGAGAGGCGCTCGATGACATATTATCTAATCATCCTGACATCGCTTTTCTCGATATACAGATGCCCGAAATATCGGGCATGGACATGGCCCGACGCATACCGGATGATGTGAAAGTCGTCTTCACAACCGCATACCGTGAGTATGCGGTAGAAGGATTTCGCGTCAATGCACTCGATTATCTGCTCAAACCGGTCAGCTACGACGAATTTATCGAAGCCGTGCAACGCGCCCGCAGTCAGACAAAATCCGGAACGGTAAACGAAACTCAGTCTGAGTATCTGAGCGTCCGAAGCGAGCACAGCATAGTGCGCATCCCCGTCAGAGACATAAAGTTTATCGAAGGCCTGAAAGACTATGTCAAAATCCATGCCTGCGGGTTTCAGCGCCCCGTGCTGACACTCATGAGTATCAAATCGCTCGAGCAGACACTGCCGCCCGAAAAATTCATGCGCGTACACCGCTCTTATATCGTCAATCTCGATCATGTGACAGCCCTGCGCAGCCGGCGCATAGTCATTGATGACAAGCGCGAAGTGCCCGTCTCCGACACATTCAAGAATGCTCTTTCGGCCCGGCTCGGTCTGTGATTTAGCAGCCGATATCCGAGACATAGGCATTACACCGAACTTTTATCATCCGCCGCACGTTATAGATGCTGAACAATCAGGAGAAATATGCCGCCGACAGAATACAAATATTATTTTTTCAGACGCAGAATATAAATATATTTGTATATTTGCCGACGTCAGACATATAGATAAAACAAGTTTACGTTAACTTTATATACCAACAAGAAACTATGCAATTCCTAACTAACGAAAAGCTGACCATCGTCGGCGCAGCCGGCATGATTGGTTCAAACATGGCTCAGACAGCCATGATGATGCATCTGACACCCAATATCTGCCTCTATGACCCCTATGGTCCCGGACTCGAAGGTGTCGCCGAAGAGTTGCGCCACTGCGCGTTCGAAGGCGTCAACCTCACTTTCACCACCGATATGGCCGAGGCTCTTAAAGACGCAAAAGATGTTGTCAGCTCGGGTGGCGCAGCCCGCAAGGCAGGCATGACCCGCGAAGACCTGCTCAAAGGCAACGCACAGATTGCCGAAGACTTCGGTAAAGCCGTGCGCGAGTATTGCCCCGACGTCAAACACGTCGTCGTAATTTTCAACCCCGCCGACATCACAGGCCTTATCACCCTGCTCTACTCGGGTCTGAAACCCTCACAGGTTTCTACTCTCGCCGCCCTCGACAGCACACGTCTGCGCAGCGAGCTCGCCAAATACTTCCACATCTCGCCCGACAAAGTCGTCAACGCCCGCACATACGGCGGACACGGAGAGCAGATGGCCGTATTCGCTTCGACAACCACTGTCGACGGCACACCGCTGACCAAACTTATCGGCACCAACAAACTGCCTTATGCCGACTGGGAGGCTATCCAGCAGCGCGTCATCCAAGGCGGCAAAAACATCATCGACCTGCGCGGACGCTCATCGTTCCAGAGCCCGGCTTACATCTCTATCGAGATGATTGCCGCAGCTATGGGTGGCAAGCCTTTCACATGGCCTGTAGGCACATATGTCAACAACGACCGTTTCAAACACATCATGATGGCTACAGAGACCGTCGTCACAGCCAACGGCGTCGAGCACCGTCCGTTAGACGGTACTCCCGAGGAGAACAAAGAGCTTGAGAAGAGCTATCAGCATCTCTGCAAACTTCGTGACGAAGTCATCGAGATGGGCGTGCTTCCTCCCATCCCTGACTGGCACAGACTCAACCCAAACATCGACTGATAACATCAGCCGCCAACCTTACAGACAGCCGTGGAGCCCCGCCCCACGGCTGTTTTTTTTCATTGCAGCATATTGATTACCAACCAAATGTAGGGACTTGCCTTTGGCAAGTATAACATGGCCGCCAATATTCTCGCCTTATACATGCCGCCGCCCGCATAGCTCGCTTTGGTTTGTCCCTACTGCTCAGCAGATTGCAGAAAATTAGCAATAATCGTCTCGCCACACAAAAAAACGCCCTCCGTGTGTGAAGGACGGAGGGCGTGAATGAGGATATGGAGAAAAAGGGTTATTTTTTCAGCGAGGCTTTGACCATGTTGAGGTAATCTTCGAGTCCTAAGTAGATTTGGCGAGCCATGCGGGTGCGGAAGTCAGGGTCGGCAAGCAGGGCTTCTTCCTGCAGCGAGCTCATGAACAATCCCTCAACAAGCATGTTGGGGCAGTCGGTCGGGCCGTTGAGCGAGAAGTTGAAGTTGCCGACGAGACCGAAGAACGGCACGTCAAGCTGCAATATTCGGCGTGCGATGCAAGCTGCAAAGTCACGGTCAAAGGCATGTTTGTAGAGGGCTGCTGTGCCGGGCGATGCGAGTGCGCCGCCACCCGAATTATTGTGGACAGACAGCGAAATGTCTACGCCGGCCTCGCGCCAGATGCGTTTGCGCTCGGTCATTGACGGGCCTGTGTCGCCGTCGCGTGTCAGCACGACTTCAGCGCCGGCCTTGCGGAGCATGTCGGCAAGCTTGAGTATGATGTCAAGGTTGAGGTCTTTTTCCTTGAGGCCCGAGGGCGAGATAGCGCCGGGATATTCACCGCCGTGACCTGCGTCAAGACCGACTTTCAGTCCTTTGAACGACAGCGACGCGGGACGATGGCGCACGTTGATGACGAGGTTTGTGCCCTCATAGCCGACCGTAAAGCCCCACTGATATTTGTCTTTGAGATATATTTTCACTCGATAGACATCAGAGGCGGGCTGCTCGAAGTCGACGTGGTCGACCATGCCGAGGTCGAGGGTGCGCTGTGTAATCCAGTTGCTGTTGTCAGTGGCGCCATAGATGTCAATGGCAATCATCGAGGGCTCTGACGATGTGTCATAGGTATAGGCCAATCTGACGGGTAGGCCAACGGTGATGCGGTCGGCACGGCCGCTGTTTGTGATAGACCAGCTGCCGGTGTTGACAACGGGAGCGACACAGTCGGTCGACTCAGTGTAGGATTTGGGGATATAGGCGAAACGGCCTGACTCGGAGAGAGCCACACGATATAAAGACCCTTTTTCGCCGTCAGCCTTCAGGCTTATGCCGGAGTCAATGAAACCGATTTTAGAGCCGCCGAGACGGTCGTCGCCGTTGCCATACTGCAGATATGCGCCGGGCAGTGTCTTGACATAGAGGGGGTTGGCATAGCTGACCGTCATCTGTGACGAAGCTGCCTGCTCGGGCGTGAGTTCTTTTTTGGCCTTGACCGGTTTGGGCTCGGCACGGAAAACGCTGTAAGTCTTCTCGGCTGTCTCGCCGTCTTTCGCGGCTGTGACGGTGATAGTGTTTGCCCCGGGAGCGAGGTCGACCGATGCTCCGAACGAACCGGTCAGAGGGTAGACTTTTGCATCGCGGCCACAGATGCTTGCGGTCGCGCCGGGTGTCGTGACACCGACGACAGTGATGGCTGCGGTGGTGACTGTGTCTGCTTTGCCGCTGTAAATCTTAAGCGGCAGTGAATCTGCGGCTATAGCCGAAACCGGCAGCATCAGCACGAGACCAGATAATAGTTTTTTCATAAAAAATTGTGGATATTGTTTGGGTTGGTTAATCATTTTATCGGTTAATTCTACGGTTAAAACGCACGGCCCGCAAGGGCAGCCGCACAAGATTGATATTAGCAGCGAGAAGCAGCGCTAACAGCTTGCGATTCAACGGCAACGGGGCTTTCAGAAGCGTGCCGAGATTCGCACGATGCTCGGTAGTCAGGCGTTTTATCAGCGCACGTGGGTCGTCAAATTCGTCCGATATGCCGTAATATGCTATGCGGCAAAGCAACGTAAAAGCCGTGCGCGCTTTTTTGACACGGCCGTAGGCGCTGATATGCCCGTAGCTCTCACTTTGCGTCAGCTGATAAAGCTCTTCGGCCGCATCATAAAGGTCAAGGTCCTTGCGACGCAACTTTGTGTTGATAGTGCTACTGTCATGCTGAAAATAAAAATAGCAAACTTTATCGCTCGTCACAAAACGGCGGCAGGCGGCAAGTGCCCTATATTTATAATCAACATCCTCAAAGACTTTGCCCTCGCGAAACGATATATTTTTCACGATGTCAGCGCGAAAGAGACAATTCCATATTCCAAACAGCCCTACATGGACCGAGTCATACATAAATCTCTCGAGAATCTCATTTCGAGAAGTCAGCACAAATTCCTTCTTCTCCCCATGAATAACCTGCGTATCAGAGTCATACGCCATAACGGAAGCTATTTGCGCGGCGTCTGCATCAAACTTCTTTATCAGGCCGTAAAGCGTGGCGTACATATCGGGCGTAACCCAGTCATCGCTGTCTACAAAACCAATATATTCACCCTCGGCGATTTTCAGGCCCGCGTTTCTGGCCGAGCTCTGGCCCCCGTTAGGCTTATCAATAACCTTTATATTAGGGCATAAGCGCTCATACTCCCGGCAAATAACAAGACTGTCGTCAGTCGATCCGTCGTTGACGAGTATTACCTCAATGCATGGATAAATCTGTGCAAGAATACTATCTACACATCTTCGCAGATAGGCCGCGACATTGTAGACCGGCACAATTACCGAAATCAAAGGACACTGCATTGACGTATCACTCATTTGGACACGAGTTGACTTATTTATACATAAACCGCTTTATAGAGCGTTTGGGTGTCTTTTCGAACTCATTGTCAACAATCTCGATACTGTCGACACGCTCGTATGGCGCTACGAGTTTATTCAGTTCTCGAAGATTATCAGTCATAAGCTCGGTCAGAGCGCCGCGGTCAGAGATACCGTCGGCCTCGGCCTGCTCAAAATCGGGATAGACCAATGCAGCAAGACGACCGTCACGCTCGACAATCAGGCTCTCGTTGACATAAGCCATATTGTTGAGCTTTGCTTCGATTTCTTCGGGATAGATATTCTGTCCGGTCGCCGTAAGTATCATGGTCTTATAGCGGCCGCGTATATAGATAGTGCGGTTATTCGGGTCTCCGAGCGTTCCCATGTCGCCCGTATGCAGCCAGCCGTCTTTGTCAAGCACAGCGGCCGTGGCCTCAGGATTCTTGTAATATCCTTTCATGACATTGACACCTCTGACCACAATCTCGCCCTGCGACGCACCGTCGTCTGAAACGATACGTGCCTCCATCAGTGCGCGCAGAGTGCGGCCTGCCGAACACGGTGCAAATCGTCGCCACGGAGCATAACTGATTAACGGGCCGCACTCGGTCATGCCGTAACCGACGGTAATGGGGAAATTGATGCGCATCAGGAAAGCCTCGACCTCGGGGTTGAGCGGCGCGCCTCCGACTATGACTTCCTCAAACTCACCGCCGAACGCCTCGACAAGTTTGGCACGGATACGGCTGTAAATGGCTTTGTCTAACATCGGGACGGCGAGTACCCAGCGAATGGCGGCCTTGGAAATCATCGGCACAATCATTTTGCGGTAGATTTTCTCTAAAATCAACGGCACGCAGATGACAAGCGACGGGCGCACCTTGTGCATGGCCTGCACGAGTATCTGCGGTGTCGGGAGACGCCCTAAAAGTGTGACGTGTGTTCCAACGGCAAGCGGCACAAGCATGTCAAACGCGCAGCCGTAGGCATGGGCCAACGGCAGAAACGACAGAGCGCGAGAGCCTTCGTAATGAAGTCGCGAACGGATGCCGAAAACTACGTTGCCCCAAAGGTTACGGTAGGTAAGCATCACACCTTTTGAAAAGCCGGTTGTGCCGGACGTATAGTTTATTACAGCTGTCGCATCATCAGGGCATGGATGATACGAAATGTTTTCACGACGAAAACCTCCCTGATATCGTCTGTTGAAGCGACGGGTCAGAGTGTGTATTATGCGCGACGGCTCCTTGCGCGAGAGATGCGAGCCGGCCAATGGACCGCGCTCTACCATCACCTTGCGGGTCTCCAAAGAGATGGCACAGCGTATCGACTCAAACGACTCGAGATTGAAATGATTCCAGACGCTCTCGCTCGCAAAGATAATCTCGGTTTCGCTGTGATTGATTATATTAACCGCATCAGCCGGGTTAAAATCCTGTAACACCGGCACGATTATCGCACCGTAAGTAATAGTGCCCATGAAGATTACGACCCAGTTGGCGGTGTTGCGGCCGATTAGAGCGATTTTGTCGCCCTGCCTGACTCCCATCTGCTCGTAGAACATATGCAGTCGGGCTATTCGGCGGCCGAGCTCGCCGTAGGTCATGGTTTTACCGCCGTAATCAGTCAGCGCGGGCAGAGTGAAATTATCATAGAATGACTGTTGATAGATGGTGAGTAAATCGGGATAATCCCCATACACGCTATCAGTGTCACGCAAGTTTGTCATGTCTAATAAATTTAAAGTCGCTGCAAGTTACAAAAAACTCTACATATAACAAACCGATGTCGCCGGTATGATATATCGGCAACACCGGTCGGTTATATATTGTTTGCTTTATCAGTATATTGACATCAATGACGAACGGAATCAAGTGATTTCTTTATTGACTTGAATATCGAATCGATATCTCCGTTGCCGTCAATCGCATGATATTTGCCCTTGCCTATATAGTACTCTTTCAAAGGAGCTGTCTGATTGTGATATACATCCAAACGACGGCGGATAGTGTCTATATTGTCATCGGCTCGTCCCGACTCCTCGCCGCGATGCAACATGCGGCCGACGAGATCTTCCTCATTGACTTCGAGTCCGACGACAGCATCTACCGTCGCTCCACGCTCGGCAAGCATCTTGCTTAAAGCCTCTGCCTGTGGAATAGTGCGGGGAAAACCGTCAAAAATCACACCGCCGGATGTCAGCTCGGGCTTGCTGTCTAAAACATGTGCAAGCACCCTTACCATGAGGTCATCCGGGATAAGCTGTCCTTTTGAAATATAGCTGTCTGCTATAACACCGAGCTCTGTGCCGCGTGAAATATGGTCGCGGAGCACTTCGCCCGTCGAGATGTGGTGCAAGCCGTATTCGCCGGTGATGCGTTCGCTCTGCGTACCTTTACCACTGCCGGGCGCACCAAAAATTACTACATTAAACATTACTCTTTTACCGTTAGAGATTGTGATTATATAATTCTGATTGGAAATGCTTTATATCAACCTTATTAATCTTTAAGGATATAAATGTCATTAAGGTCTCTTGCACGGTCATTTATATCTAAGCCGAAACCGATAATAAATTTAGTCGGAATCTCAAAACCGACATAATCAGGCTTGACAGGACGCACAAGAGCATCAGGCTTGAACAATAAAGTAGCGACCTTGATTTCCGCCGGGCTCTTTTTCTTTAAGTCATTGATAAGCCGGTGAATCGTATTGCCTGTATCAACAATATCCTCGACGATAATAACAGTGCGGCCTTCTATGTCCTTGTCGAGTCCGAGAACCTCTTTGACAACTCCCGACGATGACGTCCCTTCATAGCTCTTAAGACGAATAAAGGCTATTTCGCCGTCAATGCCTTCTGCAGCTCTGAACAAATCACTGGCAAAAGGAAAAGCCCCGTTCAAGACACACAAGAACAAAGGCCTTTTACCTGCGCAGTCGCGCGTTATTTGTTTGCCCAGCTCTTTAACGCGGGCATCGATGGATTCTCGAGAGATGTAAGGCACAAAAGTCATGCCTTCGTAGGTCACTTGTTTCATCGCGGTATTAAAAAATAATTGCGCAAAGGTAATAATTTTTTAGCGATTCATTTACATTTTCACTTAAAAACATCGGCCTACGCGCGATTATTCTATTCTTCCAAGCTAAAAAACAGACAATCTTTCCGCGACGTACACTACTCTTCCAACCTGCATCTGCTGTAGAATTTGCGGGTGGCGATGAAGAAGAGAAGCGTGCCGGCGCACTGGACGGCTGCGGTGACCCAAAAGGCAGCAGCGAATCCGATGTATTCGGCCACCACACCGCCCAAGAGTATTCCGATGCCCATGCCGAGGTCCCACGAGATGAGTATCGACGAGTTTGCCGTACCGCGCTGGTCGTGACGTGCTGATTTGACAAACATATTGAGGAACGCCGGATACATGCGGCCGTTGCCCAAGCCGATAAGGAGCGCCGAGCAGTAATAGCTCCATTCGCCAAACGATGTTGCGAAAAGAGTGTAGCCGAGGGCTGAGAGAATTACGCCCTGTGCGCAACTGTGCGTTATACGGCCTTCTCTCAAGGCTTTATGCCCGCTCAGTCGGCTCATAACGAGGCCGGCCGACAGCAGAGCAAAGAAGATGCCCGTGCCGTCAGTGATGCCCAACATCTCCTGACCGTAGATAGCGACATAGTTGCTCATAACGCCCCAGCAGAGTCCGAAAAGCAATATGTTAACAGCTAACAGCCACGCCCGGCGGAGAAAGAAATGGTCTAAGTCGAGGCGCGGTTTCTTGGCTATGAGTTCGCGCCGGGGTAGCTTGACTGTCGTCGAGACGAGAAACGCACCCAAGGCAATAGCGAGCGAAAGCCAGAAAAGAAGTCCGAAATTCTCGGTAGCGTGATAAATCCATATACCGGCCGACGGCGCTATAGCCATAGCGATATTATTGCTCAGCCCGTAGAAACCGATGCCCTCGTTGCGTCGGGGCGATGGCAGAACGTCAATTGCAGCCGTGGAGTTGGCCACCGTCGCCGCTCCGAACGGCAATCCGTGGAGCGTACGGACAATCGCGAACATGAGAAGCGTGCCGGCCCCGATATAGCCCGTAAAACAGATGAAGAACGCGAAAAAGCATATCGTCAGCACCGTCTTGCGGTTGAAACTATCGACGATAAAGCCACTGAAGGGCCTCACGAGAAACGTAGCCACGACATAGCCCGACAAAACGATGCCGATGGTGTCCTTGTCTGCTGCGAACTCAGCATCCAAATAAATCGGCAGCAAGGGAGTGAGGAGATAGAACGAAAAAAACAGCAGGAAATTGGTGATCATCACCTTGCAGTAATTCTTATTCCATAGCCGTTCCTGCCCGACGGCTTTAGTTGTCTCTGTCATAATTCCGACTGCAAAATTACTCAATTATTCCCTTTCCCGGCTCACCCCACGCCTGAAAAAGCAACTAATAAATGGAACGTAAAATTTAGGCGTAAAATTTAAGATTTGATTTAATTATATTTTGCTTCAGTAAAGAGAATGTCTGTATAGTCATCTTGCGTCATATTTTGTGTAAGAGTCAACGAACGATGTTTACGGTGTTCAAGATAATCACACAAAAAATTGAGCATTTTTTCTCCCCTCGCCTTTATTGAAGCATGACCCCAAGGATGCCACAATTTATTCCCGACAATTTCTATCTCGCTATAACTGCCGAGTCTATAAGCATTTAACTTAACGCCCCATGGATTGTTACCTATACCGGCATTTTTAATATCCTGAATGACTGTTAAATTACCTAACGAATTAATAAGTATATTTTTCGCTCTTTCAACTTCATCAACATTCAAAGATTGATGCGCAGTCAAATAATCACCCATCTCAAGCCCCCAATGGGTACTCCAAGCTTTCGGCATTATATGTTCTATCTGAACATCGTAATAATTATCCCATTTAACATGAGGGAAGCCATCTGCGCGTAAGTAATCCTCATACTCCATCAAAAAGAATTTAATGGCTCCCCATCGATGGAATCCGATATTGCCTCTCACATAAGTAAACAAATAGCGGAATCCACCCATTAAAGATTTAACATCAATCGATTGAAACAATAAATCATCTAACTCTTTTTTAAGCTCATCTAACGTCAAGTCTCCTTTATGTAAATCACGAGCACGAGTAGAAAAGCGGCGTTCATCCAATAAAGAAACACCCGGGACCGAATTCTTAAACAATACTTTTTCGGTCATTTCCAAGCACTCATCAACCAGAGCGGATTGAGTATTTGCCATCATCATTAACTTTGCAAGGAAAATACGCATTTCCTTAGAACCATTCAGATACTGTATTTTCTGTAAATGAAGACCTTTTTGACTGTTCAAATCCGGGAAATATACAGCGTACCAATGCTCCACAAAATTGGCTATACCGGATACAAAAGTTTTAATCTTATTTTCATCCACTAAAGGTTCTTTTATGGCCGGATTGTGTTGTCTTGCCATACTAAAGTCAAATTTAGTTGAATGATTACAGAACATTTGAAACACTTTTGTCTCTGCCAAAGATTCAGAGAAAGAATAATCAGTAGGTTCTCTCAATAATGTCAGGTATGCTGATAGAAATTCATCTTCGCTCAACAACTGTTTATTGTTCTTTCCAAGAGTCTCGTATATATGCCCCCATCCATCATTTATTTCTGCTGAAAGCCTGTCTATATCGACAATTGCAGCATCAAACTTACTGGTCATATATAGCAAACGGTTTTTGAGTTTTTCAAGCGTAGTCAACGGTTTACCTCGGTTGTTCATTGTCTCAAATACTGCCTGAACGTCCAAGTTATTTTGGATATATTTCGTGTCAAAGACTAATGAGGTCAGAAGCTTTTCTTGGAACTCATTGAGTTCTTTAGGTTTTAAATCCAAGAGTTTATTTTCAAAAAATGAAGATGCAAATTCTAAATTTGCAGTATATACAGTCGAAGCGTAAGGAAGAGCATCCGCTTCGCCTATAATATGTTTCATAAAGAAACGATAACTATTCCCGTTAACTTCTCCATATGCAAATCTGCATACATTCTGCTTGGTCTTGATATAGTTCTCAATCAGCTGTTTTCTCCCCTTCTTGATTATCTTAGCAAGCGTATTAAGCAGAATAACGAGAGTTGTCAGTCTTTGCTGACCATCAACTACATTGTAATATTCCATACCGGACGCTGATAGTTTCTTTTCTACAGATGATAAATCTGCCGAATCTATCTGCTGCAATGTTATGGTTCCGGTATAATGCGGTCTGTATGTTTCTCCGCTTTTTGATATATCCATAATATCATCCCACAAATCAATGAGTTGTGATTCTCCCCACGCATATCCACGTTGATAATTCGGTATACGGAAACATTTATTGGCAAATAATCCGGGAAGTGTTACATTTGAAGCATCTGTCTGCATATATTTATATCTTGTTTCCTAAACTCTTTATTCCGACAGTTATATTTCTACTGCCATGTTAAAATCAAATCTTATGCCTGCTCCTGCGGCTTGATGCGCAGGATTTTGGCGGGGACGCCGGCTGCGACGCCGTTGGCAGGAACGTCGATGTTGACTACAGCGTTGGCGCCGATGGTGGCATTGTCGCCGATGGTAATGCCGCCGAAAACTATCGCTCCCTTGGCGATATACACATTATTGCCGATGACAGGCACCCCGGGCCGACGGCTGTTTCCGCCCCCGATTGTCACCTGCTGGCATATCGTACAATTATCGCCTATCACGCTATCTTTATGTATGATAACCCCTACTCCGCCATAGCTGAGAAACGAGCCTTTGCCAATCGTCGCCTCGGGTGGTACCTTGCTGTTATACATCAGAAAAATCAAAAGCGTTATCAGCTTGGGTAGCACCGGGATGTGATGAACATAAAGCCAATGAGATATGCGGTAAAAGAAAATTGCGTTAAGCATCTGCCTTTAGATTTGGGGTGGGTCGAGGCTGGCCAATCTAACAGTCGCGCCTCGTAATTGTGATGCACAAATTTAATGATTATACTGTCATATTACAAATCGTGCGAGGTATTTGAATTTATCCGCGGGGTTGATTATCTTTGCCAGACGAACTGAATTCATCATTATACTTTTCTTTCATCACTTATATGAATCTTAGATTATTTACCTGCTTGGGGCTGCTGTCAATTGCAGCCTGTTTCAATATAAAGGCTGCTGAACCGTCCGGCCGAATACAGATTGCCGACTTCAAGGGCGACAAGGCCGGTGCTGTAAGCTATACGTTTGACGACGGACTGCGCAACCAGTATCTGATTGCCGCTCCTGTTATGGAGCGCCTGCACATCCCCGGCACTTTTTTTATCATACCGGGCGAGGTCGCCGCTTCTGACGAAAAAGTAGAGTCAAAAAAGCCGGGCGCATGGGGCGGCGTCACTTGGGACGAAGTGCGCTCGTTAGCCTCGAAAGGCTTTGAAATCGGCAATCACGGTTATAGCCATGAAAATCTTGCAAAACTAACAGACAAGCCCGATGAACTCGAGCACGAGATAGAATACAGTGCCGATGTAATCGAGCGAGAGACGGGCACGTTTCCCATGTCGTTCTGCTATCCCTACAACAGTTTCAACGAGCAGGTCGAAAGCATCGTCAACCGCCGTCACGCCGTGGCCCGCACTTTCCAGCAGGGCTTCGGAGCGCGTGACACGACGGCCGAGAGCCTCAACCGCTGGGTCGACAAACTGATAAACGGCCGCGAGTGGGGCGTCACGATGATACACGGCCTGACCGACGGCTTTGACCCGATGCGGCCCGAAGTCTTCGAGGCGCATATGGCTTACGCCAAGGGGCGTGAAGGCGAGCTGTGGATAGATACGTTCGGCAACGTCGGCCGGTATGTCGCAGAACGTGATTCCACAATTATCACCGACGTTAAAACCGGCTCCGACAAGGTGTCGTTCACTCCCGTGTGCTCATTGGACACCAAGCGCTTTAACGTGCCGCTGACTTTTATCATCCTATCCGGCAAGGATATAAGCCGTGCAACAGCTAAGCAGGGCAAGACACCCCTACCCGTCACCGTCAGCGACGGCCGCATAATGGTTGACTGCATCCCCGGCGCCGGACGAGTCACCGTGAAATGGAATAAATAATTAACACTGAAACGCATACACGCTATGAAAGGACTTTTCTCAAGGGGCTTTATATTACTCTTATCGGCCAACTTCGGGCTGGCTCAGGCACGCGCCGATGTCAAAATGCCGATGATATTCGGCGACCATATGGTCTTGCAACAGGACACAAAGATTGCGGTCTACGGCAGCGCCGATGCCGGTGAAGGTGTCGAAGTAAGTTTTGCCGGACAGAACGTGAAAACTACTGCCGGGCCTGACGGTAAATGGATAGTTTATTTTAGGCCGATAAAAACGAAAAGTGCGGGACAACCGCTGACCATCACGGGCCGGAATAAAATCGTCTATGATGACGTGGTGGTCGGCGACGTGTGGGTCGCATCGGGCCAGTCAAACATGGAATGGGGCCTGAATTTGAAAAAAGACTACGCAGACGACATCGCCGCGTCAGAGGATTCGCTGCTGCGCCTGTTCTTCGTGCCGCGCAATACATCGCTGACTACGATGACAGACATGGTTATTCCCGAGGAGACGACCAATCCCGATTGGGTCGGACGATGGGTGCGCTGCACGCCCGAGGCTCTGAAAAAAATCAACGGGCAGGGCTTTTCGGCTGCAGCCTATTATTTCGCACGGGATATGCGCAAGGCCAACGGGCGCCCGTTAGGCATCATACAGTCAGCATGGGGCGGCACACGCGCCGAGGCGTGGACGAGCATCGAGGGTCTAAGACAGGAGCCCTCATTAGCTCACTATGTGACCACCTATGAGAAGAATGTAAAGGATAACCCCGAGATACTTGCCTCATATCCTCAGAAAAAGAAAGCCTTTGACGAGGCTGTGAAGGTGTGGAACGAGACCGTGGGAAAAGAATGGGACAAGGCTCAAAAAGAATGGGAAGTGGCTGTCAGGGAGGCACAGGCCGCCGGCAAACCCGCGCCGGAGAAACCGCAGCCTTCGGCACCACGTCCTCAGGAGCCGCGCAAACCCAATGGCGGCAACAACGGTCCGTCAAATCTGTTTAACGCTATGATTTCTCCCCTGATTCCATTCAGCATAAAGGGTGTCATCTGGTATCAGGGCGAATTTAACTCCGGAGGCTCCGCAAAAGAGTACGCTACGCTGTTCCCGCGTATGATTACGAGCTGGCGCGACAAATGGGGCATCGGCAATTTCCCGTTCGTATATGTGCAGCTGCCGAATTTCGAACCGGTTGACCGCGAGCCGTCAGTAGAGGGCAACGGCTGGCGCTGGGTGCGCGAGGGCCAGCTTAAGGCCCTCGGACTGCCGAACACGGCCATGGCCGTGACTATCGAGATTGGCGACCCGTTTGAGCTGCACCCCGTCGACAAATATGACGTGGGCCACCGTCTCGCGCTTGCCGCGCGCCGTTTGGCTTATGGTGAGAAAATTGTCGGCATGGGCCCGCTGTATAAAAAGATGACTGTCAGAGGCGACAAAATCATCTTGGAGTTTGACAATCAGGGCAAAAAGCTGATGGTCGGCACCTCGCCCTACGTCCCGGCCGGGAAAGAGCCTAAGGCAGCGCCGACACGGCTGAGCGGATTTGGCATCGCCGGCGCTGACCGCAAGTTCGTTTGGGCTGACGCCGTAATTGACGGAAATAAGGTAATAGTCTCGGCGCCCGGCGTCACGGAACCTGTGGCCGTGCGCTACGGCTTCTCCCAGAGCCCCGTCTGCAACCTCTACAACGAGGCCGGCCTCCCCGCCTCCCCCTTCCGCACCGACGACTGGGAAGATTGATGCCTTCCGTGCTGAAAAATGTGGCCGGATATGAAAGTCCATAACTTGTGGTTAAATCCACAAAGTTATGGACCATATGAGTTTGGTGAAAAAACGCTTATTTACAATTCACCCGTATTGTCCCAATAATGCCATCATTCTTACTTGGAACAATTGAGAGAGAGCTCCCATTGAGAGTTAATTTGCCTTCCTGAATACATATTTTAGAGGTGGAGTCCACATCTGTCATATATAGGTAAGTTAAATCTCCTTGTTCTCCGCTCATCGTTACAATCAGCATATCGTTTGAGCCGTTTTCGTTTGGTGTACAGTATACAAATGCTGCTGCTAATCCATTATTTCCGCCATTAATCATATATGATAGCGGAACTTGGTTTAGAATCGAAAATGTCGCATTACCTACTATTTTAATATCTTCACTATTCAAATTGTGCGCACCGGCTACTTTCATTGTTCCATTATAATCTTCGACATTATTAACGGATACCGTAATTGTATCATTAAGTTCTGTCGTGATTTTGGGTAGATTTGAGAGGGCGATATATGCTTCTTTCAAATTCATAGCATAAATGCTCAATACAGAACATGTTAGAGTAAAGAGGATGAGTATAAATTTCTTCATAATTTGGTCGTTTTAGATTAAACAACTAATGGCTCTATTAGTTCTGTCTCAAAGAAATACTCCGAGGTCAGCTGATACGGAAGATACAGCAGTCACGTATCTTGCAACAGTAGCCGTGGGGTTTGAAAATTCGCACCGCAGGTGCTTTTGAGAGTCTGTGGCGGTTTTTGGAGGGCTGTATTTGGATTTATCGCGGCGGTTGATTATCTTTGCCCCTATATAACTAACTGTTCAAAAATCTAAAAAAACAACTATGGCATTTGTCAAAATCAGCGAACAATCATCTGAATATAATGATCTCGAGAAGAAATCAGTAGGTGAGATTCTCCACGACATCAACACCGAAGACAAAAAGGTGGCGCTTGCCGTCGAGAAGGCTATCCCGCAGATTGAGAAACTCGTCACTCAGATTGTCAGCCGCATGAAGCGCGGCGGCCGCATCTTCTATATGGGTGCCGGCACTTCGGGCCGCATCGGCGTGCTTGACGCATCGGAGATTCCTCCGACATTCGGCATGGACCCGGGATGGGTCATCGGCATCATAGCCGGCGGCGACACGGCCCTGCGCAATCCTGTCGAGAACGCCGAGGACGACCCCAATCAGGGATGGCACGACCTCGAGAAATTCAATATCAACGACAAAGATACGGTTATAGGCATCGCTGCCTCGGGCACGACTCCCTATGTCATCAAAGCTCTCGAGGAGTGCCGCCGCCACGGCATTCTGACCGCAGCCATCACTTCTAACCCCGACGCGCCGATCAGCGCCGCCGCAGATATACCCATCGAGATGGTCGTAGGTCCGGAATACGTTACGGGCAGCTCGCGCATGAAGTCAGGCTCGGGTCAAAAGATGATTTGCAACATGATTACGACCTCGGTCAGGATTAAGATGGGACGTGTCAAAGGCAACAAGATGGTCAACATGCAGCTTTCTAACGCCAAGCTCGTCGACCGCGGCACACGCATGGTCATCGAGGAACTCGGACTGCCCTACGAGGAGGCCAAACGCCAGCTGCTCATGCACGGCTCGGTAAAAAAAGCCGTCGACGCATACCGCGGCATCGAGTCTGAGGATTAAACCAGAAGACGCTAACAGACTGATAATTATCTGTCATGAAAAGTATTTTTAAAGCTCTGTCACTTGCTGCGGCCGCTGTCATCGGGCTCGCTTTCGGCTCTTCGGCCGAAAACCGCGAGAAGCCCAAGTACGGCGAGCTATACTATCAGCGCGCGTCGCTCTTTGACGAGCTCGGTGTAGATTCGACATCCATTGTCTTTTTTGGCAACAGTCTTACGCACGGATGCGAGTGGCACGAGCTCTTCGATATGCCCAATATCAAAAACCGCGGCATCAACGGCGACATCGTCGAGGGCCTCAAAGACCGTCTCGGCGCTGTCACCAAGGGTAAGCCGGCCAAGATATTCCTGCTTATCGGAGTCAACGACATCAGCCACAATCTGACAGCCGACTCTATAGCCACAGCCATCGGCGAACTCATCGCCGACATACGCCGTGAGACGCCGACGACACGTCTCTATGTCGAGTCGCTTCTGCCTTTCGACAGCCGCGTGGGCCGCTACAAGGCCATCAACGGCAAAGAGGATGTCGTGCGACAGGTCAACGAACGCTTAGAGCCTATCGTCAAGGCAGCCGGCGCTACGTGGATTAACGTCAATCCGGCGTTTGCCGATGCCGACGGCTATCTGCGCTCAGACCTCACCAACGACGGTCTGCATCTGCTCGGGCCGGGCTATCTCATCTGGCGCGACCTGCTCATGCCCTATGTAAAGGAATAAATGATTTTAGACCGCAGCCAACAGGAGATTGTCGACATCAGGGGCGAGCGTGCCCTTGTGCTCGCGGGTCCGGGCTGCGGCAAGACTCATATACTCGCTCAACGCATCATCGCGGCCCATGGTCGCGATGATGTCGCTTTTGACGACATGGTGTGCCTGACGTTCACCAACCGTGCGTCGCGCGAGATGAAACGCCGCATCGAGGCTGAGTGCGGCTATAGTCCTGACGGACTGTTTGTCGGCAATCTTCACCGTTTCTGCATACGCATGCTTTATGCACGCGGCATCATCGACCCCGACATCTCGGTCATCGACGAGGACGACCGCGACGCATGGCTCAGCGAATTCCTCGGCCTGCGCAATGCCGGCGACCGCAAAGAGGTGACGACTGTGGCCATAATGCTCTTCGAGCAAGAAAATTCATTTCCGCTCTCACTTATCAGACGCCCGGGTTTTGATGTGAGTCAAAACCACATACGCGCGGCTAAGGCCTACATTGCACATAAGCGCGACAACCGTCTGATTGACTTTGACGATGTGCTGCTGTTGGCTTACAAAGCGCTGAGTTCGCCGGAGATTGCACCGCCTGAATACGGGCGCTATCACTGGGTGCAGGTCGACGAGGTGCAGGACCTCACGCCGCTGCAACTCGCGATTGTCGACCTGATTACGGCCATTGACTCACCTACTGTCTTATATCTCGGTGACGAGCAACAGGCGATATTCGAGTTCACCGGAGCGGGAGGCCCTGCTCTTGACAAGCTCAAGCGGCGCTGCGAGGGACACATCTACCGACTCAGACGCAACTACCGCTCGCCGGCCTATTTGGTCAATCTGTGCAACGCGTTCGCCATGTTCCGTTTAGGCATCGACCCGTCAGACCTCCCCTCGCCTGACAACGAGGCCACCCTACCCGACGCGCTGCGCCTGATGCCGACGCGCGACATGTGGCATGACTATGCCGTGGCGGCCGCAGTCAGACGGCTCGCCGAGGAAGCGGCGGACGAAACGACGGCCGTGCTCGTGCGCACCAACGACGAAGCTGAACAGATTTCTTCTGTGCTGAGTGCACAGGGACTCGATCACATGCTTATCGCGCGACGCGACCTTTTCAAACGCGTCCCGTACAAGACTGTCTGCGCTCATTTCGCGGTGACGACCAATCCGGCGCGTATGCTCGAATGGTCGCGCATCCTTTATCAGACACGTTCTGTCGCCACGATGCGCGAGGCGCAGACGCTCGTCAGCGAACTGCGTCTCCATGCCGCCACTCCTGCCGACTTAATGACCGAAGACGGCAAAAGTGCCGTCGGACGTCTCGTCGATGACGCCGAGAGCGGCATGGTGGTCTTCGACACCGAGACGAGCGGACTCAATGTTTTCGAGGACGACATACTGCAGATTGCCGCCGTCAAAATCAAAGGCGGTAAGGTGGTGAAAGGCAGCACATTCAATATCTTCATCGACTCTCGGCGCCAACCGCCTGAAACGCTTGTCGAGGGGCAACGCAACCCGCTTGTCGACGCGCTGCGCATGGCCCGCAAAGTGTCGGCACGCGAGGCTTTGGAGGCTTTTGCGCAATATGTGGACGACATGCCTGTGTGTGGCCATAATGTCGGCTTCGATCTGAAAATCCTCCGTAACAATTTCCGACGGCATGCTCCCCGGTTGCCTCTGCCTGCCGGTTTACTTAAACAGCCGACTGACACTCTGCTAACGGCGCGCCTGCTCTTCCCCGGATTGAGGTCATATACGCTCGGCAACCTGATAAGGCTGCTCGGGCTGAAGGGCTGCAACAGCCACCTCGCCGACGATGACGCCGAGGCCACGGCAATACTCGTCGAGGCCATGCTCCCCGCGGCGCGTGAAAAGGCAAAGTCTCAGAAAACTCTGTTTGCCAACAGCCTCGTAGCCAAGACCGCCATGCGGCTTAATACTGTCTATGGTCCGCTTTGCAAACACACCCGTGCGACTCTCGACTCTCATGTCGTCTGCCCAGAAAACACTCTCTGCGCCGAATTAGACTATACATATAAATATTTATGCGCAAAAAAATTCATCCAGCCGATTGACCGGTGGGACTACGTGATGCGTCTCATTGACACCTCCGTCTCCAATAACGGCACGGCCAACCGCTTAGACTCGCAACTTGCCGCGCACTATCACGACCTTCTGACCTTCAACGAGGGCGACATGCTGGCCAACGACATCGTGCGCGAGCGTGTATCGGTGATGACAGTCCACAAGGCCAAAGGCTTGGAGATGGACAATGTGATAGTCTATGACGCTCGACATCTCAACTGGGGCCGCAGCTTAGACAAGGCGCGAGTGTTCTATGTCGCCTTCTCGCGGGCCAAGCGGCGCCTGTGGGTCTTCCACAGCTCGATGCTGAGCGAGTCGGTCGGGTCGGTGGCCCACCTCTTTGACCGCGTCGCTCAGGTCGAAGTCGAGGCCTCGGCTCTCACCGAGCGCCTTCACAGACACTGAAACATGGCGCAAGTGACACACATTAAATGTCTCAAATTTCGTCATTAAGCATTTATGTTGTAACTTTGCAGTCGGAAATAAAATCAACCAATCTACGTATAATCACATCATAAAAATATAATGGCTTTACAATGTGGCATAGTCGGACTGCCTAATGTCGGCAAATCCACCCTATTCAACTGTCTGTCAAACGCTAAAGCTCAGTCGGCCAACTTCCCGTTCTGCACGATTGAGCCTAATGTCGGTGTCATCACCGTGCCTGATGACCGTCTGACGCGTCTCGTGGAGATGTGCCAGCCCAAATCGGTCGTGCCGGCGACAGTCGAGATTGTCGATATAGCCGGTCTGGTAAAAGGCGCATCCAAAGGCGAAGGTCTCGGCAACAAGTTCCTCGCCAACATCCGCGAGACAGACGCCATTATACATGTGCTCCGCTGCTTTGACGACGACAATATCACCCATGTCGACGGCACTGTCGACCCTGTCAGAGACAAGGAGATTATCGATTACGAGCTGCAGCTCAAAGACTTGGAAACCGTAGAGTCTCGCTTGGCCAAGACTCAGAAACAGGCCCAGACCGGCGGCGACAAAGTGGCCAAGATGCAATATGAAGTATTGCGTCGTATCAAAGAGGCCTTGGACCAAGGTTTGCCGGCACGCTCGGTGAAATTCGAGACGCCTGACGACATCAAGTTCGCCCGCGAGCTCTTTCTGCTGACGGCCAAGCCGGTGCTCTATGTCTGCAATGTCGACGACGCGTCGGCCGCCGAGGGCAACAAATATGTCGACGCTGTCAGAGAGGCCATCAAGGACGAGGACGCACAGCTGCTCATCGTGGCCGCGCAGACCGAGAGCGAGATTGCAGAGCTCGACACATACGAGGAGCGTCAGGAGTTCCTCAATGAAATCGGACTTCAGGAGTCAGGCGTGTCGCGACTCATCAGAGCCGCCTATGCCCTGCTCGACCTTCAGACATATTTCACTGCCGGACCTGACGAGGTGCGCGCATGGACATTCATCCGCGGCTCCAAGGCTCCGAAGTGCGCCGGCATCATCCACACAGACTTTGAGAAAGGCTTTATCCGCGCCGAGGTCATCAAATATGACGATTATGTCAATCTCGGCGGCGAGACTGCCGTTCGCGACGCAGGCAAGCTCTCGGTCGAGGGCAAGGATTACGTGGTCTGCGACGGCGACATCATGCACTTCCGTTTCAATGTCTGACATTCACACCTGACAATAAAATTTTATAAGATATGGCAACCGAACTAAAAGGACTTACCAAACGTAAGGACAATTATTCACAGTGGTATAACGAACTCGTTGTTAAGGCTGACCTCGCCGAGCAGTCGGCAGTCAGAGGCTGTATGGTCATCAAGCCCTACGGCTATGCGATATGGGAAAAAATGCAGCAGACACTCGACAGACTCTTCAAGGAGACCGGCGTGCAGAACGCTTTCTTCCCTCTGCTCATCCCGAAATCTTATCTCTGCCGCGAGGCCGAGCACGTCGAGGGTTTTGCCAAAGAGTGTGCCGTCGTGACTCACTATCGCCTCAAGAACGACCCCAATGGCAAAGGTGTCATAGTCGACCCCGAAGCCCGTCTCGAAGAGGAGCTCATCGTGCGCCCTACCTCAGAGACCATCATCTGGGGTACATATAAAAACTGGATTCACAGCTACCGCGACCTGCCCGTCCTCTGCAACCAGTGGGCCAATGTGATGCGCTGGGAGATGCGCACCCGCATGTTCCTGCGCACATCGGAGTTTCTCTGGCAGGAAGGCCACTGTGCACACGCCACGGCCGAAGAGTCTGAGGCTCGCACCGTGCAGATGATTAACCTCTACGCCGAGTTCGCCGAAAAATATATGGCCATGCCGGTCATCAAAGGTGTAAAGACTGCCAACGAACGTTTTGCCGGCGCCCTCAACACCTACACAATCGAGGCCATGATGCAGGACGGCAAAGCACTCCAATCTGGCACATCGCACAACCTCGGCCAAAACTTCGCCAAGGCATTTGACGTAACGTTTGTCAACAAAGATAACAAACCCGAGTATGTATGGGCCAACTCATGGGGAGTGTCGACACGTCTTATGGGTGCACTCATCATGTCGCACTCTGATGACAACGGCCTTGTGCTGCCGCCCCACCTCGCACCTATTCAGGTAGTGATTGTGCCCATCTTCAAAAATGCCGAGCAGCTCGCTGAAATCACCGACCACATCATGCCGGTCATCAACCGTCTGCGCGAACTCGGCATCAGCGTCAAATATGACGACGCCGACAACAAACGTCCCGGCTTCAAATTCGCCGACTACGAGTTGCGCGGCGTGCCCGTGCGCATCGCTGTCGGAGCGCGTGATGTCGAAAACGGTACTGTCGAAATCATGCGCCGCGACACTCTCGAGAAAGAGACACTTCCCCTCGCCGGAATCGCAGACCAGATTAATACTCTGCTCGAAGACATTCAGGCCAACATCTATCAGAAAGCCCTCAAAAACATTCAGCAGAAAACATATGTCTGCGACTCTTATGATGAATTTAAGGAGCGTATCGAGGACGGCGGCTTCTTCCTCTGCCACTGGGACGGCACGACCGAAACCGAGGAGCGCATCAAAGAGGAGACCAAGGCCACAATCCGCTGCATACCTCTCGTCGGCGACGAGACACCCGGCAAATGTATGGTTACAGGCCGCCCGTCAGCGCGCCGCGTAATCATCGCCCGCAACTATTGATATCTCATAACAATCAGATAATTAAAACCGGCCACGTCAGCAGGCAAACTGACGTGGCCGGTTTTTTATATTAATACGCGAATTTATATCGAAACTTTTGTTGCCATGCCGGCGGCATTGACTATGTAAAATCCTTTGGGCAATGCCGGGATGCGCTCACTGATCCCGTTGTATATCATTGTGCCTGACATGTTGAATATCGTAACCGGGACAGAGCCTGCGACAACTATTCGGCCACCTTCGACGGTAACAGTCGGCGCCGAAATCGCAACATCATCAATAGCCGAAATTTCTCCATACTCGATTATTTCCTTGAACGAATTCCAGCCGGGAGCGTTCCTGTAAGCTTCGGCTGTACCTTTAGGTACATACAGAGGAATGCTCTCTGCATTTCTCACAATAGTACGTTTAGGATAAGTATTTTCGATTTCCTCGATAGTGTACGGTATCCCGTCGACTTTTAAAAATATCGGAGGAGTCTTGGATTTTAGTGTCAGTTTATTTAAAACATCAAACCCACCTCTGATACACGCTTCATAGACTGTATGTAAAGAATCAGGGAGGACAATTTCCGACATTTCTGAAACATTTATGGCATGTTTATGAATTATTCTGAGAGAATCGGGGATGGTGACCGTGCCGGCATTGGGAACTCCGTCGCAATCTATTTCTCTTACAGACGCCGGCATTGTTACATTTCTAACATAGCATCCCGGCGCTGCGTATGACGGAACAGTCTCTGTGTATTTTATATGATAGCTATCAAATTTTAACTTTGGACAGTCCGTAAAAGCTTGTCCTTCTACAATAAAATCACTCTCAAATCTTTCGAGCTCAGGACAATTGAGAAATCCGCCTCGTACTATACTTATCTCATTAGCTCTTTGTGTCCGGCTGATTACACTATTTGCAGTAGACTTACGTGGCACAATTTCATTTAAATTTGGACAGTCATCAAAACTGGTGAAATATTCATAGACTTGTCCGGGAGCTAACGTTACTGTTATCAAATTATCACACCGATCGAATGAATCATATAAATATATCTTTTTCCCTTCTATATTCTCCGGCAAATCGATTTTGGTCAATAACGGGCAGCTACTGAAACATCCGCCATAATATACATTGCCTCTATTGTCTACAAGAGTTCCTCCAATCTGCTCAATTGTATTTGGAAGCTCAAAGTCTTTTAAAAGCATACAAGCATTGAAATTATCCGGCCCTATTTCAGTAATGCCTTTTGCCAAATGCAAATACTCGAGTTTGTTGTTAAGTCGAAATGCACCTCTCTGTATTACTATTTTTTTACTGTCATAAAATATTATTCTACTAAGTTCTAAACATTAAAAAAAAGCATCTTCCCCGATCGTCAGGTTTTCACAGCCTTCTGAAATCTCTAATTTGGTTATGCCCGATTCCGCAAACGCATAATTTCCGATTGTAGTTAAATATTTGTGTAATAAAACATATGTCAATGCACTGCATCCTCGAAAAGCCTTACTCCCGATAGTCGCGCAACTTTGGGGAATTGCAATTGACTCCAATGACGTACAGCCACTGAACGCATCATCACTGATTCCACATGTTTGGTGGATATTTATTGATGCTAAATTTTTACAACCATTAAATGCGGACTTTGGTACTGCGACTTGCGTAGCCCAATCAACCTCTTTTACACCGCTTCCAAAAAAAGAGTTCTCTCCCACAGACGTTACCGAACTCGGGATTTTCAGAGTCGACGATGAAAATAGAGAATTACATCCATTGAAACAATTCGCCCCTATAGATGTCAAGCCTGCAGGGAGATTGATTTTTTCGAGCGCAGTGCAACCGTGAAACGCCCAGTCCCCAATTTTAACTAAAGAATTGCCAAGCATTACACTTTTCAATGATGTGCAGCCGGAAAAAGTACTACTTGCAATATTTGTGATGTGGTTCGCAGTTACAGAAGTAATCTTTATATTATTATTAAAACGATCTACTTCAGTGACATAAACCTCTACAGGCTTATCTATCTGCTCACCATTTTCCCAAACCAATTCATGGAAAGTTACTTTATCTCGAAGTATGATATCACCTGCAAGCAAACTATTGCCATGAGCACAGGCATGACCATCGACATAACTATAAGCTACATTATCAAACTTTACATCTTCATAAGCAAAACATTGAATAGAAATCAGTGATGAAAAAAAAAGAGCGACAAATCTGTTAAGTAAGCGTTTTATCATATTAAGTAATTAGGATTAAATATTTTACATATTTGGATTAATTACTGCAAATATGCTAAAAATTAAATACAAATCACCCCCCGTTAAATATTGTTAATCTATAAAATTTATTTGAAAATGAAAGTTTTCACTCACACATAACTCATAAATCTAATAAATTTTATAAGATTTATAGGCCATTTAGGGGCGCATAGGGCCTATAGTGAGAGGCGACAGGTATCAGTCACATCAGACTTATCAGTTACATTAGACTCATCAGTCACATCAGACTCATTAACCCCTCAAGTGATGATATAAAAAAAGCCCCGGGGCTCGTGTGAGTCCCGGGGCTGGGTTAGAAGGGGCGGTTA
>CBCSTG010000006.1:0-127971 GCA_965143025.1 uncultured Bacteroidales bacterium
CTGATATGCAGCGCGTTATGGGTGATTGCAAATCACTCCTCCATATTCGCCGGCCGCCCCAACGTAGGGACATGCCAAAGCGACCGTCAGGAAGCGTCAGCATGTATAAGGTGCTAATCTACAGCAGCCAAGTTATACGTGCCGGAGGCACGTCCATACATTTTATGCTGATATGCAGCGCGTTATGGGTGATTGCAAATCACTCCTCCATATTCGCCGGCCCCCAACGTAGGGACATGCCAAAGCGACCGTCAGGAAGCGTCGGCATGTATAAGGTGCTAATATACAGCGGCACATTATACGTGCCGGAGGCACATCCCTACATTTCATTGGCTGTCTGGATATTATATCTATTTACAGCACAAGGCCGCGGCCCGGGGTGGGCTGCGGCCTTGTTAGATTTGTCGGATTGCGGCCAAGTAATTAACTGCACGTTAACCGTTTGGCGGCCAAATCATACATGCCGAAGGCATGTCCCTACATTTTACTTATAATCAGCGTATTAACGAGATCAGAAGAGGCTCCAGCTGACGGTGAGGCCGGCCATGACGATGGCGACCATCGACATGAGTTTGATGAGGATGTTGAGCGAAGGGCCGCTGGTGTCTTTGAAGGGGTCGCCGACGGTGTCACCGACGACGGTGGCTTTGTGGACTTCGCCGCCTTTGCCGCCGAAGTTGCCTTCCTCGACATATTTCTTGGCGTTGTCCCATGCGCCGCCGGCGTTGGCCATGAAGATGGCGAGCACGAAGCCGGCCGAGAGACCGCCGACGAGGAGGCCGATTACGCCGGGCACGCCGAAGACAAGGCCTGTCGCGATGGGTGCGACGATGGCGAGCACTGACGGGAAGACCATCTCGCGCTGGGCGCCTTTGGTCGATATCTGCACGCAGCGTGCGTAGTCCGGCTCGGCCTGACCGGTGAGGATGCCTTTGATTTCGCGGAACTGACGGCGTACCTCCTCGACCATGTGCGCGGCGGCGCGGCCGACGGCGTTCATCGTAAGGCCGCAGAACAGGAAGGCCATCATGGCGCCGATAAACATGCCCGAGAGCACTTTGGGGCTCATAAGGTTGACTTCGTAGTACTGCATGAAGTCGACAAACGAGGCCTCGTGGATGGGCACGACGCGGTCACCGAGGGTGATGAAGGTCTGGCCGAGACGGTCGAGACCGATGCGTATTTCTTCGATATACGAGGCGAGCAGGGCGAGGCCTGTGAGGGCGGCGGAGCCGATGGCAAAGCCTTTGCCTGTGGCGGCGGTGGTGTTGCCTAAAGAGTCAAGGGCGTCAGTGCGACGGCGCACTTCTTCGCCGAGGCCACTCATCTCGGCGTTACCGCCGGCGTTGTCGGCGATGGGGCCGTAAGCGTCGGTGGCGAGCGTGATGCCGAGGGTCGAGAGCATGCCGACGGCGGCGATGCCTATGCCGTAGAGGCCCATGGCAACGTTGCCGAAGTCAAAGCCCGACGCAAACCAGTAGCTGAGGATGATGCCGGCGACGACGGCGAGCACGGGGATGGCCGTAGAGACCATGCCGATACCCACGCCCGAGATGATGACTGTGGCCGGACCGGTGGTGCCGCTCTCGGCCAGACGGCGTGTGGGTTTGTATGACTGCGAGGTGTAGTATTCGGTCGAGCGGCCGATGATGATGCCGACGACGAGACCGACGACGACAGAGCAGCCGATGAGCGCCCAGTTGTTGAGCTGCAGCAGCCAGAGGATGAAGAATGTGGCGGCGACGATGAGCACCGAGCTGATGTTGGTGCCGAGGCTTAATGAGCCGAGGAGCTGTTTGATGCCGGCGTTCTCACGGGTGTGGACACAGAAGATGCCGATGATGGAGAGGATTATGCCCACGGCGGCGATGAGCATCGGAGCGATGACGGCCTTATACTGCATGACCACGTCGCCCGAAATCAGGTAAGCGGCTGCGCCTAAGGCCGATGTGGCGAGTATCGAGCCGCAGTAGCTCTCGTAGAGGTCGGCGCCCATGCCTGCGACGTCGCCGACGTTATCACCTACGTTATCGGCGATTGTGGCGGGGTTGCGGGGGTCGTCCTCGGGTATGCCGGCCTCGACTTTGCCAACGAGGTCAGCGCCGACGTCGGCTGCTTTGGTGTAGATGCCGCCGCCCACGCGGGCGAAGAGCGCCTGAGTCGACGCGCCCATGCCGAATGTAAGCATCGTGGTGGTGATCATGGCTAATTGGGCTGTGCCCTCAAGGTCGACAAGCCAGTCAAGGAGCAGATACCAGAACGAGATGTCCAAGAGACCGAGACCGACGACCACGAGACCCATCACTGCGCCCGAGCGGAAAGCTACGCGCAGGCCCTTGTTGAGCGAGTTGCGGGCAGCGTTGGCCGTGCGGGCCGAGGCGTAGGTGGCCGTCTTCATGCCGAGATAGCCCGACAGGCCCGAGAAGAATCCGCCGGTCAGGAAGGCGACGGGCACCCACGGGTTCTGCAGCTGAAAGCCGTAAGCCATAATCGAAAAGAGTATGACAAGACAGATAAACACTACAGCGACGATTTTATACTGCTGTTTGAGATAGGACATGGCGCCTTTGCGCACATGTGAGGCGATGCGGCGCATCACGTCGGTGCCTTCGTCCTGACGCATCATCTGGCGGTAGAAATACCACGCGAGAATCAGGGCGAGCAACGATGCCGCCGGCACAATCCAGAATACGGAGTTGGTCATAAGATCTTAAGGTGTTTTATTTAGTGATGAAAATAGTTTTCGACACGTGGTCAGAGACTTTACAAAGGTAACGATTTTTTCGTCATCTTTGACACCTTTGTCAATCTTATTGGCCGATTGGCTGATTTTTGTCGCTATTTGAGCTCAATTTCTTTCGGGTCGACAAGGCCGTGGAGCACGGCGTAGATGGTGAGGGCAGCCGTCGAGTGGATGTTGAGTTTGGCGCTGATGTTTTTGCGGTAAGTGGTGATGGTGTGGAACGAGAGGCTGAGTCGGTCGGCAATCTCTTTGTTGACAAGGCCGTGGGCGACCAGACCGATAATCTCGCGCTCGCGGGCGCTAAGCGTGCTGTCAGGCAGCGGAGTCGTTACTGGGGCAGTCGTCCGACGTGCAGATGTACTGCTCGCGACAGTTCGCTCGAGAGCCTCCACGGCGGGCACAAGCAGGACGTTCTCTATCTCGCAGTGCGATATAAGATCACGGCCGCAGTCATCGATATTGAACAGCGCGCGGTTAAGCAGCCTCGTATTGGGCATGGCGTAGTGACGGATAAAAATATCTTTCAGTTCATCGAGTTTGGTGACGACCGCCTCATGGTGAGAGGCGAAGTCGGCGATTTTATAATCGCTGTCACTCTGACCGGCAAGCAGACGGTCGACATAAGGGAAGACGATGCTGTCCTCGTGGTCCATGTGGGCGCGCACCTCGTCGACATACTCGTCAAAGAAACGTATGATCATGCCGGCTACACCGTCCAATTTAGGCTGATAGACCGCGCTGATAAGAGTCTGACGGATATCGGGCAGACGGAAGTCCAATATGTAGGAGTGGGCCTCGCGCAGATACGGCACGAGAGTCGACGGGTCTACGCGGCGGTTGCTGTAGCCGTTGCCGCTGACAATTTCGGCCACGGCGAGGAAGGTGTCGCAGTCGATGCAGTTGGCGTCGCACACCTCGGCGACGGTGCTGTCGCCGAAACCGAACGGGATATGAAAACGGTTGACTACCAGCAGCAACTGATTATTACTGTCGATTAAATCACTCAAACGGTCAGATGATGCGTATCTTATCTGTGTCTTAGGCATAATCGTGAATAAATCGAATGAAGTACGTTCCGGAAATTCTGCGCAAAGTTACTGATAAATACCCGTCAAAAAAATACCTATAAATAGTTAGCGCCCGCGACTGCCGGTAAAGAGACAGTCGCGGGCGCCGCATTTCATTATTAGGTATTATCAATGGCAGCAGCCATCGCCGCATCCGTGGTCATGGCCGCCGCAGCAACCGTCGTCACAGCCGTCACCGCAGCCGTGATCATGGCAGCCGCAGCCGCAACCGCCCGCGGGCTGAAGGTCTTCGGCCGTCACGTCGCGCACGGACAGCACAGAGCCCTTGATGCGCACGTCCCGGTCGACGAGCTGATGATTGAAGTCCATCTTGACATACTCCGGAGTCACGTCTACGACAAGACCCTCGATGCGCATGCCGTCGGCAGTCATCATCGGCAGACGCACACCCTTGCGGATATGCTCCTCGTCAAACTTGCCGTCAATCTCGAAGACACTGCGCTCGAGCTCGACAACCTCCTCGGGATTGTGATGACCGAAAGCCTCGTCGGCCTTGGCCACGACGTCATATTTGTCGCCGGGCCGGAGGCCTTCGAGAGCCTTCTCCAAAGGCTTGATAAGCCCCTGTGTCAGCCCGAAGACGATGCGCTCGGGCTCGTCGGCCGTCACCTCGTGCACAAGCTCCTCAGAGCCGTCGGGATTGATTTTATAGAGATCAAAAACGAGTTCGACATACTTGCCGGATTGGATTTTTTCCATAATTTACAGTCAATGATTAATTAATAATACGTTTATACCGACAAAATTAATCTTAAAAGTCGGCTTACACTAATTTTCATACATATAAATAACAAATATCATGCCAAACAAAGATACGTCATATCAAATAAAAATCATTAACTTTACGAGTCAAAAGTTTAATACCGCGTAAATGAAAAAATCCCGACCATCCGCCACTCACCCGTTAAGAGTCGCCGTCTACTGCAGCTCTGTCAACACCCTGCCCGAGACATGGCAGCAGGCTGCCCGCATCACCGGCGACTGGATAGGCCGCAACCGCGCGACACTCGTCTACGGAGGTGTCGACGCCGGACTTATGCGCGTCGTATCCGAAGCGACCAAAAATGCCGGCGGCAAAATAGTCGGAGTCGTGCCTATGCGCCGTCTCGGCGCCGCCTCGCCGCTCAACGACATGCAGGTACCCACATCCGACCTCAACGACCGCAAAGGCACAATGCAACTGCTCGGCGACGTCTTCGTCGTGCTCCCCGGCGGCTACGGGACACTCGACGAGTTCACAACCTCGTTCTCATACATCAACTTCACCGAGCAATTCTCCAAGTCTATCATACTCTATAATCCTGACGGCATCTACGACTGTCTACTCGCCCACCTCCACAAAATGGTAGAGCTCGGGCTCATGCAGCCCCAGAGCATGTCAGTTATAAAAATCGTCAGCAACCCTCAGGAGCTTTCGGCCGCACTCGACAACGCCCTCGCAGCATTTAAAACACTCTGACCCACTATGGAACAATACAGAAAAAGCAACATATACACCCGCGGCGGCGACAGCGGCTCGACATCGCTCGTCGGAGGCACACGCGTCGCCAAAAACGATGCGCGCCTCGAAGCCTACGGCACCATCGACGAACTCAACTCATGGATAGGACTCGTCGCGTGCGCTGACGCCCTCTCCGACCAAGACCGTAGCGACATGCACTACATCCAGAATCGCCTATTCGACATCGGCTCGGCCCTCGCCACCGAAGCCGAGAGCTCATGGCAACCCGAGCCCTTCAGCTCAGCCGGCATAACACGTCTCGAGCAGGCCATCGACCGCCTCGACTCCGCCCTGCCGCGCCACAACCGCTTCATCCTGCCCGGCGGATGCCCCGACTCGGCCCGCGCCCAGATTGCGCGCACTGTCGCCCGACGCGCCGAGCGTCAAGTCATCACGCTCAGCCAAACCGTTGATATCGATCGCGATATACTCAGATTTATCAACCGTCTGAGCGACTACCTCTTTGTCGTCGCACGCGCCATAAACATAAAAAGCAATATCGATGAAATATTTTGGGAGAAAAATTGTTAGTGTAAATATAAAATTACTACCTTTGCGCACTTTTTAGGCCATACAAAGCCGCAACACACAATTTTTAAAACCCATAAACTACAGACATATGTACTGGACACTCGAACTTGCATCAAAACTTGAGGACGCACCTTGGCCCGCAACCAAAGAAGAACTCATCGACTACGCCATGCGCAGCGGCGCCCCCCTCGAAGTAATCGAAAACCTTCAGGAAATCGAAGACGAAGGCGACACATACGAATCAATCGAAGACATCTGGCCCGACTACCCCTCCAAAGAAGACTTCCTCTTCAATGAGGACGAGTATTGATATAAAATCCGCCCGATTTTAAGATAAAAAAACTACTACACAAGCGATTGACAAGCGAGAAAATAAACTTGTCAATCGCTTTTTGTATCCTTTTACCGCAAAATAAACTTGTCTATTTCAGAGAGATGGATTCTAGTCTTCAATATCCCTCTTAAATTTCCGGCATAATTATTTGAAAGTCAAATCATTACCCCACGCATTCCAAATAAGCATGATTAATCATGCTTATTTGGAATGGTCATAATCCATAATGATTTTTTGTTCGATTCAAGGTGTTATATCCCACAATATAAACGTATGATGCTACGGGCATAAAATGAATATGCGCGCCATTTACCTCCTTTTCTCCAAATTCTTGAACTGATGTCACAAGTGCATTGTCAAAGTCGTTTTTGTTCATAAAATATAACAACGATTTTAATTCTTCGGGATGTTGATAGAATTTGTCCGACCATTTTATTTCCACAGCCCATGATGGTTTTTGACTTTTGATATCAAGCCCTACGATATCAACTTCTCCCTGTTGTTTGCCCTGACGCCAGTTAGCATAACGTAGTTCCGACCCTAAGCGTGGAAACCACTGAGCGTATACAGTGGTTTCTACCATTTCTCCAATCATTTCATCTTTTTCAGATATGGGTTCGAATAATGCACAGCGCAAAGAAGGATTGGTAAGATATATTTTAAACTGCGTTTCTCTCTGATAGTGTTTGGCGGTGTCGTCTGTGCGTCTCACAACTTTTATCAAAAAGGCGGCCTCTAATATCCGTGAACTATTCGCAGCAATGCCATCGGAACAGAAAGCAGATTTAGATGGCGAATTCCTGACGGCTATCGCCGAGCAGCCCAACGAGATATTGAAGTGTGCGATGTATCTGTTCCTCGGCTATATTGATGGTGCATCTCAATTCGCCCAATCATGTGGCGGCGGTGGTGGCGACAACTCGCTCCCTTGGGACCGCAAAGAGGATGAAGACGACCGTCGCTTCGCCTATCGCTGCATGATGCAAGCCCATAAAATGCTGAAGACAAACATTAGCAAAGGGAATAAAAGGCTATTTTAAAACATTCAAAAATACTATGAATCGTTAATTCCATTCGTTTAGTGTTCGTTACGGCTCTATCACTGCGTTTCGATAAAAGTCCTTCGATTTTTGTTATCTTTGTAGTTGAAAATTCAATTCGGCTCAATGGCTATGAAACATAAAGTGAAAGTAACGGTGCTTGATACCAAACTGTATCCAGAATATCAGCAGCAGTATTGCGCCAATCCCTGTTCAGGCAAATGCCCGGTCTATAACAAGGGAGATGAGTTCATATTCTACCGTGATGATGAGCGCGATGACTACTGGCATTGCGGACTGAACACTCTTGTGAAAACCGACGGCAATCCCGATGAGATTGCCGGTGGTCCGAAGAAACCGTTCTGTTCCGAAGCATGGGACGCTGTGTCACGTTACATCTATACCGGACTACAAGGCGGCTCAATAATGCGAGGCTGGATGCGCGATGAGAACACCATGATAACATGCTGCAACGATGGCACCCGCCCGGTTATCTTCAAAATCGAACGAATCGATTACGAATAATTGTATTGGTGTTCAGAACATGTTCAAACAAACACTTAAAATAATCGTATTGGCACTTGCAATCATCTTGCCGGCTTGTCGAACGACCAAAGTGGGACAGGTGGAGACTCCAGTCGAAAACCTTATCATTTATTACGATCCGGAGGCTGGAAAAGAAGCTTTGCTTGATGCTGTTAAGAAATTTGACTCCGAAGTGTTGTATGTCTATAAGGTAATAAACGGCATCGCCGTAACTGTACCAAAGAATAGAACGGTCTCCGATGCCATAAAATACTACGAAAAAATCCCCGGAGTCCTTTCTGTCAACAAGGACCAAAAACTACAGCTTAACTGAACAGTCGGCTCGTATTGCAAAAGAGACACGCCATATTCTATTTTGAAAGTGAGGTTGAATTTAGACAAATTGAAGGCGATGGAGTATCTTGCACCATCGCCTTCAGCCTAGAAAAGTATATTCACTGGAATGTTATTTTCATGTGAGCCTTTTAATTCCAGTTATCTCCAGCATCCTCTTCGTGAACCTCTATGACCTCGATGTCCACGATATCCTTTGGTACGGTTGTATCGAGGACAATATGATGACACCGCGCGATTGCTCCTTTGCTTGTAGTTCGGGCAGTTGGCACAGATAGCACTATCTGCCAGACATGGGTTCCCAGAGCAGTTTCGGATGCAGGAATCCACAGGGCATACCCATGAACGGATGGCGGAATCTGTGAAACGAGGATTGCCGGGACTATTTCGGACGCTCGAGTCCACAGGACACACCCATGTACGGGTGGCCCTATGGCCTGTTGTTGTCCTGTGCTGCGCTGAAATGGCGAAAACGCCTACAAGAGCGAGGAGGACAGAGATGATGATTGTTTTTCTCATGGTCCTTATTTTTTGTTTGAGAATGTATGATGAATATCGAATTAATGAGGCGATTGTTACTGTCTACACAGCCAACTGAATTATTGACGTCTTAATATGTTATCGGATTTACAACCGGTTTATGGTTTTGTTCCACGGCTTGAATACAGACACCCATATCAGAAATATCAGTGCCGCTCCCTGTACTAGAGCCATAATCTTGGAGATAATCAGAGCCAAACCGAAGTAATCCATGGGAAAAACTATTGCCTCGCTTGCATTTGGCGTGGCCAGATTGATTATATCCACTGCCATCGGATGAAGCCAGCATGTTCCGATGACGATGATGACAATGCCGATTATCCATTTGACTGTAAGCCACCGGTATTTGAAAAAGCCCCATTTGGTTTTCACTCCATAGATTATGCCGGTTATGACTGTCAGGATTGCACCGGGGATGACCAAAGTGTAATCAACATATAGGGCAGTGGACTTGCCATCGGCAAGTATAATGTGGGCGCCATGATTCGCGATTTATACATGCCGTCGCTCGCATTGCTCGCTCTGGCATGTCCCTACATAATTATATATGTTCTTTTAACATTTCGACCGGGTTTTGCAGCTGACCCGAATATCATCTGTCTCGATGTCTTTTAATATTTGTATGCTTTGTTTTTGCATATATTGAGTCGTATCTTTGTAAAGTAATAACTTCACCATGATGAAACATCCGACCATATCTATATGCAACGACAATGGAACAGTAGTCATTGCACAGGCTCCTCTGATAGTGTCGGCGAGCCGGGCTACTGACATTCCGGCATGTTATGCGGACCGGTTTTTCCGACGGCTTGATAAGGGTTATGTCCGATGGCGGAATCCTTTCTCGGGGCAAGATAGCTATGTGTCGTTCTACAATACCCGTTTTATTGTTTTTTGGTCAAAGAATCCTGCTCCCCTCTTACCCTATTTGTCCACGCTTAAAGAGCGGGGAATCGGGTGCTATATACAATATACACTTAATGATTACGAGGCAGACGGGCTGGAGCCAAACGTGCCTCCGTTGGCGCAAAGGATTGATACTTTACGTCGACTCGTTGATGCTCTCGGCATGGGAGCAGTTATTTGGCGTTTTGACCCGCTTATTCTTACAGACAAAATAAACACTGATACTTTACTTGAAAAAATCGCACGCATCGCCGATGCTTTGGTCGGTTATACAGAAAAACTCGTTTTCAGCTTCGCCGACATTGCGTCGTATAAAAAAGTGTCGCGCAATCTTAGCCAAAATGGCATCAATTATCGTGAATGGGATGAAGCGACTATGCGCGAATTTGCATCGCGCCTATCAATGTTGAACCGTGACAACTGGAATTTCAGGCTGGCGACGTGTGCCGAACGCATTGACCTTTCGGAATATGGCATCGAACATAACCGCTGCATCGATCCGGAACTGATAAGCCGTATTGCTCCCGATGATGCCGTTCTGCACAATTTCCTTTATAACGCAAAGACCGACAGGGGCCAACGTAAGGCCTGCGGCTGTATTCTCTCAAAAGACATCGGCGCTTACAACACCTGCCCGCACGGTTGCCTCTACTGCTATGCCAACACGTCCCCTGCCGCGGCTTTTGAAAATCATGAGAGAGCTATCGCTAATCCGCTTACTGACTCCATAATTTAATATATGAACTACATGCACAATATGTTTTTATGGAAATATTTTTGATTGGCGTTTTGTGGCCTCAAATGGCGAAATATGGTTGTTTTAAAAAACTTGTCTATTTTCAAGCATTTAGCTCCGCCGAAAGTTGCTAACTTGTTTATTTTTTCGGGGACACAACCATATTCCGACCGAAAGGAGCCGCTTTAGCAACCCACTTGAAATTCCGGACCGGAATCGCAGAGATTGCAGCGAACATACTCATGACTGACATTCTCTGTAGTTGCAAGGATTTTAGCTTCCACAATTACAATTCCAGAGAATTCTCATTAAGGAGAAAGTCATAGATGCTCATGATTGTTATTCCATATTCATTGCGTATGACCGGAGTTGGTTCGCCAAGGATGATTATTTTTTTGAATGAATCATCTATGTTTCTCAATGAGTTTTCCTCTTGTCTGACTTTTTCTTCGTTAACCATTCTGTATGCTGACTGAATATAATAGCGCCGGCTGCCTTGATTGCAGACGAAATCCACTTCATAGCTCCTGCGGACACGTTTTCCGTCATCAGTCCTCACTTGCTTGGAAACAACACCGATATCGACATTGAATCCTCGTATAAGCAACTCGTTATAGATAATATTTTCAAGAAGATGCGTAAATTCTATCTGCCGGAAATTCAGTCTGGCATTTCGCAGACCGCAGTCGCTGAAATAGTATTTGTACGGACTATCGATATACCTTTTGCCCTTAATGTCATATTGACTTGATTTTTCAATCAGAAATGACTCGCAAAGATAGTTTAGATATGATGTGACAGTCATGCGGTTGACCTTTTCATGTCTGACACTATCAAACGTATTGCATAATTTCGTGGGGTTGGTAAGTCCTCCTATCGATGATGCTACAATGTTAAGCAGCTCGTCCAGCACGTCGGTGTTCTTTATATTGTAGCGCTCTACTATATCGCGGATATATGTACGCTGAAACAGGGCTTTTAAGACTTCAGACTTTTCTTTTTCAGTCTTCCTAAGCACAACCTGAGGCATACCTCCATAGACCATATATTCACGTAGATTCAACGTCTTGTCATCACCCATCGCAGAGTTGAATTCACTGAAACTAAGCGGATGAACTCTTATTTCATCGCCTCGTCCTGCAAATTCGGTCCGCACGTTGCTTGACAGGAAACGGGCGTTGCTGCCTGTGACATATACATCGGCATTAGGCATATTGAGATAACTGTTCAGCACATCCTCGAATTCAGGGACAAGCTGAATCTCGTCAATCATTATATAGTGCATGTCATCGTCTTTGATCTTTGAATCGATAAACGCAAGCAGATTATCGGGGTCCCGCAACTCTTTGTTACGCCTGTCTTCAAGATTTATGCCAATGATGTGGTCATCGGCCACACCTTGCTCCTTAAGCCACCCGGCATATAGAATGGAAAGGAGGAACGATTTGCCACAACGACGGATTCCGGTGACTATTTTAATCAAACCATTATGGCGTAAAGCAATCAGCTGCTTAAGGTAAAGAGGTCTTTCTATTATCATACCGTTGTCAAATCTTGTGCCTTGTCACATAATTTGACAACGCAAAGTTAATAAATAAGTGTAATTCTGCAAAATGGACATCTAAACAGGGGCAAGTATGCATGAAGCTGACCGAGGCTGTCTTTGGCAGGATGGTTGTCGATGTCCGCTCACTGCCGGACGCTATGCCCTCGGAACTGAGAGCCGATATTGACGGCGACTTTCTCACAGCAATAGCCGAGCAGCCCAACGAGATGCTGAAATGCGCGATATATCTATTCCTCGGCAACCTCGATGGCGCATCTCGGTTCGCCCGGGTCATGCGGAGGCGGAGGCACCGACAGCTCGCTACCATGGGGCCGAAAGGATGATGAAGATGACCGCCGCTTTGCCTACCGCGGCATGATAATACCGAATTTAAAAGAAACAATTATCTTTGCATCTTAATATATACACCAAACATTAATAAACCGTCAAATATTTTAGCTCATGGTTAATACGATATTCAAGATAATCGCAAGATGCTTGTTGATGTTTGCCATTCCGGCGATTTCATCTGCTGCTGACTTAGCGGCGCAAACACCGTCGGTGGCGTCTGTAAAAGCACTGCATGAATATGCCGATAAAAACGGTGTATCACCTAATGACTACATATTCAAGCTGTTTGAAAAATCGGATATTGTCGTGTTGGGAGAGCGCGACCATCGTGACTCGATACAGTATAATTTTATTCTCGACTTGTTAGCCGATTCCCGCTTTGCTGAGCGAGTAGGACATGTATATACAGAGGTTGGAGGAATAAATCTGACAGAGGATGTAAACAGATTGCTAAATGCGACATACGACACAGAGGGTGATTTCATGGACAGCCTTTACACCTATTATAGAAAAGGAGAGTGTTTCTATCCGTTATGGGAGAAATACAACCGCATCAAGTTTCTCAAAGGTCTGTATAAAATCAATAAGAAATCCTCCCGTAAAATACATTTGGGTCTTACCGACATAAATTTCTCGTGGGATAGCATTCACACTGTGGATGATTACAAGGCTTTCTGGAAATCTCTTAACAAGACTAACCGCGACAGCCTCTTGTGTGCCAATTTCGCTTCGATGTATGAGCGCCAGCTCCCCGTCAAGGGTGCCCGCAAAGCCCTGTTGATAACCAGTCAGCCACACGCCATCAGCTATTCGGGGTATTTCAAACCATGGAAGCGAGACTATGGTACGCAAGGATGGTGGATGAAAAAGACCTTTGGCGAAGACCGGGTCAAGATAGTTGTGCTAAACTGGTTTGATTATGTGCTATTCAACGGGCAGAACTGTCCGATGACCGGGAACGGTGCCTGGGATGCGGCCTTCGAGCGAATGAATTGCCGTCCTTTCGGCATAGATTTGCAAAATAATCACTATGGGACAACGGATTACACCGGAGACGCCGGAGGAGGCCCGACGTTCATAAAAGACCGGAAATGGCAAGATGTGGCCGACGGTCTTATTTATGACGCGCCGCTGTATGACCATGTGGCAGCTATAGGGATAAAGGGAATAATCTCAAAAGAATTTGAACCGGAAATCAGGCGTCGTGTAGAGCTATTCTGGAAAGCGGTCCACCCCAAAGACACTATCATTCCATTTGATGCTTGTATTGAGGAATATAACGTTCCAATCACTGCTCCCGCTACTTTCAAAAGCAAGGAAGAGATAAAACGATTGATTCAGGCGGTAGAAGAACAGCAACAGTATTAACCCCGTACAATTGGTGAAAATACCGAAACTAACGTACAGAAGTTAAAAAAAATGCGAATTGACACCTCATTTTATCGCCTTCTACCGTAAAATGCACTTGTCTATTCATGAAATTTACTTTGTAATTTTCTGATAACAAACATTTAAGACATCCTTCAACTAGGACGAGTATTGATATAAAATCCGCCCTGTTTTTAAGGCATAAAAAACTAGCATGCATGCGATTGGCAAGCGAAGGAATAAACTTGTCAATCGTTTTTTATTGCTTTTTTTTCAACAACAGTTTTCAAAAAAATATCCGGTGATGAAACTTTCAGGCTTAAATATGCACCTAACGAAGCAAAACAAAATCAATATGAAAAGTCCCCCGATAACCGAAAGGGAGTTTGCTTCGATAATTCAGGAGCACTCCCGAATCATCAACAAGGTGTGCTACTTTTACGCAACCGACAAAATGCCGTTTGAAGATTTGCGGCAGGAAATCTACGTCAACATCTGGCTTGGTCTTAACCGTTTCAGAGGCGAAAGCAAGATGTCAACTTGGATTTACAGGGTAGCGGTAAACTCTGCACTTATGACCCTGCGTTCATCCAAACCGCGAATCGATACCGTTTCGTTAGACTTCGGGATTCTTGACGTATCTACCGAAATCGACGATACACAGCGAGAGAATCTTCAGACACTGCAATCGTTGATTAGCAGGCTTGAAGATATCGAAAAGGCAATTATTCTTCTATGGCTCGATGAATATTCTTATGATGAAATTGCCGAAACGCTCGGACTGAAACGCAATACGGTTGCAGTAAAAATTCATCGCATTAAAGATAAACTCGCTAAACAAATATAGTATGGAACTCGACGAACTCAAAAAAAGTATGTCTACGCTCGAACAAGTTCTAGCCAAGACCAATACCGACATCAAAATAAATGTATCGGCTTCCGTAACCGCGCAGACCAAGATACTTAAAAAATTACGCCGGTCTTTTACCTCTTGCCTTATTCTCGCGGCCGTTTTCGCCGCCATGATAGCCGGAGGCATCAATCAACTCTCATTCCCTGTCGGTCTGAAAATATACCTCGTGATATATCTCCTGCTCGCCGGTATCTGGTATATATTCCTGTACTTAAAACTCCGGCGCATCGACATCGCGGCTTTACCGACGGCAAAACTATTCTCCGAGACGGCTAACTTCAAGATGTTGATGCTGTCAGGTGAAATATTCTTTGGCATAGGCATAGTGATCCTATTTACGCTACTTTTCCCTACCGCGTGGACATTCAATCGTATAGGCTTTTGGGCTATGATTGCAACGCTGGCAGCCGCTATAATTTTCAGTGCCGTCCACTACTGGCCCCAATACATAAAACTGTTCCGCGACCTTAATTCAATCAAAGAATAGCAGGCAAGTCCAATAACCATAAAAAAAATCAAATCGTGCGGTTTTCATTATGCCTTTAATCCATTCTTCTGTGAGGAGAGGTACAACAGGTGATTTTATCTCAAACACCTTATAACCAATGGCCAAACGGATCAGATCCGTTTGGCCATTGAAGCCCCTATATATTTAGATGTCGGGGCTCTTAATGCGCTGCATTAATCATAGTATTATGAGTTCCATTGCCTGCCATAGCCTTATTTCTCACGGCTCACGACATGGATGATATTGCCGTCTTTGTCAAGCATATGCAGCTTCAGCGATTTTTTATCAACCGTCAGCACCGAAAATCCCGCGCGGTCACTGCAGAAGACCGTTCCGTCGATCGGCTCCGGTTTTCTTGTCTGCGAGGCAGATGTATTGACCACATAGTCAATTTTAGAGCCGGGACGGCGTATGTGCTGATAGTTATGCAGGTGTCCGCAGATATACATGTCGACATTGTGTCTGCACAAAATGCTGTCGACACGTTTCTGCATATCGGCTCTCTCTGACTCCTCTTTATCCGTATAGGCATAGATAGGATGGTGTCCGGCGACAATCACCCAGTCTTCGGTGGCTTCAGCCAGTGTCGCGTCGAGCCATTTCAGCTGGGCGTCGATGTCACGCAGGGCTGCATCGGGATAAGTGTCGTTCTTCTTGTGATATTTGTCAATCAGCGGAGTCGTATCGATAAACACTATCTTAATCGTCGTGCCGTCTTCGTCAAAAGACTTGGCATAGTAGCGGGCAGGCATTTTCCACCGGCGCGATATGTCAGAGTAGTCGATGACCGCCTGCGTATTGCCGCGGTACTCATGATTGCCTAAAACCGGATACCAGTCGACCATCAGCTCGGGATGACTGTAGACGAGTTCGTAATTAGTCATCCACAACGGGTCTGACACGCTCTGCACACCGCCATAGTGATGGACGTCGCCCAAAGCGATGACAGCCTCCGGGCCAATCTGTTCGGCCACGTGTCCCATGGTTTCGGCCACGGCTTTCTGCTCATAGTATCCGTTGCGGCCAAAGTCATTTCCGATTATAAATGTCACATCTCCCGATAAATCCTGAGCGGCGCCATGGGCCTGCAGGCCGAGTCCGAAGATTGCGGTCGCCGCTGCGGCAAACAGTTTATGAAGTCTCATGTCTGTGCGTATATGTTTTATTTAACTCCGAAGGCTCCGAAATAGGGCTTCAGAGAGGGTGATTGATATAGTATGCCGTTAACCGTCAGGCCTGAGGCGAAACTCGGGCTGATACCTGCAGTCGCAGCCCCGGCGAGAGCGGGAGAGTCAGCCGCGAGGTGAAAATCCCACCCGTTGTTATACTCATAAGCGGTGAGCGAGACGTTATCAATGTCAAACGATGCAAACTTGGGATTAATCAGGTTATCTGCTGTCGAAATGACGCTGTGTGTGTCGACAGTCGGATTATAACTCTTATGCGGGTAATTATAGCCTTCGTAAGCATAAGCGACGTTGCTTTCCTCAGGATATACGATGCTGCACTTCTGAGCACCCGAGGCATACATGTTGTAATCTATGACCGATTTGTCATCAAAACCGGCGTCGGGTGAGTTGGGAGTCTTGTAGTTTGGCGTCATGGCGCGGAACTTGCAGTTGACCATCAGGTTGTTGACGACATAAGCCAGACAGTTTTTCTCCACATAGGCACATCCGCCTTTCTCTCCGTCACGACGCCAGCCGGCGTTGATGATTGTATTGTTATAGGCGTTGACCACAGCCTGCCCGCGGGTCTCGCTCTGTCCCGACGACGAAAGTTTCAGACCGTTGGTGTTAGGGCTGAACATCACGTTGCCGGCAACATCGGCATGCACGCCAGCCTTGACATTGACAGCCTCGGCACCGCTGTAACCGTTGGCTGCAAACGTGTTGCCGGCTATGATTGCGCTGCCGCCCATCAGATAGATGCCATCGCTCCATCCGTTGCGGATTGTCGAATTGGTGATGATATATCGGCCGTTGATATTGGTTGTGGTGATTTGCGGATAGGCGTCGTCGCCGGCTGTATAGATACCGGCCACGGCCGAGGGCGAGCCTTCGATTACCTGACCCCCGGTATACTCGATTATCGCATGGTCAATCACCATCTCGTCACATGACTCTGCGGCGACTATGCCGCCCCACAGACCGGCGAAAGTATTGGCGGCTGTGCGCTTCGCTGCGTCTACAGAGAATAAAACCGGCTCCTCATCGGTGCCGAGGCAATATAGATTACCCTTTACAATGACCTCGATAGGTGTGTGATTGACACCGACACCCTCAGACGAGACTGTCACGCTTACACCCGGCTCGATGGTCAGGCTCTTGCCCTCGGGTATCACAAGGTGACGGTCAAGTCTGATTTCAGTTCCTGACTTCCATACACCCGAAACAGTCATCTCTGTGTCTGTAACCTCAGTTTTGACCGAGTCTCCGGCCGGTTCGTCATCACTGCTGCACGATACGAGCGGCAGCATTGCGCCTACAATGGCTGTAAAAAACAATTTGTTCATTTCTCAAAAATAATTATAGATAACTTATAGTTTAAATCTTACTCCTGCGAGGACTGTCTGTCCGTATCTCTCCTTGCGCTCGATGACATTTCCGCCGGCACGCTCGAGCTCGTCCGGACTGTCAGTATGAGGTCCTTTGTGATAGTAGCGTATCATCGGGAGATTGAGCAGGTTGGAGGCCTTGATGAATACGGCCGCACCGCAGCCGAACTCTTTCTCGGCCGAAAGCTCCATTCTGAAATAGTCGTTCTCCCATATGTCATTGTTATACCAGTTTGAGATGTCAGACAGACGTTTTCCGATAAAACTGCCCGTAAGCTGCGCGTTCCATCCGTTGGAGGTGTCTTTGAACAGCAGCGACAAATTGGCGACATGAGCCGCCTGACCGAAAAGCGGACGTGTCTGTCTGACCGACTGTATCTCGTTGCCCTGCATGATACGTTTGTCTGTAGTGATACGGCTGTGGGTGAAAGTGTAATTGGCCTTTATGCCGAATTTGCTGAAATATTTGAGCACGTCTAATTCGACGCCCATATTGTCGGCGTTTCCCATATTGACGGGCATATAGTAAGTGTCCTGTCCCTCATTTATAAGCCCGTACTCGATAGGATTCTGCAGATGCTTGTAAAACGCTCCGGCCATGAGCTGCTCCGACGCCCGCGGGAAGTACTCCCAGCGCAGGTCGATATTGTCGGCCACAGTGTGTTTCAGCCCGGGGTTGCCGCGCTCTTTGTACTCCTCGTTTATGATGCTGTAGGGAACAATCTCGAAGAAGCTCGGACGGTTGATGGCGCGTGCGTATGAAAAGTGCAGGTTCATATTTTCCGCGAGTATTCTTCTGAGGTTGATACTCGGCAGAATATCTGTATATTTCTGTCTGCCTTCGGGATCAACGTTGCGCGGAAATTTCAAAGTGTAGCCCTGAACGGTGTGCTCGATGCGCAGACCGAATGTCAGCTCCCATTTCATGACGGCCAGCTTGGCCATGGCGTATCCCGCTCCGATACGCTCATACGCTTTATAATTGAGCGGGTCGCCTACATTGCCGAACTCACGCGGAGTAATCAGTATTCCGTCAAAATTTGACCAGTCTTTACCGAAGACCTGAATATGTCCCGTACCGGTGGCCGAGTCAAATGTATATTCATTAAAGAAACTGTCACGCTTCTTGTCGCGGTACATTCCGCCCGCCGACACGGTCCAGTCGCCGAGGTGATAATCCAAGTCGGCATAGCCGGCGAAATCACGGTCTGAATTATGCTCCCAGCGTCTCACAGCCGCTTTGCTCGCCGAGAGATGATTGCCTTGGAGGTAGACCGTCGCATTGTCGGGTGTACGATTGCCGGCATTAGAGTACACCGCCTTCCAGTCTAATATAAATCTGTCTGCCGCAAAACGGTGGGTGCCGCTCAGAGTCGAGTTAAAAATCGTCTGTCTGTTCCATTTCATGCGCACCGACGCCGTCTTGTCATCGACAGCCTGCCGGGTCTGCAGATTTGTCAGAGCGAGCCGGCCGTTATACCACGACAGTTTATGCGACGGTGAGAACACGTAATCAAGTTTGCCGTGCAGAGCCAGTCGCTGACGGTTGTCTGAGTATTGACGACGCTCTATGCCGTTGGTATAATAGCTTGAGCGATAATACCAGTCACTGTTTTTGCCGCGATTGATGTTCTGATAGCCGGCCGACACTATAAAGCCCAGCCGATTGTCAAGATAGCGGTCACCGTATGACAGTCCGGCAAGAATATCAGGCAGTGGTCTTGAGCTTTTAACATGCAGATTGGCATTTGTGAAATCATCGGCCGTCACTCCGTAGTCACCCGTCGTGCCCTTTATTTCATTGGGTGATTTGCTGCGTATCGCCCCGTGGTCAAACGTAAGGAAATCACGGCTGAGATACAGCGCATTGTAACCGGTCGTGACATTTGCATTGAACATACGGCGCACCGGAGCATCTTTCATCACAAGATTGACCGCTCCGCCGATACCGTCACCCTCAAGTCCGGGTGTCATTGACTTTGACACCTCTATGCGGTCGAGTATCTCTGACGGAAACAGGTCAAGGGGCACAAACCGGTTTTTATTGTCGGGACTCGGTATTTTAACACCGTTGACCAACGTATAGTTATAACGCTTGTCCATGCCTCTGAGAATCGCATACTGGCCCTCGCCCGACGAGTTACGCTCGACAGTCACGCCCGACATCTTCTGGATTATATTGCCCACCGTCACATCGGGAGCCAGCTCCATAGCCTTGCCGCTGAGGACATTCACGATGTTGACAGCCTGACGCTCTATCATCCGCGCACCGGACTCGGTGTTACCCGCCGAAGCTGACACAACGACATCAGCCAATTGTATGGCCGTTTCTGTCATCTCTATGGTTACAGAATGCTGAAACGGACCTTCGACAATCTTAGTGTCATAGCCGAGATACGAACACACGACTTTAGGCGATGCTATGTCAGTATCAAGCCTGAACGAACCGTCAAGTCCTGTCGTGACGGCGTTTGACGGAGATTGTTCGATATAAACCGCGGCTCCTATAAGTTCTTCGCCTGTCGCCGCATCCTTTACCGTTCCTGTAATTATCGCTGCATGCGCCGCAAATGACGGCACAAGTAATAAAGTTAAAAACAAGCAATTACGATTCATGCAATAATGAGGGTCAATAATTTTTCGCAAAATTACCGCCTCATTATTTCAAAAATATTTACTAAAAATCTCACTTTCGTTAAATAGTCTCCTCCTCAGGTGACAGTCAACTCAAGCGAAAAGCGGCTACGGCCCGCAGCCCCCATGCACGCGGCTGCCGCTGACGGTCAGTTGTTATGCACCGACAGATAGTCAAGATAGATGTAGGTCTGCGCAGCTTTGCCACTGTTGCCGATCATTGTCGTCTCCTGCTTGACGACACGATAGGGCCAGCCGTCAGGCATATAATCAGATGAGAAATACGAGCTTATCGTCGCGTCGATTCTGACTTGTTTGTCAAACTCCTTCTCAAAATTCTCGGCGATGCTTTTGTCGTTAAGTTCGCCCACAATGCCGCCCACCAAGGCTTTGATATCAGACTGAGGCACAATATTCACAACCTCTGTCGATATGCTGTATGTGCCGTTTTCGTCATCTGTCGATACTGTCGTATAGGTATGATTCTCATATGCCGTCTCAGTGGCATCCTCATGGCTGTTTGATTCACCGATATCATATGTCAGACCGTGACATAAAAACAATAATTTCAGCTCCTCTAAATAACCGTCGACCAATTGATCTGTATCAACACCCTTCACATAATCTTTCAGGTCAAGACCCATATCTTTAAGACCCTTTACTTCAGGCATTTCAAGAAACTCCTTCATCGCATCCTTAAACAGCGATTTGGCCTGTTTTTTGATTTGTCCCAGATTATTGTATTTGGTAATCGTGCCATACTCATCGGTCTCAAACTGTATCGTCGTGCCGACAACCTTTTTGCCGAGCTTTTCAACAAGTCTGTTCTGAAAATCGCCCAATGTTGACTCGGCGACACTATCGCCGAGAAACTCCAGAAAAGTATAGTCCATCTTGTAGCCTGCGGCCGTCGAGTCTGTCACCACAAGACGCACCTTTGAGGCGACACCCGTCGTTTTGACCGTGTCCTTACCGTTGATTTTCCATCGGCCCTGAGATATCCAATACTCCAAAGTATCGTTCTTTGAAAACCAGCCGATTACATTTACTGTCGAGTCGTTGCCGTCAGTGGCAGTGGCATCATCGGTCTGACCGGCGTGCGCATCCATCGAAAAAATGCCGGTTGTCAATAAGATAGCGCAAACAATAACAAAGAAAATTTTTCGCATATGGCAATTAATTTGATTGGTCCGGTTTCAGCCCGAGATAACGGACATACCACCTATATCGCGAAGTTATACATTTTTGCGTGACAAAAAAAGTCTTTTTACAAAATGTTAAAACGCACGAGGCTGCAAAATTTACGCATCGTGGCATCGGTGCGTATCTATCTTTGTGCAAAAAATAACGCACTATGAAACGAACACGCAAATCCACACAAAAGACCGTCACCGCACACATCCCCGTCGAACTGATCAGCCAAATCCTCGCCGACCCTGAAAACATCTCGCTATGCCACGCCCTTGTCTCGGCCATCATCACTGCCGAACGTATCCGCAAGCCCGACGGCGTCGCCGAGTCGCTTGACGAAAGCCGTCTGCATCCGTCCGAGTCGCCCGAGGCTGACGCCATGGCCGACGACGCCCGACGTCGCGTTGAGCGGGCCAAAGAGCGCCGCGAGGCGCGAAAACAACGCATCGAAAACCGTATGCGCATCCTCGGCCACATCTTCCGCGACGAAAAGCCCGTCGCGCTCTCGTCCCTTTTCGGCTCGGGCCTATTCACTCGCGAACAGGAACGCACCATCGACGCCCTGCTCAATCCCACGGTAAAACGCATAACCAAACTCTCTCCCGAACAGCTCTGGGCCTATTTCCTGCCGCTCATAACCCGTTTCAACAAAATTCCACTCTCTGACCTCCCCGTCTACGAACGCCGCCACGCAATAACCCGGAAATAAATATGGTGGGACGATTTGCACTCGTCCACTGTAACCCATTGATTACCACCAAAATGTAGGGACGTGCCTTTGGCACGTATAATTCGGCCGCTCGGCATCTGCACCCTATACATGCCGCCGCTCGCATGAAACTCGCTTTGGCATGTCCCTACATTTCAATTACTTACATCCATGATGCCCCCACGCATAACCCGGAAATAAATATGGAAGGACGATTTGCACTCGTCCACTGTAACTCATTGATCACCACCAAAATGTAGGGATGTGCCTTTGGCACGTATAATTCGGCCGCTCGGCATCTGCGCCCTATACATGCCGCCGCTCCCTGCCGCTCGCTTTGGCATGTCCCTACATTTCAATTACTTACATCCATGATACCCCCACGCATAACCCGGAAATAAATATGGAAGGACGAGTTGCAATCGCCCATAATTCATTGGATATCAATGCCAAACGTAGGGACGTGCCTTTGGCACGTATTATGTGGCCGTCCGAGCTTTATACATGCCCTATACATAGAAAATGAGCCCGGGTCGGGGATAGACGGGCTCACTTCTTGCTGATTAGATAGTATTAGAAATCGAATCGGGATATCAGCGTCCTTACGTCGGTGACGACATAGAACGATTGTGAAAAATAGCAATTTCGATTACATGATTGCGGTCTCAATCACGGTCCAAAAGTAAAAAGTGCTCGTCCATTTCCGGTATACAATATCACAAAATAAGTCAACAAAGCGTAAAAGCCTCGTCGATAATACGTAAAAGTACGATTGATTTTAAAACAAACCGCTATTTATCAGCAGATTGCGCGTGCGAGCGAAATGTACTCGGGGGGCAGCCCTTGATTTTGGAAAACGCACGTATTAACACCGAGGCACTATTATAGCCTGACTGTTCGGCTACGGCGCTCACGGGCATCGTAGTCTCGGCAAGCAGCCGGCAGGCGTGGTCGACGCGATATGCATTGACAAAATCATAGAACGTTGCGTCGGCGTCGCGGTTAAAGAAGTTGCTGACATACGTGCGGTTTGACCCGACGGCCTGTGCCACGTCAGAGAGCTTGAGATTGGGATTTAAATAGACTTTTTCGTTGACAAACAGAGCCTCGATGCGTGCCGACAGTGATTTATCGTCTTTAAAATCGGCTGTCGCCGGCGATGCGGGAGCAGCCGTATCTGTCAGTTCGCCGATAACCGACTGGTGGCGAAAAAGGAAAAATGCAATTACAATCCACAACACAAGATTGCACGACATATAGACCATCTCAATGTCGACATGAATAAAAAGGCAGTCGACAATCCACAGACCGAGAATGATATAGAACGTATAAAGAATAGTGCGCAGCCAGTTGAGATTGACATTCTCGGTGTAAGAGAAGCGCTCCTTGAGATGACGGTTGTAGCGCGGGATGTTGACTGCCGTCCATACCAGATAAAATGTGCCGTAGACGGCCGCCCAGCCCACAAGAGCCCAGAATACCCACTGCCAACGCGTGATGATATATGCCGCGGGGAGGATAACGAACGGTATCTCCTGACGTATCATCGAGGCGCGTGTCAGCCGTCCGGGTGTGACGAGCTCGATAAGAACAAAGGCATACATCGGCACGGCGACCATGTCGACCGCCGTCATCACATCCCAATAGAACGGTTTGCTGAACAGTCCGGCCTCGAGCATGACGAAGTCCTTGATATACTCCACGGCAATCGTCAGCATCAGCAGTGCGACCAGCAGATGCAGCCGCTCGCCCTTGCGCCAAAAGAAGACCGCCATCATGCCGAAAAACATGGTGGACAGCCCGAATAAATAGCTTAAATCGACGTAGTCCATAATGCTGTGAAACACTCCTACGGCAGCCTGACATAGACCGAGGCCCCGTTCCTGACAAAGATACGCATTAATCCCTCAATCTCCAAATGCTCAGAGCCGTACGCCCATGACGAACAAGAGGTTTTGGAGGATAATACACACGTGCATCTCAGAATACTTGCATGGTACACATGAAACTCAGTACCTTTATTTCATTTAGCTGTACTCACCTTATATGCATTATTATCAATTGTCACGATATATAGCATATTCCGTCCACAATTGTAAACAATTGGCATGCCTTCTGAGGCAGTACGTAAAACTTCCAAACCGTCGATTGTATATATTCTGATTATAGAGCCTGTTGAAACATTCTCGATGAATATATTACCATCACGAACATATACGCTCGGACCATTCGTACGGACATCCGCCAATCCTGACGCCTCAATAACTGAAATCTTACAAGACGCAGAGATTTTAGACCCGTCTGTAGTGGTAGCTGTGACAGTTGCAATTCCTAAATTATTAGCGGTAACTTTCCCGGAATTGTCAACAGTCAACACATTGTCATCAGAAGATTTCCAATCAATCAATTGCGAGCTGCAAGATTCGGGTAACACTGTCGCAACCAATTGCATCGTTTCTCCGACTTTAAGCTCAACAGAAAATTCGTTTAAGAATATAGAATAAGCTAATTCCGGGTCAACCTTAACTCTGAACATAGCATTGTGCTCAGTCCCGTCATAATCAGTGATTTTCACTCTGATTATTGTCTCACCGACTTTGAAACCATAGATTATGCCTTCAGGAGTACTCCATGCTATCCTCGGGTCATCACTTTTCCATACAATAGATTTGTAATCAGCATTGGCCGGAACAAGTTGAGGTATCGCCAAAGCATAATCATTCGCATGTATACTCATATCACTAAATAATATCGATTCAGGCTTCACTTTAGGAGGCATGGAACATATTTTAACCGGGGACAGAATGTTACCATATTTCCCGACGGCACATTCTCCTTGTCCATTGTTTCCCCAAGCATATAATTCTCCCCCCGTCGTTATAGCCATCATGCTACCTCCTTGTCCTATAGTTATATCATCAACATTATCCAATACTTTCTGTGGCCGTGCTCGAGAAAATACTGTTCCATCACCAATCCCTACAGGGTCATCACCCTTAACTCCTCCCCATCCCCATAGGGTTTTGTCTTCTTTGATTGCATAAGCATGAGCCCATCCAAGAGCAACAAATTTAACATCATCCAGAATTTTCACAGGCTTATTCCTTTGAGTTGTCGTGCCATCACCCAACGAACCGTAATTATTTCCCCAGCCCCATAAAGTTCCATCGTTTTTAATTGCATAAAACCTAAATATAAAATGGTGAGATGCATGAGGAATGTATTTAACATCATCAAGAATCTTAACAGGATAAAGACAATCTGCAGTTGTTCCGTTGCCAATCTGCCCGGAATTATTATCTCCGCAAGCAAATAATTGCCCTCTGTCATCTAAAATATAGCTACTGTTATTTACAATAGAAACATCTTTTATCCCGTCCATAATTTTAACGGGAGCAATTATTGTATCGGTTGTCCCGATACCTAATTGCCCGTCACTGTTAATTCCCCAGCCCCACAATGAACCATCCTGCTTAATAACAAGAGTGTGTCTGTGTGCCCTCACTTGAGATACATTATCCATAATCTTAACAGGAGCCGAAACGCTTTCTCGTGTGCCGTTTCCCAATTGGCCGTATTGGTTATTGCCCCATGCCCATAACGAATGGTCTGACAATATAGCGTAGCTGATGCTATAACCTTGACAAATTGAAATCGCATCTTTTAAAATAAGTTTAGGATAGACATTAGATTCGGTATCAGGAAGTCCGTAAGTATAACCCCATTGATAAACTTCTCCGCTATTAGTAAGTGCCATCGAAGGGTTGTTGATACTGATATCCTTAACATTGTCAAGAACTTTTGTTAATATTCTGACACTACCCTCTGATTCATAACCCAATTCATTATTTTTATTATATCCGGCACTCCATAATGATCCGTCATCCTTAACAACAAACGATGTCTGAGTATGACAAACAGCTTTTACGACCCGAGATGTCCCTTTTATATTGACATCTAAAGAGGCGCTGAAATTAGGCTCTCCATCTTCGCTTTCAATAGCCTCTTGAGGTATATTGAAATTATACTTTCCAACGGCCAACTGTGCGTCCGGTTTAAAAAACAGTTGATTCCAGTTAAGGATAATCTCTCCCGGCACAGAGTTGTTTTCTACATCCGTGAACGATATCTTATCATAGAATCGACCTTGGCATATATTTTTATTAAAAACAAATACAGGTATCAGTTTATCTCTCCATATCTCTTCCTCAGTTGTCGGATATTTCTTAACTACTTTAAGACTTGATACTCTATACGACTGCATTAAAATGCTACTGTCATAATATCCATCTTTTATCGCAATAGCCTTGATAGTTAAATCTTTATCCAAAACTATTGGGCCGGTATATTTTATAGATGACTTCGTAGGTGAGGTCCCGTCTATCGTATAATAAATATCAGCTGTTGAAGGTGACGCACTTAATGTTATCTCAGTCCCTGTTTCAACTAATGCATTTTTATTGTTGACCGACAGTCTGACCGTAGGCTTTACGACATCAACATGGCACGAGGCATAATATCCGTTATCAGTAGATACGGTAATTGTTGCAGTCCCTTCTCTGTTAGCAATAACCGTTCCGTTTGAAGTAACATTTGCCACATTAGCATTTGAAGTACGCCATGAAAGGTCTGTCTTTGCTCCAGAAGGTCTAATGTCGGGAGTAATTGTATAGCGATCTCCGGGATGTAATGTCAAACTGCTTATTATTGATATGCCGGTAGGATGACTTTCTTTTATTGATATCATAAAATCCTCCCTTGCACTTAAATATAATCCGTTCCACATATATTTGTAATCACAGCTAACTAATACTGTAAGCGTGCTATACTCTTTAACGGTTATGTAAGTGTAGGACCCGTATTGCGGACCATCTATACTTACTGCTGAACTATTTGAAGTCCAAACCATTGTATTGCTTAGCGACCCGCTCTTGGGAGTAAAAGAAAGCATCTTTTGCTCGCCAACGCTCAGTGTATAAGATCCCCCTGCAAATGACACAGAATGAGAGAATAATAAAACTAAAAGAGTTATTAATAGTGTGATAAATCGATGTTTCATATTTGCGTCAAAAAATATGTTTTTCATGTTACACCAATAGAATATTATGTCTACCTGATATTTATAAGCGATCCATTAAATTTCAGATAAGAAAAAAATCTTTGAAACACATTGTGAGATGAACATCAGTTGCCCTGAGTAAGCTTCTAAGTGACAGTGTGTGCGGTAAAATTAATAACAGTTTTTAAGATTTGCAAGGAATGGACTAAAGAATTTTTTCGGATGCTTAAATGGGGAAGTTGCCTCATACGCATCCGGAATATGTATATGGATGTGCCTGACATGGAGGGCCGATTTTAACCGCTATCGGCAAATCGTCACTCCACAAAACATCCGCACCGGTTTCAGAGCCGTACGCCCATGCCGAGCATGAGGTTTTGGGGATTTTTGAAGTTACCGAGGCGATAGCCGACGTTAATAAAGATGTGACGGGTGATAAAGGTCTTGAGGGCGAGCGACTGGTAGAAGCGCTTGTCGCCGCGCGGGTTGACGATGTTGAATCCCAGACCGGCATTTACCGCAAAAATCGGCATGGTGAGCTCGGCATGGGCCGACAGACCGACGCCAATTTGTTTGCCGAACGGCGGACGATAGAACTTGATGTTATCACCGTAGCTGCCGTCTAACCAGTACTGCTCAAGGCAGGCACTCTGGTCCCACTGCAGGTCAAGCGACGGGCCGACGGCCACATAGCGGTTGAGTTTGCGCATCGGCGAGAACTGCAGGCCGGCGACGGCAAAACGGCCGGGACACATCTGTGCCTCGGCGGGGTCGCCTACCGAAACCGTGCGCTTGCGCCACGCACCGTAGCCGATGATGTCATAGACCCAGCGGCCGCGGTCGGCATCGGCAATGAGAGTCCCGTCAGTCTGCGCATCGGCCTGACGACGGTCGGGATTGATTAAATATGTCAGGCCCACGGAGAGACCGACGGTATTGACGCCGGCATTGGGCCACTCGGTGTTGCCGTTTGAGAAGTGGCGTCCCGCGACGCCGACGGCGAGCTGCAGGCGGTCACTGAGGCTGTAGCGGAGCTTGACGCCGAGGCCGATGTGAGCCGTCACGGAGGTACTGACGGCCGCATTATCCTCGTCGACATCCACATCAAAGTGTTTCCAGCCGAAGGCCGCGCCAAACTGCCACTCATAGTCCAATCTCAGGCGGCTGCCGAAACGTGCTATCGGCGCACCCTGATAGACGTAGGCCGAGACGGGCGTGCCGAGACGCTTGGAGTCAAAAAACGTATTGACTCCAATGCCTATGCCCTGATACAAGCCACGATAGAGTATGCCCTCGCGCGTGTCACGATCGAACGAGAAACCGGCGCGCACATCGCCGCCGGCGGAGCTGTCGATTTTCTTGCCGTCGGGATAGTCGCCACGCAGAAACCCGTTTGTACCCGGCACATATGCGCCCGTGAGCTGTGCGCCGACATGCCATTGCAACGGACGGGCAAATCCGGCGGCTATAGAGTCGGCCTTGGCTACTGAAGAACAGAGCACAAACAATATGAGCAATAACTTATTTCGCATTTTCGAGATGTATTTCATAGCTTACAGGATATAAGGAGGTGCATTTAAAATCTACGTCAATCCGACGGTCTGTCACCGGGTTGACAAAGCGCATCGTGCCGCGGCCCGTCGCTCCGGCGTAGGTTACGTCAGTCACGACTCTGACACTTGCATAAGGAGCCACGTCATATGTGACGGCGACATCCATCATGTCGGGACGGTAGTATTTATAGCTGATGCCCGGACTCATCTGACGCGGCTGCATCTGCCACTCGCCGCCGGTGTAGACAGGCACGGGGATGGTCAGCTCCTCGTCATAGACCCACGAGTCAAACATGACGGGGTCGACGAGTATCGAGGCCTGTTCGCCGAGATAGGGCATCACCTTGACCTGTTTGGCCTCATTGCTGCCGTTTTCAAAGGTGTATCTGTGGGTCCTGACATCAGCGCGGTCATTGACGCGTACGCCGTCAGGATATTCGATATCCAACAGCTGCATGGGCATGCCGGCGAGCACCTCCACCTCGATCAGCCTGACGGTATAATTATAGTCAAGGCGGATGGTACGTCTGAGAGTGCCCACAGTATTTGTCACACTCTCGAAGTGAAGGCGGTCGCCCTCTTTGGTGATAATAAACTCGACGCGGCTGTTGTCATAAACCATCTTGGCCACCTCAGACGCAGGCGAATTGCGCGGGATTATCTCACCCGAGTAGTTGTAATATGTGAAGTTACGCTGCTGGTCGCTGTATAGGTCGACACTGATACGGTCAAGACCGCGCACGTCGATTGCGAACGAGGCTCGGCCGCCGTCGCCGTCGACTGTCGCCGTCTGCTCGTCGGGCATACTGATTTCGTCGACAAACACATCGTTGCTGCATGCCGTCATAAAAACGGCGGGACCGATAATCAAAAATAATGTTTTATAGTTGTTCATTGCAGATTGTGAAAAATGCTCAGATATGGCGCTCCTTGTTGTGGCTGTGGCGGTGCTTGATGCGCAGATGATCAAAGCCGTTGCCGTAGACCGAACGCACGGGAGCATTGGTGATGATGGCGTCGGGGTCTTCGTCTTTAATAATCGACATGATGCGGTAAGTGTCGTATTTTCGACACCAGACGAGCATCACACGGCGCTGATTGTGAGTCCAGAAGCCCTCGGCGTCCCATGTGGTCACGCCGCGGCCCGTCTCGTGGGTGATGCGGTCGGCGATGCGCTCCCATCGGTTTGACATGATGATAAACTGCGACGTCTGCTTGCCCTCGGCCAGAAACTTGTCGGCAATATATGAATAGACGAATATGGCCATCCAGCCGTAGATAATCGACTGTGCGCGTGACTGTATACGGGCCTCCATGTCGCCGTCGAACGGCAGAAAGAACGAGCATGCGACAATCGACACATCGACTATCATCAGCACGCGTCCGATGCTCATGTCGCTGAATTTGGACGCCACGGCCGCCACGATATCGGTGCCTCCCGATGTGCCGTTATGGCTGTAGCACAAGCCGAGTCCGAGACCGAGCATTACGGCGCCTATGCCCACACTCATGGTCGTGTCGACAACGATGGCCGGATGATTGCCTATAAGTTCTTCCATCGTGCCAATCATGACCGACAGGAGCGTAGTGCCGAAAATCGTCTTGGCTACAAAACCTTTGCCGAGATAGCGGAAACTGCATATCAGCAGCAGGATATTGGTGCCGTACATCGTCACGGCCACCGGAAGAGCGCCGTTGGTGATGTAATAGACCAGTGTACTGAAACCGGCCATACCGCCGATGACTATCTTGTGCGGCAGAATAAAGACAGTGAATCCTACCGAATAGATAGCTATGCCTATCACTATGCCTATCAGGTCTTTGATTTCCTTTCGTGCACGTGATTTGAACTGTGTCATTAACGAGTGTGTATGATTGGCGTCCATGGCGTTGATGATGAGAGGCTTGTTGTTTTATGATTTATACAGATGAATTATATTTCAGTCGTCGCGGCGGTTGCCGATGATGTAAAGATGTTTGCGCGCACGTGTCACGGCCGTATATAGCCAACGGTAAAACTCGGCGCCCATTGCCTCGGGCGGCACATAGCTGAGGTCGACAAACACATTGGCCCACTGACCGCCCTGAGCCTTGTGACAGGTGGCGGCATAGGCATATTTGACCTGCAGGGCGTTCCAGTAAGGATTGTCGCGTAGTTTACGCACACGCAATTCGTAGGGCATCTCGGCCGGGAAGAACTCGGGATCGTCGATAATGCCGTAATACAGTGTGTTGTAGGCCTCCTGAGACAGTCCGGCACCCTCTGACGAGAGTGTTGCCAGCATTATCTTGGCCTCGAAGACATCGTCGGGGCGGTCCGGCAGGCAGAGCGTCACGTCGGCAAAGCGCATGCCGTAGCGCTCGTGGGTGCCGATGACCGAGTCTACGGCCACAACGTCGCCGTTGGCCACGAAATCGACATCCTTGACCTTGCGGACCCAGTAATAGTTGTTCTTGGCCACGATGAGCAGCTCGCCCTGACGCAACTCCTCCTCGATGTAAAGCACATTGGCGCGGATGGCGCGGTTGTAGTCTGTCGCGGTGCGGTTGCTGCGGGTGATGACAAGTGTCTCGCCGAGGCCGTCGCGGCGGTATGCCGTCTCCAAGACTTCGGGCAGGTCCTCGGGGCTGACCTCGGTCACATCGTCATATCCTGCGCGCACAGGCTCGGCCGGCATCTTCTCGGGAGCGAGCATGGCGCGGCGCAGGCGCGTGGCGTTGACCAATATGCCCGAGCCGCGGGCCTGACGGGCGGTCTCGGTCAGTGTGGCGCGCGTGACCTTGAGGCCGAATTTGCGCAAAGCCTCGGCCTCCATGGCGGGTGACGACTGAGAGCCGACCGGTGGCAGCTGAGCGGTGTCGCCGAGCAGTATCAGGCGGCAGTTGATGCCGGAATAGACAAACTGCACGAGGTCTTCCAGCAGGTTTGAGCCGCGCTCGTCGCCGGCGCCTATCATCGAGGCCTCGTCGACGATAAAGACGGTGTCTTTGGCGTTGTTGTCGCGCACCGGAGCGGCGCCCGAGCCGAACTCGGCGCCGAACGAGTGGCGGTAAATCTTGCGGTGGATGGTATAGGCCTGACGGCCGGCATAGGCTCCGAAAACCTTGGCCGCGCGGCCTGTGGGCGCCATCAGCACGGTCTGCACCCCGGCGTCGGCGAGGGTACGCACGAGGGCACCCGTAAGCGAGGTCTTACCGGTGCCGGCATAGCCGTTGAGTATGAACACCGAGTCCTGACGTGCGCCGGGAGCGCAGAATCGCGACAGCGCGGCGATGACCGCGACCTGCTGGTCGTTGGGCTCGTATGGCAGGTTAAGCATCACCTGCGCCGCAAACTGCTTGTCGTCCATGGCTTTATATCAAGACTTCTGTTTGACGCGTCCCTTCATCGGCCCGGGCGCAAAGGCCACGAGAGCCACACCGACAAATATCATCAGCGTGGCGCCGATATTGGCCCAGCCGAAGGCAGCGAGGCCCATACCCGAGGCGATGGCAGCGGCCGTGAGCGGTTGTATGTAATTATACATGGCTACAGTAGTCGGGCGCAGGCGCTGCTGGGCATAGACCATGCAGACATAGCTGATGAACGTCGGGCCGAGGACTATGAAGATTATCGACGCCCAGAGCGAGGCGTCCATGGCCTGCAGGTCTATCGACAATATGGCCGGCACAGTGAACGGCACCCATGTCAGCGTGCCCAAAAGGAAGAGCCATTTGAGCAGCGTGAGCGGATGGTAGCGGTCGATGACACTGCGGAACGAAGTGAAGTAGACCGCCGCACAAATCTGCGCGCAGAGACACATCAGGTTGCCCGCCGTGGGGTTTGAGGCTATTGCAGCCGACTCTGTGCTACGCGAGGCGAAGGCCATCAGCAGCGCTCCCCCGAGACCGAGAGCCACGCCCGCGACTTTCATCACCGTCAGCGGCATGGCTATGAAGATAGCGGCGAAAATCAGAGTAAATACAGGAGTCATGGTCGACATCACCGTCGCCTCAAAGGGCGTCGTGTAGCCAATGCCGAGGATAAACAGGCCCTGATTGGCCGAGATTATCATCACCGACATCAGCAGCAGACGCCACAGGTCGCCGCGCTGCATGCGGCCGTCGCCGGCGACACTCTGCGGCAGGAAAGCCGCGACAACCCACAGCACGAGCGTGCCGCCGAGAATACGTATGCCCGATAAGGCGACGGGCATGACGGCCCCTGAGACCATCACGCCCTTAGCCACCGGGCTCATAGCGCCCCAGAGCACACCGGCTATCAGTATAGCGATGTGTCCCCGGAGCATGTCCGGACTGATATGTTTTATTTTTTCAGACTCCATTCCCAGCCATCCTTCGTGTCCTTGACGTCAAATCCGATTTCGGACAGACGGTTGCGGATGAGGTCTGACGTAGTCCAGTCTTTATTGCGTTTGGCCTCAGAGCGCAGCTCAAGTAGCAGGTTGACGGCATGCTCGTAGGGCTTGAGTGCGTCGGCTCCCTGAGTGCCGTCTGCGGCCACTCCGTCGGGACGCACGCCGAGTATCTCAACGAGGAAGGTGTCAAAGAGCTTGCGCAGGGCCTCGAGGTCCTCGGCCGAAGCCTTGGCTTTGCCGTCGTTAATCTGATTGACGATGCGGCAGGCCTCGAAGAGCGCGGCGATGACCATCGGGGTGTTGAAGTCGTCGTCCAAAGCCTCGTAGCACTGGCGGCTGATGGCCTCGATGTCGTGCTGAGGGGTGTCGGCGCTCGGCGTCAGGTCGCGCAGACGGCGATAACCGTCGAGCATACGTCCCAGAGCCTTCTCGGCGCCCTGCAGGGCCTCGTTGCTGAAGTCGACCGTGCCGCGGTAGTGAGCCTGAAGGATAAAGAAGCGTATGGTCATCGGCGAGTAGGCCTGCGCGAGCAGCGGATGGGAGCCCGTGAAGAACTCATCAAGCGTGATGAAATTGCCGAGCGACTTGCCCATCTTCTTGCCGTTGATGGTAATCATGTTGTTGTGCATCCAGTACTTGACCGTCGGCTCGCCGTTGTGGGCGACGGACTGTGCAATCTCGCAGTCGTGATGCGGGAACTTGAGGTCCATGCCACCGCCGTGGATGTCAAAGTGGTTGCCGAGATACTTCTCGCCCATGGTCGAGCACTCCAGATGCCAGCCGGGGAAACCCTCGCTCCAAGGCGACGGCCAGTGCATGATGTGTTCGGGCGCGGCCTTTTTCCAGAGGGCGAAATCGGCCGGATTGCGTTTCTCGCTCTGACCGTCGAGATCGCGCGTCGTGGCGAGAAGCTCGTCGATGTTGCGGCCCGACAGACGTCCGTAGCCGTAGTCGCGGTTGAATTTGGGCACGTCGAAGTAGACCGAACCCTCGCTGACATAGGCATAGCCGCTCTCGAGTATCTTCTTGATATACTCAATCTGCTCTATTATATGGCCCGAGGCGTGGGGCTCGATTGACGGGGGCAGCACGTTGAGCGCGTCCATGGCGCGGTGATAGCGGTTGAGATAGTACTGCACCACCTCCATGGGCTCTAACTGCTCGAGACGGGCTTTCTTGGCAATCTTATCCTCACCGTCGTCGGCATCATGCTCGAGATGGCCGACATCGGTGATGTTGCGCACATAGCGCACCTTGTAGCCGAGATGTGTCAGATAGCGGTAGACCACGTCGAAAGTGATTGCCGGACGGGCATGGCCGAGATGGCCGTCGCCGTAGACAGTCGGGCCGCAGACATATATGCCGACACGGTCTTCGTGCAGAGGTTTGAATGTCTCTTTGTTGCGGCTGAGCGTGTTATAGACAGTGAGGTTATTGGGCTTAATCATGCCATGAAAGGATTTGGAATGTCCGATCCGGGATTGGGCTTGTTGTTTTTGGGAGTTTTATGAGTGATTTCGCCGAAGGTCTGCTCGTATTTTGCAATATTGTCGCGCAGGGCGAAGAGCACGTTCTTGGCGTTCTCGGGAGTCATTATTACGCGGGTCTGCACCTTGGCCTGAGGCATATTGGGCGCGATAGCGAGGAAATCGATAAAGAATTCGTTAGGCGAGTGTGCGATGACGGCGAAGTTGGCGTAATTGCCGCCTGCGACCTCGGGGGTGAGCTCGATTTTGAGTTCTGTTTTGTTTTCGTTAGCCATTATTTTAGGGTTTAAAGTTTTAATATAATGTGCCAAAGCACTGCAGCTTACTCGACGGGGTCGGTGCCGGGGTCTACAATCAGCGCTTTGTCAAAGCGTTTTTTCTCATAGCCGCCGCGTGTGCGGTAATAAATCTCTACGCCCTCGCAGGTCGACAGATCGAAGACAGAGGCGATGTCAAACGAGGCGTAGATTGACTTGTTGCTGCCCATGTCAGAGTCGGTCTCGAAGACCACATAAAGTTTGGGATAAGCGTCGGCGAGGGTGGCCTTGTCTGCTACTATGGTAAATTTGGCCGGCTCGCTGCGCAGTGTGGCCTCAGCCCAGATGTTGATATATGCGCCTGTGCGGTCAAAAATAAGCATCTTGAGATAATCGTTGCGCATGCCGTCGATTTCGGCCTCAGTAGCTTCGGCCACTTTACCGTTTATGATTTTGCCGATGCCGTAGATGGTCACGGGACCGCTGGCATAGGCGTCGCTGCCGGTCGGCACATACTGCAGTATGACACGCTCGCCGGCCTTGAGGGCGTCGGAGCTGACCTTGGTGGTGGATGTCAGAGTGGCCACGGGGCTGTCGGCGCTCTTTTGGACAGTAAAGACAGAGCCGTTGTCGCCCGAAGAGACGAATGTGGCGAACGCGGTGTTGAGATTAGAGGGGAAACCGCCTCCGGTGGTGTTATCGTCGTCGTTGCAGGATGACATGCCGAAGGCAAAAAGCAGCGTACAGATTGCGAGAAGTTTGTTGATAATTTTCATTTTGATTGTTTGTGTGATAGATTAAACGAGTTATTTATAGATTGTGGTTTATATAACGGTCTGATGGACAGTGTGGCCGACGATGCGTCCGTCAGCCATGTGAACTATGCGGTCGCTGTCGGCGGCGAGATTTTCGTCGTGGGTGACGATGACAAAAGTATTGCCCGACTCGTCGCGCAACTCGAAGAAGAGACGGCGCAACTCGTCACGGTTATGAGAGTCGAGACTGCCCGAGGGCTCGTCGGCGAGGATGACCGCGGGACGGTTGATAAGCGCACGTGCCACCGCCGCACGCTGACACTCGCCGCCCGAAAGCTCTGACGGACGGTGCTCGGCGCGCGAGCCCAAGCCGAGACGGTCAGCCAAGCGGCGAGCTTCGGCAAATGCCTCAGTGCGTGAGCGTCCGGCGATGAGGGCCGGCATGGCCACGTTCTCTATGACATTGAACTCCGGCAGCAGGCGATGGAACTGAAAGACGAAGCCGATGTTGCGGTTGCGGAACGCCGAGAGCTCGCGGTCGGCCATGGCGAACACGTCGCTGCTGTCGTAAAGCACGCGGCCGCTGTCGGGGCGCGACAGCGTGCCGACAATCTGCAGCAGCGTAGTCTTGCCCGCGCCGCTCGGGCCGACTATCGACGTGATGGCGCCCGGCACAATCTCGAGGCTCACCGAGCGGAGCACCTCAAGACTGCCGAAACTCTTGCTGATATCGGATATCGTAATCATCGTCGCGCTGATATTCAAAATCAAATATTTTGCGAAGTTAACAAAAATCCCCATAAGCCCAAGCACCACAAACATTTTTAAACCCCTTTTAACGACTTCGCCCCGCCGAATCGCGTGCCCGCACGCCCAAACAGTAGGGACGCTCGGCTCGAGCGTCCGAAAATATGGAGCGCTAAAATATGGACGGGAATATGGAAGGTCGATTTGTAATCGACTATAGTAACGCACTGACTACCACCGAAATGTAGGGACTTGCCTTTGGCAAGTATAACATGGCCGCCTCGGGAATCGCGCCTTATACATGCCGTCGCTCGCATAGCTCGCTTTGGCAAGTCCGTACATTATATATCATCGCGGCGTCAGCATGTGAGACCACGGGGTATGGAGGGACGATTTGTAATCCATGGAAGGTCGATTTCCAATCGACCATAGTAACACACTGACTGCCAGTAAAATGTAGGGACTCGCCTTTGGCAAGTATAACTTGGCCGCCTCGAGCTTGGCACAATGAAAGCGCCTGCGGCCCTCGCGGGCCGCTTTCAACCCCAAACACGCCCTGAACGGGCTTAATTTGGGGGTAAATCATGCCCCACTCGCCCGTTTTTCTCGAAGAGAATAGACACTGCTGAGCGCCTGCGGCGCGAGCCACTGTCAGGCATTGGCTATCGCCGTTTCGCGACAGCGCTGACTCCGTAGCTTGTCGCGAGGGCTGTCTATCCCGTGTTATCCCGCGGCTACGCACTTCGTGCTCGCGGCGGGTTGAAGAAGACTCGCACCTCCGGTGCTTTTTTATTCCACATACCTCGCCCGCCATGCGGCTCTGAAGCACCTGACGGCGCTATCCTTTTACCGCTATTGCCGTCGCATGCGATTTACTGCCTTCGCGGCTTCAGGGGTCGGCGGCGTAATTCGGTAGCCAACTATTGATTGGGCGGAATTTTTTTCATAAATTTGCACCCTAAAACATTTGCGGCCACATCTGATGCGGTCCCATCCAATCAACTCACTAACCTCAAGAGATAATGAATATTTCATACAGCTGGCTCAAAGACTATGTCGATTTCACACTTAGCCCCGAGCAGCTCTCTGACGCCCTGACATCTATCGGTCTGGAGACCGGCGGCATCGAGAAAGTCGAGTCTGTCCGCGGAGGTCTCGCCGGCATCGTCATCGGCAAAGTGCTCACCTGCGTCGAGCACCCCAACAGCGACCACCTGCACATCACCACCGTCGACCTCGGCACAGGCGAGCCGACACAGATAGTCTGCGGAGCGCCCAATGTGGCCGCCGGCCAGACTGTCGTAGTCGCTACCGTCGGCACCACGCTCTACGGCGAGGGTGACGAGACTTTCCAGATTAAGAAATCCAAGATACGCGGTGTCGAGTCGTTCGGCATGATTTGCGCCGAAGACGAAATCGGCATCGGCACGTCGCATGACGGCATCATCGTCATCACCGACGAAGTAGCCCCCGGCACTCCCGCCGCCGAATATTACAATCTCAAGGACGATTATGTCTTGGAGGTGGACCTGACGCCCAACCGCATCGACGCCGCATCACACTACGGCGTGGCCCGTGACCTCGCCGCATGGCTTGACTGCCACGCCACACATGCCGGTCTTCACCGTCCGTCGGTCGAGGCGTTCGCCACTGACGACCCCGGCGCAAAGGCCGTATCTGTCGCCGTCGAGTCCGCAGGCTGCACACGCTACTGCGGCCTGACAATCCGCGACGTCAAAGTCGCCGAGTCACCCGAATGGCTCAAGGACCGCCTGCAGGCTATCGGACTGCACTCGATAAACAATATCGTCGACATCACCAACTATATACTCCACGCCATCGGCCAGCCGCTCCACTGCTTTGACCTCGCCAAAATCAAGGGCGAGCAGGTCATAGTCAAGACCGCCGAGCAGGGCCGCAAATTCGTCACCTTAGACGAGGCCGAGCGCACGCTCGACGCCGCTGACCTGATGATCTGCAACGCCGAGGAGCCCATGTGCATAGCCGGCGTCTTCGGAGGCTTGGACTCGGGTGTCACCGACGCCACGACGTCGATATTCCTTGAGAGCGCCTGCTTCGCCCCGACATCGGTGCGCCGCACGGCACGCCGCCACGGCCTGAACACCGACTCGTCGTTCCGCTTCGAGCGCGGCGTCGACCCCAACGGCTGCCTCTACGCCCTCAAGCTTGCCGCCCTGATGGTCAAGGATCTTGCCGGCGGCCGCATCTGCGGTGAGCCGGTCGACATATATCCCACAGTCGTCAAACCCTACCCCGTCACCTTGGCCTACGGCGACATCACACGCCTCATCGGCCATGAAATCGAGCCCGCCAAGGTTGACTCGATACTCCGATCGCTCGAAATCGACATCGTCAGCCGCGAGGGCGACACTCTCAATCTCGCCGTGCCGACCTACCGCGTCGACGTGCAGCGCCCCTGCGACGTCATTGAGGATGTGCTCCGCATCTATGGCTACAACAATGTACCGATGGAGACCACATTGCACTCTTCGCTCTCATACAAGAGCGCCACTGACGCCGCTGACGACCTGCAGAAGACCGTCGCCGAACAGCTCACAGCTTGCGGATTCAACGAGATACTCAACAACTCGCTGACAGCCGAGTCATATTATGCCGGTCTCGAGCCTTACCCCTTGGAGCACTGCGTCAGACTGCTCAATCCGCTGAGTCAGGACCTCAGCGTGATGCGCCAGACCCTGCTCTTCGGCGGCTTGGAGTCCATCGCTCACAACGTCAACCGCCGCTCAGACGATCTGATGTTCTATGAGTTCGGCAACGTCTACCGCCTCGATCCGACGGTCATGCCTACAGCCGACGCTCCCCTTGCCCCCTACTCGCAGGGCAGCCGTCTCGCGCTGTGGATTACAGGCAACATCAGCGCCGCCAACTGGAATCGCGCCGCCATCGAGTCGACATTCTACGACCTGCGCGCCTATGTCGACACCATCTTCGACCGCCTCGGCATCACTCAGCGCGAGCTCGCCATAAGCCCCGTCACTCCTGACGGCGTCCTCTCGGCCGGCCTCGAAATCGTCACCCGTCAGGGCCGCAAAATCGGCCGAATGGGCATCGTAGACACCGCCCTCGCCAAACGTTTGGACGTCAAGCAGACCGTCTTCTTCGCCGAGCTTGACTGGCAAGTGCTGACCGACCTCGCCGCCAAGCGTCACGTGACCTTCACGCCGCTGCCCAAGACACAGCCCGTCAAGCGCGACCTATCACTGCTCCTTGACAGCGCCGTCACCATGGAGCGCGTCGAGCAGACCGTCAGAGAGAGCGAGCGCCGCATCCTCAAGGCCGTCACACTCTTTGACGTCTACGAAGGCGACAAACTCCCTGCCGGCAAGAAATCTTACGCCATCTCCATCACACTGCAGGACGACGAGAAGACACTGCAGGACAAGTACATCGACCAAGTGATGGCCAAGATAATCGCCAATCTCGAGAAAAAATTAGGCGCACAGCTCAGATAAACATCAACGATCAAATATCACAAAATATAATTACAAAACCACACTCCCATGGGAAGAGCATTTGAATATCGCAAAGCAAGAAAACTCAAACGCTGGGGCAACATGTCGCGAACATTCACCCGCATAGGCAAGGAAATCACCATCGCCGCCAAAGCCGGTGGACCCGACCCAGCCACCAACCCCCGTCTGCGTGCTCTGATGCAGAACGCCAAGGCCGCCAACATGCCTAAGGACACCGTCGAGCGCGCTATCAAGAAAGCTACCGACAAAGACGCCGGCGACTACAAGGAAATCACCTACGAGGGATACGGCCCCCACGGCATCGCCATCTTCGTCGAGGCTGCCACCGACAACAAAACACGCACCGTCGCCAACGTGCGCTCATACTTCAACAAACACTGCGGCTCACTCGGCACACAGGGTTCGCTGACCTTCCTTTTCGACCACAAATCGGTCTTCAAAATCAAGGCTAAAGACGGTATCTCACTCGAAGACCTCGAGTTAGAGCTTATCGACTACGGCGTGGACGAACTCGAGCACGACGAAGACGAAATCGTCATCTACGGCGCCTTCGAGGAATTCAACAACATCCAGAAATATCTCGAGGACAACGGCTTTGAAATCGTCAGCGCCGAGTTTGAGCGCATCCCCAACGACCTCAAGGACGTAAGCCCCGAAGACCGCGAGTCAGTCAACAAACTGCTCGAGAAACTTGAGGAAGACGAGGACGTGCAGAATGTATTCCACAACATGCGCGAAGACGACTCTGACGACGAGGAATAATCCGCGTCATCACGACTTAGACACTTTATAATATTACCATACGACGGCGACATTCGCTCCCCGGAGATTAAACCACGGGCGTGATGTCGCCGTTTTGTATTTAAACGACAATCATAAAAACACCGAATTATGGACAAACCGGACGCTAACGAACTCGTAATCGCCGCGACATTTGACTTTGACTGGCAGGCCCACATGGCACAGGGCATCCTGCTCGAGCACGGCATAAACTCGACTCTCGACAACGAGATATTCGGCTCACTCTACCCCATCGGATTCAACTCCATCGGCGGCATCAACCTGCGCGTCTTCGGCCGCGACCTCCCCGAAGCCCGCCGCATCATCAAGAGCTCAAAAATCTAAGACGGGCAACTACAAAGCCCGGTTGAAATGTTAGAAATAACATATATAATTATGTACGGACATGCCAGAGCGACCGTCAGGGAGAGGCGGCATGTATAAGGCGTAAATCCACCACGGCCAAGTTATACGTGCCGAAGGTACGTCCCTACATTTCATACTGACATACAGCGTATTACGGACGAGTACCAATCGCCCCTCCATATTCAGTGGCTCCATATTCACTGGCCTCCCAAACGTACGGACATGCCAGAGCGACCGTCAGAGAGCGGCGGGTTGATTGATTTTAACAAAACATCATGCCGGAATATCTGCCAAAGCGGGCTTAAAGTTCGGTCAGGTCCACGCCGGGGAGCAGTTTGGCGACACTGTCGGCAGGCACGGTCACCGAGCATCCGCCCTGAGTTATCGGACAATTGACCCGCGGCATATTGAATACGCGGCCTCCAATCGAGATGGCTATCATCCGGCCGACATTGGCAGCCGTAACGTCCTCCCACGACTTTGCATCCTTGAATCTGAACGCTATCTGCAGATTGTCGCTATAGTCGGGAATATGATTCACCTCGGTGACCTCGACCTCCTCCTTGAGCAGCGGCTCGCATGGCATAACGGCCAAATCGACAGCGTCGGTATGGCCGTATTTAACCCACTGATACGTGTATCCGCCGGCGGCAAGCCGCGAGTCGTTAAGCGCAAGGAGTTTGTTTACTTTAGCTGTGTCTGACGGAGCATAGGTGCATCGCAGCGGCAATACATCGCCGTAAGCCGCACTGTCGGGCACATACAAATCAAGCGAATCACACGTGACGACGGCATAGGCCTCGACTTCCCACTTCGTGTCACCGACATCGGCCGTTTTGTTTGTGGCGGTCGTGCCGCACGACCACGCCGCCAACGCGCAAACAACGCAGACGACCGCTCTCAGGAGAGAATCAGACTTTTTCATATACAAATAATTATGCAGGCCGTCCGGTCGCAAGTTCGTTTTTAAGAAATGAATATACGTATTGAGTACTTTGGAAATATAGGCCGGTAGCCTGATTGATAAGTTTTGCATACGTATCAGAATTATATAACGTGTCAAGTGCCTCAGGAACACTCATCCCGAAGTCATTTGACAGCAATTCTGCAATATCAGCAGCCAAAGCCTCCACCATATATTTGAAATCACTGTCTGTCATATTTTTTTAAGACACTTTATCGCGGCCTCCGACCCAAAATAAAACTGAAACGTCACACCCTTGATATATTTCAGTCGAGTCAGGAACTCTTTCCTGTCAATGGCTCCGTCCTTAAGCTTTCGTATTTGCAAACCAATCTTATCATCAGCAATCGGGCCATAAACAATATCGTATTGTTCGACATCGTTTCCTTCACGATTGGCAAATACAAAGTCGGCCCACTCCTCTGAATAATCATTAAAAATTCTGATACGCAGGTGGGTACTATTCATCACCCTATCATCAAACTCAAATTCAGTCACCACCGGCTCACCTCCAAGCTGCATAGACTTGAAAGAAGCCATTTCCATGGCCTGTGTTTCATTTTCAGATAAATAAAACCCTTTACCGAAATCTTTGTTTGGCTTTGATTTCTCGAGGTCTATCTGCTCTATTCGAATATTTGACCCGTGATAGAGTTTCATAATCGCCCTCCGGATTTGCGACAATAGGTTACAACACTCTCAACCGCATCATCAAAATCAAGAGTATGCATTATGCCATAATTCTGTTCGATAAAAGAAACTCCGTGGTGACGGCGGATATAATTGTATGCCTGCTTGTCAGAAAGACCGAATCGCTTGGCAAATTCATTCACCAACGCGATAATATATTCAAATATGTCGCGGATTGTGCAGGTCATAACGCTATTCATTTCTAACTTTCACAAAGTTATATATTTTCCAACATTAAACAAGCATCTTTGAATTTTTGATGTTTTTTCAAAAAAATATTTCAAAAATACATATAATGCAACAGGGGCGTCACTCAGCGTGACGCCCCTGCTCCTTCTTACCTAATTTTACCTATTATTAATCCATCGAAACTGTCAGTTTACCGAGCGGCTGACAGTGTTGTGTTTTGATGTCAGCGTTATTTCTTTAATATCGTTGTCGGGAAGGGCGAACTCGATTGTACGGCTCTGGCCGGGCTCGAGCTCATAGTGACGGATTTTGCCTGTGGCGCGGCCGTCAACGTAGAGGCGCACTTTGTCGACGTCGATTATGTTGCCGTTGTTTGTGACGGTCATGACAGCTTTGCGTTTACCTGTAGCGAGGTCTGTCTCAATGCGGTCGACGGTCATGTTGAAGTCTGACGCGAAGGCCATCGGATAGTCGATGGTGGTCTGCACGCCTTCGCCGTCTTTAAACGACACGCTGTCTTTGATTTTGTCCTTGGCTACGAAGTCGGGGCTCTTGCCGCCGATGGAGAGTTTGAACTCACCGGGCTCGACAACGCGCGACAGGTCTTTGTCCAAAAGCGACAGGTCAAAGGGCGAGAGGACGAAGCCGACAGTCTTTGACTGACCGGGCTCGAGGCTTACGCGCTCAAAGCCGCGGAGCATCATGACGGGGGTTTTGACCGATGAGTACATGTCGGTGACGTATAGCTGTGCGACTTCATCACCTGCACGGTTGCCGGTATTGGTGACTGTGGCGCTGACGATTACATTGCCTTTGTCGTCAATTTCAGACTTGATGTCAGAGTATTTGAATGTGGTGTAGCTCAGACCGTAACCGAAGCGGTAGAGGGGATAGAACTCCATGTCTGAGTATTCGTAGCGGCGTCCCGAGGTCTTGAAGTCGTAAGTGAGGGGGAGCTGGCCGACGTGGCGGGGGAAGGTCATGGGCAGACGTCCGGCGGGATTGTATTTGCCGAAGATTACGTCAGCAACGGCGAAACCGCCTTCCTGACCGGGGAGCCATGCGGCGAGGATGGCCTGACACTCGGCGTCGGCCTTGGTCAGCACGAACGGACGGCCTGACTGGAGCACGAGGAGCACGGGAGTGCCGGTAGCGCATACGGCGTCAACGAGAGCCTGCTGTTCGCCGGGGAGCTCGAGTGTGGCATAGTCGTTATTTTCGCCTGATGTATGTTTGGTGCCGGGGGCCGAGTGGCTACCTGAGCAGTCACCGACGACGATGACGGCGACGTCGCTGCGCTGGGCCATTTTGACGGCCTCAGCGATATTGTTGTAGTCAGAGGCGGTGAAGTCTACGCCTTTCTCGTAATTGACTTTGCAGCCTTTGGGAGCAGCCTCGCGGATGCCTTCGAGGATTGAGTGTACCTGACCCTCGACAGTCTTGCCGGAGTAGTCGCCGAGCTGGGGATTGTCAGCGCCGGGACCGAGTACGGCGATAGATTTGATATTATTGCCGAGCGGGAGGAGATTGTCGGCGTTTTTGAGGAGGACGATTGACTCCTGTGCGGTGCGGCGTGCGAGAGCTTTGTGCTCGGGAGTGTTCCACTCGGGATAGGGGGCGTCCCAGTTGAGCGGGCGGCAGGGGTTATTCTCGAAGAGGCCCTGACGGAACATCACACGGAGCATGTCGCGGCAGACGTCGTCGAGAGCTTCCATGTCGAGTTTGCCGTCGACGGCGGCCTTGATGACATCGGGATTATTATATGTGTTGCCGCAGTTTGTGGCGATGCCGGCGCGGAGCGAGAGGTTTGCGGCCTCGATGAAATCTTTTGCGGTGTAGTGCTTGCGTGAGGTCAGGTTGCCGAGGGCGCCGCAGTCGCTGACGATGAAACCGTCGAAGCCCCATTCGTCGCGCAGATAGCCTTTGAGAAGTTCCTCAGAAGCAGCGACGGGCACGCCCATGAAGTCAGAGTAAGCCATCATGACCGACTCGGGCTTATAGTTGCGGAAGACGTGGCGGAAAGGCACGAGGTGCACCTCGCGCATCTCGCGCTCAGAGAAACCGACATCGTGCGAGTCACGTCCGCCGAGAGGCGCTCCGTGTGCGCCGAAGTGTTTTGAGGTAGTCATCAGGCCGCGCGACTGGAAGCCGTCGACCCATGCGCCGCCAATCATCGAAACCATGTAGGGATCTTCGCCGAACGACTCCTCGCAGCGTCCCCAGCGCGGGTCACGTGCGACGTCTAAAACGGGCGACCATGCCTGTATCGAGCCTGCGGCTTTGGTTTCGTCGCCTATCGTACCGGCGACCTTGCGCACGAGGGGCTCGTTGAATGTGGCGGCCATGGCGATACACTGGGGGAACATCGTTGCGCCCGTGCCGTATGAATAGCCATGGATGGCCTCGACTTTCTTGATGTCGGGGATGCCGAGACGCTTTACGCCGGGGATGCCCCAGCCTTCGCGGATAAGCTCCATCTTCTCCTGAGGAGTCATCTGCGCGAGCAGTATCTCGATGCGGCTCTCGATGGGGAGTGTGGTGTCTAAATAGCGGCGGTCAATCTCGCCGGCTGCTACCTCGGCAACGGGCTGCATGCCGAGAGCTATTTCAGTCAGACTTGCCTTCTTGCCCGAGGGGGCGAGGTCTAATCTGACATGTGCGCCGTATTTTGGTTTGAGGGCGAGTTTGTATCCGTCTTTTGCCTTTGACACTTTGTATTCGACGGCCTCGCCGGGATTCATCGGGTCGTAGGTGATATATACTTTAAGGAGCTTTGCGAGCTGGTCGGCAGAGAGGCCGTCGGCAGCGATGGTGAGCGACTCGACGGTGCCGGGCTCGGCGAGTGTGAGCATTGCCGACTCCTCGGCGTCAGGGCTGAGAACCCAGCCGGTCTTGAGATTGCCGTCAACGAGGGCACGTGCGGCCGCGTCGTTGCTGCGGCCTGCAAATGTAATCGATGAAATCTGCCCTGCGTCCTGAGCCGAAACGGCAGCAGCAACACCGAGAGCAAGAAATGCACAGATGTAATTTTTCATGTTATGTAATTATATAATGATTGATTGTATTAGTTCGCGGTAAGATGCTGCAAAGTTAGCATCCGGGCCTTAACGCTCGCTTAAAACACGCTTAATTGCCGATAAATCGACGCTAAATCAAGCCCATTTACCACCGATTAATCAATCTGTTAATCTTAAGTCTAAATTCTGCGGCGTGTGATTCGCCGCAAAAAAATATCCGGAGCACTGCCTCGGAGCGACGTCAGTCAGTCCGTGCATAAGAAGCCATCACACAAAATCGAACACACTCGAATATTATTAATAAATAAACATTTTTGATTAACCGCCTGCAATGAAAATATATGTTATCAAACATCCTCAAATAGAGCGCGTAAAGTTTGGTCATATCATTAAAAAAACATAATTTTGTTATCGTCAAATCAACGATACTACATCCGCGACGAGACAGACATATAAAATTGGAAGCGTAATTTGTTATCCTGTTCACGCCGAATCCTGAGAAAATTCCCCGCAAAGAACAGAGGCCACAAAGTGCGCTCCCTCTTGGTAGGTATGGCTCAAATTGTGCCCTGCTGCAAAGTAGCACAGACCATAATATCAGGAGTGTGAGCCGTACATTTTAGCCGTTGCTGTTCTTAGGCCATTCTCAGGAGCCTCGCGTGAATCAACTGCAAATGTTGGCTCGCGCTCTTCTTTTTTACATGTCTTTTTAATACCACCAATTCGCACACCGCCGCAGAGCCACCGGCAAAAAAAGAAAAGCTATGGCTCATATTATTGGAATCGTCGTTTTAATCATCTTTTATGGTTTAGGTCCGGGATGTTAATCGTGAGGGTAACCATCTTTCTTCCATTCATTCTCCTTGCGAAATTAATATCTACCAGCAATGCGCAGTCTTAAGACGCTTATCAGGTTGTGTCTGACGGGTATAGCAGCTTTTATATCTCGGTAAATTCTTGTGAGATAAACTCTACACTAATCTCCTAAAGTATAAACTCAATCCTCTGTAAATCCATCGTAAATTATTCTATTTGCATCACATGAAATCACTTTTCGTTTTAATTTTTATTTTAATGTATTCAGTGTCATTAAATGCTGAAACATTATTGAAAATCAATTTCAAGAATTCAGACCGAAATCCGGATATCTATATTCTTGAGAAACTTCCTAAAATCACTTTTGATAACGTGGGGAATGTTCTCTTCACATTGAATGGCAATGTTACATCTTATCTGCACTCTGATTTACAAAATTATGTAATCGAAAATTTTCAATTTTCAACAATAGAAGATATAATTCCGGATTTATCTGATGAATCTCATGATTTTCTTATTGAAAAAGGTTACATAACCATCTGCAAGTCTTCCGTTAATGTCGATGTATTAATATATGATTTAATGGGACAAATTATATTTCGCGATACGGTATGCAAAGGCTCCTCACTATCAATACCATGCTCGAGTTTTAATAGAGGCATATATATTTTGTCACTTAACCACAAATCTTATAAATTCGTAATCTGATGAATCGATTCGCTATTATATTGCTATTCTTCGCAACTACCTTTTCTATCTCTGCATCAATTAAACGGCTGGAAAACCCTTTATTTGTAAGGATGAATAATGTTGAAATGCCTCTGATAATGGATGCAACCCAAGTAGACAGTATCACCTTTTCCTATATGAATCTTGATTCCGTTATCTGTTCAACTATTCAGAGTCAATTAATCTGGACTCCTGACACTACTTATATCATTCCGCTAAATGACCTCTCGGAAGTACAGTTTGAAACACCTTCAAATAATGTTCGTAATGATATTCAGGTTGTAGAAATAGATTCAGAAAGAATGAAATATATTCATTCCTGCGATATTACGTTTTCGGATGACGGCGATTTTATCGGCAGGCCAACTATATATTTTTCAAATGATATGCCGGAAAATTTACGGCCTCGTCCTAATGAAATATGGGTATACAATGATTTTAACGAGAGATTTCCTTATGGTTTCTTAGGACGCCATTTATATAATTACGAGCCTCACAAGACCAGTATAAACTTAAATTCTATCGTTTCGCCTTCAACCGTCCCTGATGGTTGTTTTTCATCCAAATTTGAAATATGTGATATATCTGATGCGTATGAAAACTATTATTCATCGTATGAATTTACTCCTGAAATGCCGGCCCTATCTCCCGAGGAAATTTCAACATATAGCAGAAAGGACACTGTTGACATTCAACTACCATGGTATAAACTTGATGTTTCTCACGAATTAGAACTAAAAAAATGGAAAAACGCTCCTATAGACTTAAGTATAAATGGCGCAGTGGATTTCGAAGTAGGAACACGAGTCGGCATAAAAGTTATAACGAATAAATTGGTTGAAAATGGTAAAGATATAACATTTGTAGATATTACAGGTACTCATGATGTATCAGTCTCGGGTAACGTGTCACTGTCAGGAAGTATATCTAAAGACTTTCAAATATCACCGGATTTACAGGCCCGTATACCGGTTGCCCCATTAGTAGTAATGGGGTTGGGATTAGATATTGGCCTTGAATTAAGCGGGCAATTATCTTTTTGTTTTTCAGACGCTATTATTACGTCACACTATGGCGTTCATTTTGCAATAAATGGAGATGACAGACAATTAAAATCTTCGTTTAGACCGGAAATCCATTTAAACAAGCCCAAGGCCTACGGTGAAGGTGCTTTTTCTGTCGGGCCAAAGTTTAATATTTATATTGGCCTTCTAACCCGAAAATTAGCCTCTCTTGGCACCTCTTTAAATATTCAGGGAAGAGTATCTCTCAACGCCCCATTGTCATTGGATATGTGGAATAATTCACATTTAGACACAAGACTATATTCCGCCCTGTCTGACCCCGAAAGCTTTAAGGTGGATTTAGTAGGCGGTATTGAAATAGTTTCAAAAGCCTTTGGAAATAAAAATGTGATTAGCTCTTTAGATTTAATTAATATACCGATTTTAAGAAAACCAATTTTGCCTAAGTTTAGTGAAGTATCTGTTTTACGTAAAAACACATCTTTACTTGAGGTCAAAGCCATTGCTCAAAATTATAAATCTTTGGCAGCCCCGCTTTTTAATATGCCTGATTACATTGGTTTCAAATCTTTTACATGTGACAAACCGGAATTAGCAGAATTCTCAACTAAGAATTTTTGTTCTAAAAGCAATGATTACGAATATACTTATATAGCTGATTTACCGAGTCATCCACAAGACAAAAGTTTTATGATTTATCCATTTTATCAACCTTTCTTAAGTTTAGGAATTGATAAAATAGTCCTCTGTGAGCCGTTTGATCAAATATTAAATCTTAAGACTAATTCAAGGGGAAAATTCAAAGAGGCATACTTGGCTGTATATAATAAGCCTCATATCTATTATCAAACTACTAAATATAATTATAGTTATATGAATTTCCATTTAGTATATGATGTGAATTTCCCGGAATTCGATTTCACCCCATGTTTAGATGATGATACTGAGGAATGGGGCTGGTTTTACTTGGATAGCGGATATTCTGATGATGATATACATCTTCGTCCCGATGAAGATGTTATTGAGCGCATATCTGAAATCGCCGCATACGATTTGGAGATGAATGATGATATGATGAAAGATGAAACTTATGCTAACAGTGATCATTATACTTTCTACAATAAGAGCAAGAAACACATAATAAGGTCTAAGAAAGTAGTCGCCACTACAAGAGAATGTATAAACATCCAGTTTAAACGAAAGGATGGCATTTTTTCTGCGACATTTAATTCAGATGGGGTAATAGGATTCTATAAGAAAAACTTAGGCTCAACTAATAAATCTAAATATGAAATACTCTGGATTGACAGATGTCCATTAAGTTATCGAGAATTTCAACGAATATCATTTGCAAACCTGTCTGTCGTAAAATCTCAACCAGAAAATAGATACCATGGTATTTACGACATTGATGCTGATGTCTTATTTGAAGGACAAATATGGAATTTCGTTGATCCTAATAATATTGATTTTGACTATGGGCCGTATTGTCTAAAACACTATCAAGAGGATCGTTATAACGTAGTCGGTTATAATTTTTCTGGTGAAGATGGGACACCTGAATGGTTTGACACTCATCTATTCCGCAATATAGAAGATTATATGACGCTTGTCCCTAATAGATGTAATGAATATTTTAAAGCATGGAAAATGAAACCTGTCCACCATTTCGCCCTTAAGTCTTATGGCCTATACAACTTAGATCCAAACGATTACCGCGGCTTCGGTATATACTCATGGTCTATGATTATAGCAGCTAACCAAAACTACGGGTCTAATATTTTAGCAAATCATATATGGCATGAAACAGAAGTATTTAGAAATCCAATAACTGGAATTGTAACACTTAGAAAACTTCGAACATGTATTAGGCCCGTTGGTAAGCCGTTCGACCCCCAAAAAGTAGGTTCTGACGATTGTTACATATATCATTGAGTTTTAAAATTAATATTAAAAATAAGCCAACAACGTAGACTCCCAGATTTCTCCGGGAGTCAGTTGTTTGTGTCCGTCCTAAAGAGGCCGCCCTTTGCGCATAAACATCTCTGTAGAATACTTTAGAATATTTTGTAGTACAGTGGCTTTATTATATGCATTTTTTGTAATTTTGGGGGCTTTAATCAGGAATCTATACATAACATGAATTTCAAAGTTTTATATCGCACATTATCTATCGCGTTGGGCGTGGCTCTGTCGGCCGGGATGTCGGCATCGGCCTACGATGCGGCTTATTACAATTCTTGCGAAGGCACGGGCGGTCAGAATCTTCTCAAAGCTCTTGCTTCCACTATCGCAGACCATACGGTCGTCAGCTATGACGGCCTGTGGACTCTCTATCAGAGCTCGGATGTCAATGCGTCGGGACGCATATGGGATATGTATTCGACCAAAGAGTGGTCGACGGGCGAGAAATGCGGCAGCTACAAGAAAATCGGTGACTGCTACAATCGCGAGCATTCGTTCCCCAAAAGCTGGTTCAGCAAACGCTCGCCGATGGTCAGCGACGCGTTCCACATATACCCTACTGACGGATATGTCAACGGCAAACGCGGCAATATGCCCTACGGCGAATGTGCCAACGGCACTGCGGCCGCTCCGTCGTCGGGCAACATAAAGGCCCTCGGCAAAATCGGCACATGCACTTCGCCAGGCTATTCAGGCACCGTATTTGAGCCCGATGACGAATACAAGGGCGACTTCGCGCGCTCGTATTTCTATATGGCGGCCTGCTACAACTCGCAAATCTCGGGCTGGAGCTCGCCGATGCTCGCCGGAAACAGCTATCCGGCCTTCAAACAGTGGGCCGTCGACGTGCTGCTCAAATGGCACCGTCAGGACCCGGTGAGCGATAAGGAAATCGCGCGCAATGACGCCGTCTACGCACGCCAGCACAACCGCAACCCGTTTATAGACCATCCGGAGATGGTCGAATATATCTGGGGCAACAAAAAAACACAGACGTGGAGCTCGGGCGCCGTCACCGAGGGCACTATCAATACGCCGGTCAACAACTCGACAGTCGACATGGGCACAACAGCCGTCGGCTATAAGCTGACGACGGTTATAACAGTCAAAGGCACCTCGCTGAGCGATAACGTCAGCCTCAGCTTGTCGTCGCCGGCATTTACCGTCAGCCCGCAGACACTCACCGCCGCCGACGTATGCTCGGCTGCCGGTGCCAAGGCTACAGTGACATTTACCCCGGCATCGACGGGCAACGCCTCGGCGACATTAAGCGTCGTGTCGGGCTCGGCGTCATCGACCGTCAAACTGACCGCAACCGTCATCGAGGGCCTCGCCGTGATGGACCCCGAGAATGTCAACGAGAACGGTTTCACGGCCCGATGGACATATGTAGGCGACGCTTTTACGGGTGATAAATACCGCCTGACCGTCAACGAGCTCGGCGGACCGCTGCAGGGTTATCCGGTCGATGTCGACGCCCGCGCCGGTTATTATGTGGTCGACGACCTCGAGCCCGGCTCACAGTATACCTACCAACTGCAGTCACGCTCGATGACCTCGCGCGTGGTGAGCGTCTCGACTCCGGCCGCCATGCCGTCAGTGTCGTTCTACTACGACGGCGACCTCGGCTTCTCGACAACACCCGGCGAGCCGTCTGAGGCGGCCGAACTGCTCGTGGATATCGAAAACATCGACACCGACGTCGAACTGAGCGTCGAGAGCCCGTTCGAACTCAGCACCGACCGCACGACGTGGTCACAGCAGGTGACACTCTCGCCTGTCGAAGACCGCATCTACATGCGTGTCAACAGCGCCGCAGCCGGCACCTTCACAACGTTCCTCGTGGCCCGTGCCGGCGACTACCTCAACGATGATGTAAGTGTCAAAGCCATTGTAGCGCAGCCTGCGTCATTCCTTGAGGACTTCGAGGCCAAAATCACAACATCGGGTTATGATGGCGGCGAATATAACGGCACGGCGGCAACATGGCTGTTCTCAAACGTCGGCATGTATGCCGATGACGATCGTCAGGCTCACGGAGGCAAGCAGTGTGTGCGCTTCGGTAAAAACGCCACAAGTTCCATAACAATGACTACCGACAAGCCACGCGGCGCCGGCAATGTCAGCCTATGGGCGGCTCTTTACAGCAGCGACGCCGAGGCTACGGTCGAACTCTTCAGTTCGACCGACGAGGGACGCACATGGCAGTCGGCCGGCACAGCCGATATCAAAGACCGCGCGTACAAAGAGTTTAACTTTGCCGTAAACCGTGCGGGCAACGTCCGCCTCGCCCTCAGACAGACCGACGGCAAACGCATTTATGTCGATGACATCAAGGTCGACGACTACGACTCTCAGTCGGGCTGCGACGACCCGATGCTCGATTATCATGCATGGGACGCTTTCTGCCGTGACGGACGTCTCGTCATCACCTGTCGCGGGGAGGCAGCCTCAGCCGCCGTACACTCGATTGACGGCATCACCCGCTTTACAGGCACTCTGTCGTCGGGAGAGACCGTAATGACGCTGCCCGCAGGACTCTATGTCGTGGTCATCGGTGACTTCAGCCGCCGCGTGTTAGTCAAATAACGCACTCGCCACAAGAGATTGACGCGGAGCCGGTTATCAAATCGACTCCGCGTCTTTTTTTATCTAAAAACTAAACAATTACATCCTCGGAGACGTTGTAATAGCAAACGTGAATGACGGCCAAGCCGGAGAACGTCAGAGATAGAAATCCCGCAAACCCGAGGTGGCTGAAATCGCCGCCGGCGTCGCTCCCCCAAAATGTCAAGCTTGGCTTTGCTGTAAACCATAGAGCTTTGCTAACTTTAAGAAGTTCAACAAAGCGGAGTCGCCCAAGCGCTGTCGGCGACTCCGCTTTGCTCTTGTATGACAGAAGTTTTGGCTTTATCAGACGAATCGGTATTGACTGCAAATCAACGATTTATATAATCGCCGTAAATTTTACGCTCAAAAACTTGCGAGAATCAACTAAAAAACCTAACTTTGCAACGCAAAACGCAAATGGTGCCATAGCTCAGTTGGTAGAGCAAAGGACTGAAAATCCTTGTGTCACTGGTTCGATTCCCGTTGGCACCACAGAAAATCAGAGAGTTACTTCAACAGTAACTCTCTTTTTTTATTCCCTGACAGCCCTGCGGCAGCCCACGGAAGCTGACGGTTAAACAGAGAGTTAAACCGGGCCAGCGGCAAAACCGTTGAAATGTCGACACAAAATAGCCATTCGCTTTAGCGGTCTCATCCGCACAGCGGTGCAGTGATGTAAGCAATTAAATGTAGAAGGGACATGCCAAAGCGAGCGACATAGAGCGGCGGCATGTATAATTCGCAAATCATGGGGGGCCACATTATACGTGCCGAATGGCACGTCCCATTTGTTTTTAACAACCGCTTTTTTACATTGCCCCTTAAAATGTTGGCTCATGAGCGGTTGGATGAAATATTATTTATAATTTTGCATATATACGCCCTATAAATCCGAATGATAGCTAAAGAGGAAATATTGGAACTGCTGAAATCCACCGAGTCGTATCGTGTGGAACGCACTTCCAGTACAGGCAACATGGACAAGTTCTGTGAGGCCATCTGCGCGTTTGCCAACGATATGCCCGGCTCCCGCAAGAACGGCTATCTGATTATCGGAGCAAAAGATGATGGCAGTATTGCCGGTATGAAAGTTGACGATGCCCTGCTTAAGAAGATTGCAGGCATCCGTTCTGACGGTAATATACTCCCGTTGCCGACCATGTCGGTTGAACGTTTTTCGTTTCCTGAAGGTGATTTGCTCGTTGCAGAGGTCAGACCATCCGATTTACCTCCGGTTCGCTATCGCGGTAGAGTATTTATTCGTGTCGGACCTCGCAGGGATATTGCTACTGAAGCGGAGGAGAGGATCCTTGCTGAACGTCGCTGTTCATTCATGGCAACTTTTGACGCGACACCTTGCCTAAACGCCAAACCGGAAGATTTGGATATTGATTACATCAAGACCAAATATCTCCCGATGGTGTTTGATGAAGAAACGCTCGCGACGGACAAACGCGATATCAAAGAGCAACTTGCATCAATACATCTTTACGACCGGGACAACGACTGCCCAACTTACGCTGGAATAATCCTTTTCGGCATCAATCCCAAATATTTTCTTCTCGGCGATTATGTGCAGTTCGTACGATTTGCGGGGAAAGACAAAGGAGGCGACATATTAAATGAACGTCAGTTTACCGGTCCGCTCTATAAGATGTTGCCGACACTGGAATCATTTGTAAAGGATGCCATAATCACACAGCGTCCGGTTCCGGAATCGTTATTCCGTGAACGCACTGTCTGGAATTATCCGGAAGGTGCTATCCGAGAATTGCTGATGAACGCCTGTATGCACAGGGATTATCAAGCTAATATGCCGATTCGACTATATCAGTTTGATAATTATATCGAAGTGATGAATGCCGGTGGACTGTATGGCGAAGCTCGCCCTGAGAATTTCCCGTCGGTCAATGACTATCGCAACCCGCTCGTGGCAGAAGCTATGAGAGTGATGAAGTATGTCAACAAGTTCAACCGTGGTGTTACCCGTGTGCAGGAGATGTTGAAAGATAACGGCAATCCTCCGGCAGAATTTGACGTGAATACAATCACCGCATTCCGCGTGAATGTCCATGCTACAAACGAATCCGACTTGTCGAAGGGCACAAGTCAACCCCTAAGTCAACCCCTAAGTCAATCGATTGAGGAAAAGATTGTAGAGTTCTGCAAAGAGCCACGCTCATTAGCCGAGATAATGCGATATCTTGGATATAAGGACAGGGTAAAGTTTAAGAAGAAATATATTAATCCGTTATTGGGTAACGCATTGGCTATGACTATCCCGGATAAGCCCAATAGCCGGAATCAGAAATATGTGACAATAATATAAGAAATCTGACTTGATGCCTGACTTGATGCCTAAACCACAAGTCAGGCATCAAGTTGAATATTTGTTGCATTTTGCGTTTTTGATGGATTATAACATTATCACATATGCCATATATTGTTGCGATAGACGCACACCTTTTCTTTCGAATAACTAATACACTGATAATCAGCATACAAATCACGCCAACACAAAATCATTCAGCATCATTCACCCCCACATCTCCGCCTCATAGCTCCAAACCTTAACAGACTTTAACTATAATCGGGTGGTAAAACCTTTAGCTCGACGAGGCTTGACCGAGTCAAATGCAGTGATCTCGGCCAAAATTTAGCCGGGTCAGCACGCCAAATCGTTAAAACCTCAAAAATTATTCGTAATTTTGCAGTTGGATTGGCGTCCCCTTTCCACGACATTTTGAAAATAAGAAGCGTTATGCTTATCTTGTAGGTGAAAACGTAGGAACTTTTCATTAAGTGCAAGGATAGCATAGTGGTTCTCACGCGTATAGCGTGGGCTGCTATTGTTACATCTGCACTAATGGTTTCCTACGACCTTCACTTAAGACGTGGCATAGAAGTCCACGCTTCTGTTTTAGTAACGATCAAGTGGACTCTGGTCATGTCATACTTGCAAATATGGCGATAATAGACATCGTAAAACATCAAACCGTAGATGGTGAACTTTGCTTTAAGTTCGATTCAGACGATTTGCGTATGGGGACCCAACTTGTGGTTCACCCTGCGCAAACAGCGTTCTTTGTCAAGGGTGGAGCTATCTGTGACGAGTTTACGGCTGGCACATATAAACTCGACACCGAGAATATTCCAATTCTTAACAAAATCATCAATCTTCCATTTGGCTCTGATTCTCCTTTCCAAGCTGAGGTCTGGTTCGTCAATCAAACAACCAAATTGAATCTCCCATGGGGAACTCCTCACCCTATTCAGATAGAAGACCCTCGCTATCACATAATAGTACCAGTCCGTGCTCACGGTCAGTACGGTATACGTGTTACCAATCCGCGCTTGTTTCTTGAAACACTAATTGGCAGCATGGGATCATTCACATCTGAACAAATAGAACAATTCTATAAAGGCCGAATTATCTCAGCCTTGAACACTCTTCTTGCCCAACAGATAGTGACGAACGGTATCTCTATCCTTGATATAAATACGCTACTCCTTTCGATGTCCGACTCCATCAACGAGCAACTAAATCAGTTGCTTGTAAAATATGGCGTCTCTATTATTGAGTTTGCTATAATGTCTGTGACATTCCCGCAGGATGACGAGAGCGTTATCAAACTCAAAAATGCGAAAGACCTTGCCGCTCGTCTCAACATTACTGGCCGTGATGTGTACCAAATGGAGCGTAGCTTCAATGTGCTTGAAGCCGCTGCAAACAACGAGGGTGCAGGAGGCCAAATGATGGGCCTCGGAGTTGGGCTTGGAGCCGGTGTCGGAGTCGGTAATGCTGTCGGAAATATTGCAGGGCAGTACATGAACACTAACCCTTCACAAGTGCCGCCACTTCCGCAATCAAATCCTTTGTACTACCTTGCAATCAATGGTCAGCAAATTCCTAACTTAACTGTTGAGAACATTACCGCTTATATTGCCAATGGTATGGCAAATGGGCAGACACTCGCTTGGACTGCCGGAATGTCAACCTGGCTTCCTATAGCTCAAATCCCGACATTGACCTCCTTAGTGAATATCCCAACGCCTCCGCCACTTCCTTAAATGTCTGAATGATGAAACGATTATCACACATATTATTCGTCATTTCCTTGGCGATAGATATAATAGCCGGACTTATATTGTCATGCTATCCTTTATTCAACATGGCTCTAAACTCTGTTGTACTTGTAATAGCCGCCTTGTTTTCTATTTGGGTAAACAAGAAAACACTCTTATGTGGGGCATAAAACGAAGCGTATAATTGTGGATGGTGCTGATTTTGATGAAAGTCTTTGATGCTGTGATTGTTATGAGCTGAATTGCAAGAGCGGAGAAAAAAACGAAATGTTTACATTGCTTTAATTTTGGTTTACATTCAGCCTCTATATGTTTACATGAGATTTACATGTCGGGCATAGTCGTCGAATAGGACTTTACATCATCAGTCATGGAGGTCTGATGATGAATCAAAGTCTGCTTTGCGTTGATTTTTGTGGGTCGAATTTTATAATGAATATATTAAAAGGTTGCAAATAGCGGTTATTTGTGTATATTTGTGGGAAAATTCACGACTATGAGACAGACCAAAGTAGTGCACGTTCACCTTACGGGCAAGCGTCGAGACCTATATTTCGGGTCGATAGCGGCCATTTTTACTGTTCTGACACCTCAAGAGGTCGGTTGCGGCTATGATTATTTGCGCCGTGGCGGCCTTAGCGGAGGCGGAACGGTCGTGACTAAACGCGCTATAATAAAGCAATCTACGCTAATCACATCCCCTCGTCGAGCCGGTGATGGCGCAGATGATTAAACGGCATAATAACGGCTTTAAAACAGCCATAAATAACTGTTTTAATACAGACCACCGGGGGAGCCTTGCGGCTCCCCTATTTTTATGCATAAAAAGTCAAATTATATAGGTGGGGTTACAGGTGGGGTTACAAACTGGGGTTACATTTTTCCAAAACTGGGGTTACACTTTTGGGGTATTTTGAGGGGTAGATAGAGGGGAGGAAAAATACCGTTTTTTCAAAATAGACCCCCGATTTTCGCATTTCACTATGAAGAAAAAACCATCGTGTTGTCACGATATACATTATTATATATGCGAAAATCAAGAAATTAGATGAATTTTCGACCTAAAAAGAGGGGTAACTCTTAAAAAAAACGGGAGAATTGGGGAACGCCCGGGGGCTCTTTGGTATGCATTTGGATTAATTAGGGCATGCCCCGAGGTGCTCCCATATCTCAATCAATCTACTGTGGATTGAGAAAGATCCTCCGGGACAGCGTGACAAGACCCCCTGAAAACGTTTTTTTCGTGCTCAAGCTGCGCGATGCGCTCCTTGAGACGACCAATCTCTTCTGCTTGAGCGACGATGCGTTCAAGATATTTATTTTCTCCATTTTCTGCGTTTTGGGAGATTAGATGAGGCTTGTTAGCGAGTGGAAGCGCTGGCACCCCTCTTCCTGTGATGAGCCAATCGATATTGATTTGTTCACAAAATGAAAACACAAGTGGGAGATCAATAGAATTGCGATTACGCCAATTAGAAAGCGTGGCCTTCTTGATGCCAAGAAAGTCAGCCAATTCTGTATCAGTTCCTACTAATAAGGCAGTTTTTAGGCGATTTAAAATATCGTCCGAAGAAAAAGTTTTCATTTTGTGTATTTTGTCGTCTTAAAATTTTGTAGTTCACAAAATGTGTACTATATTTGCAGCACATTCAGCAATGAACGAGCGGTCAAATATACAAAAAAGCCGTGAGTTTATAAAATTTAAGATTATGAGCGACATAGATGAAATCAAAGTATGGCACACGCACAGCGTCAAACACAAAGTAGCATACTTGTTGATGATGGACGGCGTTTCGTTCAGCTTTAACGAAATAGACGGCATCGTATTCACAGCCCCTGAAATCTACGTAAAAAGACTTATAAACAGACTGATTACAGCCTATGGCTGTTCGAAAAGACCGATTATAAACGAAGTAAAATAGTAAACAATGAGAATAATATCAGAAATCGAAACAGACATCTGCGTTGCAAAACGCAAGATTGACAAGGCTCACACTTCATCAGAACTGACAACCGCCATTAATGAACTCAGCCATCTGAATTTCGAGCTTAGTCAAGCAGAACGATTCATGGCAACCGGTAAAGAAAACGCCGAGCACATGGCACTTGAGGAAATCCGCCAATGGACAACCGGGAGTCATGCCCATTTGTCGCAAGCACCCGGCTACGCCCGAGGCTACAAAGACGGAATTGGTCAGGCTAAAGAAATAGTATCAGATATAATCTCGAGATATCTCAGAGATGGCAAACAAAGTTAAGCCCAAGAGAGGGTAAACCGTCGTCGTGAGACGAGAATTGATTTATAGTGAAATTTATGAACAAAGCCGCCGGTGTGGTTGCAAGCCCGGCGGCAAAACGAGAGGATAGCTTAAATGGTAGAGTATCCGGCTATTGACCGGGGATGCAGGTTCGAATCCTGCTCCTCTCACTAAATATCAGAAAAGATGAAACAACATTCAGAACAAAAGACCGAACAGGCAGTCTGCCTGTTGCTGCAGACAATAGAGCGCAATCTACAGGACATCGGGACCATCCTCAATGAGTATGAGGCGACTCACGATGACAGTGAGTGCGGACAGTCAAGACAGTATGCAGCTCTGACAGCCGGCCAGTTTGCATTAGAAGAGGCAAAATACAAAATCAATTATCAATTAAATAAAAAGTGAGATTATGACAAGCCCATTTAAATACCTGAAGACTCGTTTATTCGGACATCACAATGACATTGATCCGAGGCAAACAGCAGACTTACAGAAACTGCTATCTGAGATAGATGAACAATTGAGCGAAATCTATGACAAGCTCGCAAAAGTTGAACGTCAACTCCTTCGAGTTCAAAACCTCTTGTCTCAGACTCCTCGTCCGGGCAAAAGTAGAAAGGAACAACCTTCGTCTCACACCCAAGGTATTGGAAGATTTTACAGACGGTCTCCGCAAGTCCACGAAGATCTTTCGTGTAGTGCTTATGCACAGGCAGTTTTGGACGAATTATAATTGATGCCGAGAATTTATACATAATTGTTCAGTTGTGAATGATAGACAAAGATAACAACTAAAAACCAACAAACAAAAAATGAAAAAGAACATTGCGGTTTCAAAAGAGGTCCGAGAGGAAATCGCCAAGATTTTCAAAGTTACCGAACGCCACGTGTTCAATGCACTCAACCTCAACTATCCCGAAACGGATATCGTTAAGAAAATCCGTTTCGCTGCCAAACAGAATGGCGGAGTGCTTATGGCGACCATCCCTTCAGGGGAAATGATTCACTTCGCGGACGGCACTCTGAGAGCCGACTTCGACAACGGAGCAATCCTTGAATTCTACCGCAACGACGGGACCGGCCATATCTTCCACAATGGAAAAGAGGTTGCAGTCTATGAGAACGTGAGCCTTCCCATGATATTCGAAATCAAAGAACTGGCAGCAGCCTTACGATAAAAAATGGAATACTACGGTGACAGATTCTGCATCTCTATGCGCGAACTTGTAGACGGCGGCATAATGTCAGAGCCGAACTATAAGCAGCTCGCCTCACGTGGCCGCTTTGATGTGGTACGCAGAGGCGGAGGCGCGACAGGATGTTATGCGCTCGTTGCCGTTGACAGTCTGCCCCAACGATATAAAGAGAAAGTCGAGGAAGTCTTTCCCGGCGGCGCACAGGCACGGTTAGAGGGCTGGATAAAAAGCAACTACTCGGTCGACCAAGCTGCCACAGCCTATTTCTTTTCCAAAGAAAAGTGCGGCATGGACCTGCCACGCGAGAAGGCACAGGAATATATCACGAATGCCTCTGTGCTCAACACCTGCATCAAGTTGCATGACAGAGCAGCCACTGCTCAGAAACTATTCGGGAGCAAGTATGACTGGAGCATGATGACTGTTACTATCGAGACTCTGCGCAAGCACTTCGGCCACACACTGCCGGCATCGACCCTGCGGTTTCGCAAAAAAGTCAATGAATACAAGGCCAACGGATATGCCTCTCTTATAAGCGGCAAATTCGGAAATCAGTGCGCCCGAAAAGTCGACTACAAGATCGAGCGGTTGTTGCGTGGCCTCGCGATTCTTCCTAACAAGCCGTGGAATACCAATGTCCTCGAACTATACAACTCATTCGTTACCGGCGAGCTTGAGGTCTATGACCCGCAAACCGGCGAACTGTTCAACCCCGACGATTTTACAGACAAGAACGGAGAGCCGATAGTTCTGAGCGAAGCAACCATCTGCAATTATCTCAATAAGCCGAAAAACAAGATGCTTATCGATAAGGCGCTCATGAGTTATACTACGTTCTCGCATGAAGTAGCACCTCACATGCATCGTCATCACGGCGAGTTCTCACTGTCGAAAGTATCGTTTGATGACCGCGACCTGCCGCGCAAGCTAAAGGACAGCAAACAAAGGCCGAAAGCTTACTACGCTTATGACGTGACGAGCGGCTGCTGCATCGGCTACGCCTATAACCGAGTCAAGAATGTCGACCTCGTCGTAGATATGTTCCGCAATATGTTCAGACTGCTCGACCGTCAGGGCTGGGGCTGTCCGGCAGAGGTCGAGGTCGAGAATCACCTTATGAGCCAATGGCGAGACTCCTTCCTCCGCGCCGGAGTCATGTTCCCTTTCGTTCGTTTCTGCGCGCCAATGAATTCTAAAGAAAAGTATGCCGAAAGTGCAAACGGCGTAAAAAAACGGACTATTGAGCATTACAACCACATCGGTATTGGAAGATTCTATGCAAAAAGACGACAGTACCGGACAGAAAGCATCAAGATTTTCGACGAGTTCAACAACACCTACGTCGAGAAGGAATACTACACTTGGAATGAGTTGATCGCTGACGACATGCGTGACATCTATGAATATAACCATGCCCTGCATCCCAATCAGAAAAAGTATAAAGGCATGACCAGATGGGACGTGCTTGTGGCCAACATCAACCCGACTCTACAGCCCCTCGACAAAGCGACCATCGCCCGGTATGTCGGCGAGAGAGTCAGCACCACAATCAGGCGGAACTCATACTGCCGGGTGGCCGGTGTGGACTGGTGGTTGAGCAAGACCGAAGCCATCGAGCTACTTGCCCCGAATGACTATAAAGTAGAGGCTTATTACCTCACCGACGAGGGAGGTAAAATCACCGATATGTTCATCTACCAAGGTGACATGTATATTGACCGCCTCGAAAATATCGGAACATATAACACTGCCCGTGCCGAGCAGACCGAGGATGACGAAAGAATCTTCATGGAGCAGCGAAAAAAGATCAGCCACTTCAACAAATATGTCGAAGAAAATGCCATCGGGCGTGTGGGCGTAATAGAGCGCGATACACGGTCTCAGACAATCGAGATTGAAGAAGTTGTCGTCCCGGAGCCGGAAACGCGAGAAACGCAAAAATATAACTTAAGCGAAGACTATGCAGTCAGAGGATTTCATGACTTGTAGAGCGATATTATAACACTGTTAGAATATGATTACAACAGACATTAAAAACAAAATTCTGGCCGCCGTCAAGGCAAACCGCGCCAATTATCCGAGCGATGCGAAACACGCCGCTTCCCTCGGCATTACTACCTCAGTCTACAGTGCAGTCAAGAACGGCCAGACCGACCGTGTGTTGAGCGACGCCAACTGGATCAGCATCGCACGTAAGCTCGGAGTCAGTCTTCGGGGTGAGATTGAGTGGAAAATTGCCAAAACACCGACGTATCAGTTCATCACGGCCCAGTTGGAGACATGTCAGTCGAGTGGTATCAGCGCTATCATGTGTGACCTGCCTAATATCGGCAAGACATTCACGGCTCGTCACTACGTTAAGACGCATGCAAATGCTGTCTATGTCGACTGCTCGCAGGTCAAAACCAAACTTAAGCTCGTGCGCAAGATAGCCAACGAATTTGGTGTTGACAGCAAAGGTCGTTATGCTGATGTGTATGATGATTTAGTTTATTACCTGCGCTCGATTGACAGGCCGGTTATCATATTGGATGAGGCCGGAGACCTTCAGTATGAGGCCTTCCTCGAACTCAAGGCTTTGTGGAACGCTACCGAGCGATGCTGCGCATGGTATATGATGGGAGCTGACGGACTCAAGGAGAAAATCAACCGTTCCATCGAGTGCAAGAAGGTCGGCTACACTGAGATGCTAAGCCGATATGGCGACCGCTACAGCAAGGTTACGCCTGACGACAGTAAGGAACGCACAAAGTTTCTAATTGAACAGGCGCGGATTGTAGCCAAACTCAATGCGCCTGAAGGCATCGATGCCGGGGAGATTGCCCGGAAGACGGCCGGCGGACTTCGCCGAGTTTATACCGAAATCGAAAAACTTAAAAGACAGTAACCGTGGCCAAGCGAGCATATAGTCCGAAAGAGGTACTTGCCAAGACCTACAAGACCTTGCCGTGGGGTGAACGGTGGAGCCGACCATTCGGTTTTCCGACGGTCAATGAGGTATGGTTTATTTGGGGAGACACCGGCTCCGGCAAGAGCAGCTTTGTTATGCAGCTCGCCAAAGAACTCTGCAACTATGGCATGACACTCTATTGTTCTTATGAAGAAGGTGTGAGCCAATCGTTCAAGGAGCGTGTCGAGCGATTCAAGATGGGCGAAGTGCAAGGTCGGTTTCGTGTCGCCACGAGCGACACCTATGATGAGCTTGTAGAACGTCTTGCCAAACCGAAAAGTCCGCACTTTGTGATAGTGGACAGCTTTCAAGTTGCCGAATGGACTTACGAACAGGCGAAGGGACTGATAGAACGTTTTCCGGCAAAGAGTTTCATCTTCATATCGCAAGAACATAAAGGCCAACCAATGGGTAAACCCGCCGTCCGCCTCCGTTATATTGCAGGCCTTAAAGTCCGAGTGGTAGGCTATAAGGCAATTTGCAAAGGACGATTCACCGAAGATCCCGGCAGCTACTTTGTGGTATGGGAAGAAGGTATAATACGAACAACAAACAAAATCGGATAAAATTATGGTACAGAAAATCAAACAACAGTTTATGAAAGTGTATAACAAATTGTTCCGCAAGAAAACTCGCGGAACAATTAGAAGAATGGAATTTTATTCCACCTGCAAAATTTCGTTTAAAGGGAATCCGAAATATAATTCGGGTTATTGAGCAGGACAGGAAGGGCAATTTGCTGAATGCAACCACAGTTTTTACATACAATAGTCGCGCATGGAATAAAATTATGCTCTTTAGTAAAATCAACCCCCATTCTATTGCGCTCAAAGCCCAAATGTTGGAACTCTTCACTTTCAAAAGTGAAACCGGCAAGTTTGCCACAAAGCGGGCAAGGTCTTGCCCCAATTTTCTTCTCAAAAGCATTAATTAGCTCTGATTTGTGTTTAATTTCCATACTGAATTATTTTAAAATTAGACAACACAAATATAACAATAACAGTCGGGAGCAACAACTAATTCCATATTGAATTTAAAATTAGACACCTTTTGGCTTCCGGCTGTTTTTTCCAAAAACGTCATGACTCTCCAATAATACTAAAATGAAATGAATCTATGGCACAGCAAGTAACTAACTTCGGCAGATTCTACTCCGCTTTCCACAAGCTCACCATCCATGGCGAGCCGGATGAGACAAAACGGCAGCTCGTGTCACAGTACACCGCCGGACGCACCGACTCACTCAAGGAGATGACCCGAAATGAATATACCGATCTCTGCATCGCCATCGAGGGGATGAGCGGCACGAGGGATGAGCTCAAGCGTCGCCGCAGCATCGCACTCAAGTTGATGCAGGAACTTGAGGTTGATACAACCGACTGGGCACAGGTAAACGACTTCTGTCGTCACCCAAGAATAGTCGGCAAAGCCTTCGGGCAGCTCTCGATAGAGGAACTGATGGAACTTGCCACCAAGCTACGCTCCATAAAGCGCAAGGGATGGCAACGCAAGAAGTCAGAATCGGCGCGAGTCCCGGAAACCCCACAGCAACGCATAACATATCTCATAAACCTTGCCGCTCCCGGCATGACAAGCTACAACTGAAACGAAAAATATCACCCTTTAAAATCATAATTATGGAACATGTTCAAATGACCGCCGAAGAGCGGCAAGAGTACGAGGCCTTCAAGGCCGAACGCGAGAAAAAACGCCGTGAGCAAGAACGCAAACAGATGCGTCAGGACTATTCGGCAATGGTCGACGACGAAATCGCTACCACCATTCCTCAGCTCAAGGAACTCAGCGAGCAGATGAAAGTGATAAAAGAAACTGTATTCGGCAATTTTGATACCATCCTCAAGATGAAATCCGAAATTACAGGTATCGCCAGTGACATGCAGAACAGCCACACTTTCACAAACTCTGACAGTACGCTGCGCCTGATTCTCGGTGTAAACACAATCGACGGTTACCGTGACACGGTCGAGGACGGTATTGCTATGGTAAAAGGCTACATCGAGAGTCTTGCCAAGGACGATGCGACCAAGTCGCTTGTCAATGCGGTCTTGAGACTGTTGAGCCGTGACGGACAGGGCAACATCAAGGCAAGCCGAGTCCTTCAGCTTCGCAAAATGGCCGAAGACAGCGGTGACGAACAGTTCCTCGAGGGCGTTCGTATCATCGAGGAGTCATATCAGCCAACTGTCAGCAAGAAGTTCATCAGGGCACAGTATAAAAATGGAAAAGGTGCATGGGTATACATCCCCCTCGGCATGACCGATGTAGACTGACAAATTAACACTTAAAATCAACGCAGACAATGGCAAAAAAACGCGGCCTGTCATACAAAAAGCGTGTCGCAGAGATAAACCGGATATATGATCGATATGCCAAAAGCGGATTAAGCAACCGCGAAATCTGGCGACGATATATCTACCCTGTCTATTGCATCAGCGAACGCACATTCTACAACATCATGAACGCCACGGCAAGGTTTGAAACCCCTGTCGTGGCGTCAGACATGCCGAGTCTTTTTGACACATTGCCGGACGAAACAACACAAAATCGTTAACCATGGCCGACATAGACCAACAAGTGCGAGATGTCTTCAGACACATACTGAAGGACATCGGAAAAGATCTTGGCGACGAGTTCGACCAGAACTTCGAGCGAGAGGCGTTCTTCTCACAGGCTTGGCAGCGCCGCAAGAGTCCTACCCGTCCGGGAGGCCATATTCTCGTTGACAGTAGCGACCTTCGCCGAAGCATAAGGAGTGAGACGCGCGATAGCAGCATAGTCTTCCTGACCGACCATCCGGCAGCTGCCATTCATAATGAAGGAGGCGAAATAACAGTAACCGCAAAAATGAAACGTTTCTTTTGGGCCAAATACAAAGAGACAACCGGCTCCTTCGGTCGCAGAAAAGACGGGACGCTGCGCAAAGACAAACGGACCATCCAACTTACCGACGAGGCTTCTTTCTGGAAGGCCATGGCACTTATGAAACCCGGTAGCAAAATACGAATACCGCAGCGTAAATTCCTCGGCATGGCGCCGGAGGTCGAGACGACAGTTCGCCGGATTATAGAAGACAACTTAAACGAATATGTAAACAATATAGACTTTAATATCAAATGACAGCAATAATAATAACGTCAATCATCTGTGCAACGTAGGTGATCATGTTGTATATGATGCATGTTTACCCGAGAACTCTACGTAAGTATAAGTTACGTTGCGCCCAACTGAGAGCGGAACTGGATAAACTAAAAAAAGAGTATGACGGACATTTAGACGATTACACTGACTGGTTTTTGTCAATGCAGAAAAGGCTGGATGAATTAGCAAATATTGTTTTCGATAAAATTGATGAAACATGAGAGAAGAATTATACCGCAAACTGAAATCTCGGCTTGAGACACTTTGTGTAAATGCAGCCGGCGAATACTATGAGAGACCGGATGACGTCGCCGCAGATGATGAGCTTTACCCTCGAGCTATAAAATACATAGACCTGTGGAATCACAACGTAGAGTTCATCGAGCAGGAGGCCGCATGGGAGCGTCCGGCAGTATTTATAGAGTTCGTTCCGTTCAAATGGGTTGCGATTGTACCGGGAGTCGAATATCGGGCCGAGCCCTCAGTCAATCTCCACATAGTTACAGACTGGATGGTACAGGATTCGGACGTACAGCAGTTTCGTTTGCTTGACAAGATACACGAACTGCTTGCCGGACTTTCAGGCGATACTTTTATGGAGTTTGATATTGACAGCTCCGCAACCAACCATAATCACGAAGACATTGTCGAAAATATCGAGACATACACCTGCGTTGCATTGCGGCAACTGAAATAAAACCACACAAACGCGCCGTGTGGCGTCGAAAGAGCGAGAGCCGTTACCTTTATCGGGTGACGGCTCTTTTGTGATATACGGGCGAGAAAACGGTCTTATGCGGCGTTGTCGGTCGTGAGGTCGGGTGTTGTGAACAGCATAATGTCAGTGTACCGGGCATTGTAGTTCATCGACGCTTCAAACTCCCTCCTCTGACAACGGGCGAACGGGTCTCCGAGCGAAGGGTGGCGCCCCATCCACTCGCACAGTTCGACGATGCACGATTTCTCGGAAGTAAAATATATGAAGTTGTGGCCGGGAAGCACCGACAGGACATCGAGGTAATCGGCAAGTCGCCAATACATACGATATGTTCCGACATCAGTGGAAAGGTATGGCGGATCAACGAGGAACACGGCCCCCGGTGTGTCTTTGAATCGCTCGAACAGTTCCCGGTAATCACAGGACTCTATCTCAAGCCCGGCGAGATAATCCGGGCAGGGAGCATAGTCGCTCTTACGGACATTGTTATACAGTGTCTCGGAGCGCATCTCGTCTATACTTAGTTTATACTTCATGGAGAACATCAGAGAAGACGAGATAGTGATAAAATCGATATAGCCGGTTTCCCGTTCCTCCTGCTCGAGCAGCCTGAATATCTGCTCACGGGATTCGCCGGTGATTGGCTTGTGTCGCTCGAAGCGGTCTGAGATAGGGCGTATAAGGGAGAGTAGCCGGTTGGTGCGCTCGATATTGTTGATGCGGTGTCGGTAGTTGTCGAAGTCGTTGTAGATTACTCTTGATTCCGGGTGGTAATGTTTGGTGATATGGGACAGTAAGCCGGAGCCGCCGAAAAGATCAACAAATACCGTGTCGGCCGGATATTGCTTTATGACTTCGATAAATTGTTTTGCAAACATCCTTTTTTGACCCACAAACGGAAGCGGAGCTGACAAATAAAGTCTCTTTGATTTGTTCATACGTTTAGTTCAAATTTAACGGCGTCCTCTCCTGCAAGAAGACGTCGAGTATTATCGATATTGTTTTCATATATATGGACATTGCCAAGGAAAAGTGTTATGGATTTCAACGGCAGATCTATCTGTCGTGCCATCAGATAGAGGTGATATATGTCGGCCGGCAACCCGAGATTTGCATCCGAGCTGCGCTGATAGGCACTAATGACGAGTTCACCCCGGTCTATCTGAAACTGGACGAGTGACAGACACGGTGCCTGATTTGTCTCGGCCTCGGTCGCACCAAGGAACAGGACATAATTTTTAGAGCTGCGGCGCTCGGCATTTATCCGGGCGATTAAAGGCGGCAATTTTTCAAAATAAGTTGGATAGCTATTGACAAGTATTGCGCCGCAGTAGTCCCACCAGTTGATGCCTGCCTCTCGGTATTTTTCAACAGACCTTTCACCGCTCATGAAGAGCTTCAGTTCAGAGCGCAGCTTCTTTCGGGCGATGCCATGCCCTTCGAAAATGTCGAGCAGGTCGGCCGGCGTAAGTGTGAGCTGCTCGTTTATTAGATAGATTATATCGCCTTTGCGATTAGACTGATGTTTCCCTGTGTCGAGAATCCGTCCGAGAATCTGATGATATTTGTTACGTGCCATAGATGAGATACATAGGTTTGCTGCAAAGGTAGAATGACACCTATGACAGAAGTGTTAATGCTATTTGAATTAACCTGCATTAAACGTGCAGTTCTTTTTTGAAACGTGCGATGATGTCATATGTCTTGCGGACAGATATGTTGTGACGCCCGGCACACTTTTCGACGGCATACGATGTCTTATAGCCCATTCGGATTAGAGTCGTGTAGTCAATATACATTTCAATGTATCTAATATCTGACAACCTTGCTCCGGCATCTTTGATTCTTGAAATCATCTCCCGGTTTAAATAGAGTATTTCAAATAATGTCATATCAGGATTATTTGTTACTTTTGTATCGTCTCACTTATAAAACACGCGCATCTGTGGCGCATAAAGAATCCGTATCGGGTCGAAAGGGCATAGTGCCCCCGGCTGACTCCGATACGGATTCATGTGTTTTTAGAAAGTGAGACGTCTAAATAACCGGCCGGGGGCATTTTTATGTCCGCCCCCGATGGGACTCCCCCTTTGAGACTGCAGATTTACTCATAATTTGGCGTTCAGCAGTGAATGTGGTAATTTTGCAGTCTAACTACACTCCAATGAATAACGAAGAATTTAACAGAACACGTTTGGATATGGTGCTTGAAATGTTCGACAAGAGTTCTGCCGGAGCGATTGAAAAATCGGTATTATTCTCCGTCTCACCGGGCGGCACATTACCACCCGATTATGACAAAGCCCTTCGGCATCTTGTGACTGAAGGCTGTCTTGAGGAGAATAAACACGGCTTTGCAATAACTTATAAAGGACGGGCGATATTCCACGAAGGCGGCTTTGTCGGCAAGTACCGCAGAGAGGTGCGAGGGCGCAGACTGGAGCATATCGGCATAATTACGGGGATTGTCTGCGGCGTTGCCGGTCTGATTCTCTCGATAATAGCACTCGTTAAGTAGAGATACGGCCACACAGTGGGAATTCCACTGCCTGTCGGTCAGTCCATTTTCGGGTCGTTTTTGAGGTTTCTTTGCCATAAACTTTTGTATGTCAGAAATTGTTTGTATTTTTGTGAATACAAAATCGACTTTTCAAGTTACCCTTCGTCCACGTACCAAGTGAGACACACGAGGGAGGTGACGGAAAAGTCGTTTTTTTTTATCTCTTATAGACTCGTAGAATGTGAAGATACATACCGTCATTATTACATTTTACCTTCATTTCTACACGGTAGCAGTCATCAACAAAGTCATAAACTTTAAAATAGGCATCAGGATGATCTTTACTTTTCTCTTCCCGGATAAAGATAGATTTATTGATGAGATTGTGAGCCTTACGGGCGTATTCCAGTTTTAATGGGTATAATGAATCATTCTGATATTTATTTTTGGTTTCCTCATAAAAAGATTTTTTGATAACAATTGTTTCTCCATCTGGAAGTGCTACTTCAAATCTACGAGCTGTAAATTTGCCAACATTTACTACAGGAAGATTTTGTTTATACCACGTATCTAAGCGTTTTTGCGACTCCTTAATTTTTCCTCTGATGGACTCCCCGATATTCCCCTCTTTCGCGATCTGATGAATGAGTCTACAAGCCTTGCATACCTCATTATCGGGTACGTACGCACGAGCAAGTTTTCTATTGTTCTCGCCTTTTGCTACGGGGCAAGTATTACAGCGGCGTATGGTGTACGGATTATAATCCGGCACAGACTTGCCCTCTTTGCCGGCATTAAAGCGAAAGATGCCTTTGGTGTCTCGCCGGAGAGCCTCGTCGCCGAGCCGCATGGCCTCATCATGGGGCGTTACAGGGTATTTTGATTTGAGTACTTGCACGACATTACACCGGCAGTTCCAGCCGTTCGGTGGATAGAACTCCTCCCAGAACGAGTCTGACATCGGCAGGGTGACACGGTCGAGCGCGGCATGTTCCGGACGTACCTTATCGTCGCGCTGGGTGCGATACTGGAGATTATAGCGGTCGCCATCCTCCATGAACGACTCCCATCGCGCTGCCATCTGCGCCGAGGCATTGACAAAATTATACTCGGCGCGCAGATAGTTTACGTTGTAAGTGTTGTCGATTTTTCTAACGTCATTCAAAAAACGTTCAAACGACTTTCTTTCGCCGTTCTCATCGATGAGAGACGGGAAGGCCTCATGCAGCTCGTGAAAGGCCTTCATACCCGAAAATATATAATTAGACCGTGTCAGGCGCCGGCGCATGCCGTCCGTCATCTTTACTTTCTCAAAAGAAGAGTCGAGCACAGAGGCATGTGTACCGATAAACTCTTGCACCGCAGGATCTGCGACAATTTCGACGCGAAATTCCGCGCCTTTTTCCTTGAACAGCGCATGCATCATCTTCTTAAACAGAGATTCCAGCCGCTTGCGGACACCATCACCCGGAGAGGCGAGACTATTGATGTCCAAGCCATCAAGTAAGGCGGCATACCGGCGGTGCAGCCCCTCATAGTCAGAGGGGCTCAGTCGAAAAAACTACTTGTCGGGAGGATTGATTGTTGTATAGGCTTTGAGAGAGATAATGTTCCGGGCTCAGACATAGCACTAAGGTTAATACGTTTGCCGACAGGCATGCCGTATTTGTCCTTGAAGTACGAGGGGTCAACCTCATAACGGTCAGCTATCATGGTCTCGTAGGCCACCTGTTGCTCCGGAGTATAGTCTACAGCATAATCCCATTCAAAGCGCAAACCCTTGAACGGAAATCCGAGTTTGACCAAACGGGGCAGCAGTTGATTGTTGATGATATCGCGCAGGAAGTCCTGATCGGCCTCGACAAGATTCTCAAAAACCTTGAGATGGGTCTGAGACTGAGACAGAGATGAGCCGTCTTCGATAGTCATAGTCTGGCCTATGACTAACTTCGAGAGCTCAGAGTTGGCTCGATCTATACGTTTGTCATAAACATTGAAAGCATCACCCTTACCTGATTCGACAAACTGTATCTCCGTCTCCATACCGGTGACCATGCCCAAGTTTGATGCTCCGTCATAAATCATGTTCTCAATGCGCCTGAACTCATTAGGGTCGCGCGTAGTGGTACGGGCAATTCGCATAGGCATACCGAATATTTCGGCAAAACAATCCCAGAATGATGATGCATGCTTTTTAGGGATTGTATGAAGGGCAGCCTTTAGCAGAAGACCGAGGTCATCGGAGCGCCCTGCTTCAATCAGTTTGTCAGACCACGGACGCTCTCGATATTCGATGCCCGACTGCCAGTTTTCTCCGAGACGTCTGATTACACGGCCATACTCTGGGATAACGTGTTTACGCGGGATGAGACTGACACTGTCTATAGACGGATGTCCGTCACCGTCTTTAATCACATCACCGAGCTCAATCAGCGAATGGCCATACCATATTGCATCAAGGCAATAGCGGCAAAAATCCTTGAACCATGACTGGTCGAGCAGATGGACCGCATCAGTGTCAGCATCACCTTTTGCATTTACTAATTTAAACGAACGAGACATGACAAAACCCACACGCTGCTGTATACAGCCGGATAAATGCGAATCGGTCAATGCATCGCGGTATATATCGTAAAGCTTTTGCCTGTTAGGGTTGCGCACATCGATAGCTGACTGCCAAGCATTACGCCAGTTGCCGAGGTCCTGAGCCGTGAAATATTCTGTCGTGCGATGCAAAGAAACAATCAGAGACGACTGTTTCTTCATTTCACGGCGTAATGCAGTATATTTATCGCCGGCATTTGATTTTGCCGACTGTCTTTTCTTATTTTTTGCCATAATTACCAGTCATGTCTTAGTTTTGGGGCGGAATGAAATGATGTTCCGAAACCTGATGTGCCATCTTCAGCCACCATCCGCGGAAGGTCCGGAACAATCCGGCCCGACTGAACGCCTTCGAGCCATTTGACGGCACGCTCATACCTTTCTTTGCGAATTTCACTACCCATTTTCTGAGGCTGGGAGGCTGTCAGATGGTAAAGTGCAATGTCCGCTGTAAACATCACTATAAGACGGTTTCGGTCGTTGCCCGATGCCGAGAATACTGCATCGGTGTCATATACCGGGCGGAGATAGCCGGCTATTTCCTCGATAGCCTCGGCCTCTGCATTGGCGATATTCTCCGGAGAGGACTGAGATATAACCTTCAGAGCTGCATCCCCAATAACTACTCGGTAATCATTATTGTTGATAAACATACTACCATATATTTTTAGGTGAGCGACGCGGGATCGCCACCGGTTTAAAAGTCTCCTGTCTTGTGTTGCGCTGAAGATACCAGATAGCTCCCTCGTCGGCGTCAGGCGCGTCGTCATGCACACGCGAGCCGCGCTCAAGCGCAAGCGTCTGCTCTATACCCACCTGCATGTCCGTCGAGTCCTTGAGGGCTTCATTGTAGAATACAAATCCACGCTCCCAAAGAGGAGAAACGGCCTCGATGCGCTGTATTTTTTCCGGTTTCTTTCTGGTATCCGGCAAAATAGGTAATTGGTATCCTCTGATATTTCCTTCAGCTGCAAATTCGTCGAGGATGATATCCTGCATAAAATTCGCCTCCATGAAGAAAGATATGGCAACACGGTCACGCGTGGCCTCATAGAGATTATAGAGCCATCTGACCATTCCGGTCACCGTATCTTGTCGCACATAGCAGTCGATAAGATGCAGTTCGCGACCAATCTTGCCCCAGAGTCGAGAGGCTTTATAGTCATTGGCTGTCGTCGATTTGAACGATGGGTCGGTGTAGCATACAAGCATATCGTAGTTCTCGAGTTTGGGAAGACGTTTAAACCGTATCCACTCATGCTTGAATATAGAGCCGTCAGTTATAGGATTGTGCATCATCTCTTTTTCCCATGCTCTGTAACCGACAAAGTCCTTGTATACCTGAGCCTCCTCTTTAGTCCACTTCTCTGCCCAGACTGGATTGCCATCGCGGTCGACAGCTTTGATTTCTGACACATAGACGCCCTTGGACGAAGCTATATTTGCAAGAACAGATGTTTTTGAAATAAGGTTGCCAACCATTATAAAGCGGCCACGGCCAACGTCAAGTGCACCGAACAGAGCCTCCTTGACCCAATCGGTAAGTTCTTTAACTCGCTTCTCGTTGCGGCACAGTTCGTCATCATCGAGGTCGTCAATCACGATATAGTCCGGACGGTCCTCACGGTCGCGGAGGCCACGCGGCGACTGCCCGCGGCCCACCGCGAGGAATTTTGCGCCACCTTTGGTCTTGAATTCTCCCTCAAGCCAAGATCCGAGATTTTTCTGCTCGCCGAAATCGGCGATGAGCTTCTGGTTGTATTCCAGTTCTGCCTGAAGGTCGCCGAGCAGACGCACGGCACTGTCCTCCGACTTGCCGACCGTCACCATGAAATTGATAAGCCTTTTCGGTTGAAAAATCAGCCAAAGAGGGGTGAACACACCGATATGGGTTGACTTGGCATGACCTCGTGGCCATTTGAATACGGCCTTGAGATTGGAAGTGTTCTTTATCTTGAGAGCAGCCTTTGTGTGGAAAGGAGCATTGTGTATCGTCTTGATAACCTCGCCGGTTGTCTTGTCGCGCAATGTAAGGAAATGTGCGAAGTAATACTCGCAGAACTCGTCATAGTTCGAGAGCAGCCGCTTTATGCGCCTGTCGCGTTCGACCGGGGTCTCTTTGGCGATAGCCATAGACACAGCCGTCAACGTCTGAACTTCCCGGCAATGTTCCTGCCACCGTTCAAACGCCTCCTTCTGCTCTTTTGTCCATTTAGTCGCCATAGCAAACGAGTGTTCCCTTGTTGAAAGACTCTATGAGGAACCCGTCCTGCAACCTGTTTACTGTCTTTATAAGTTCAAGTGTGATTTCCGGGTCTGTCTTTGCCCGGAATTCAAGATATTTCGAGAAAGCGGTGAATACCTCGATTGCCGCCACGACATTTGCTTGAGATTTGTCAAGTTTATCAATGGCGGCTGTCAGTTTGGACAACTTGTCTCCGAGACTGTCGATAAGGTTGAGGTCGCTGGAGGCGTTCACTTTGTCAAGAAGAGTGTTTGTGGCAAGCAGCAGCTTCTTGATCAGCTCCGGGCGCGATATTGTTTTTGCCGCACGGGTTTCCTTCCATCCGTCTGCGGTACACCATTTCGATATAGTTACCCTCGATACGCCGACCATGTCCGCAATATCGGTCTGCTCTTTCCCGGACATATACAAAGTACGGGCAAGGTCTTTTTTTCTTTCGAGTTCTGCTTTTGTCATGTTGAGAATGATTTTGCGCGGTTATGCTATTGCCTGAACTAAAAGCCGGCAAAAACACTGCAAAATTGTAATGTTATCGGCCTCGAGCAAAGAAAGTATGCAATGATTGCATACAAGTGTGCAACCATTGCACAGTTTCTTGGAGTGGAGGCGATTATGATTCAAATTTGTGTCGACAATTGATTAATTCATTATCGCAAAAATGGGAAAAAGAGTAAGACTGACAAATGACAGTCTCAACAGCTATGGATACCGTGTCCTGACAGACGGAGTCGACATATCGCAATATGAGCGCAACCCTGTGCTACTCTATATGCACAACAGAGGTCTTGTCATTGGTATTATTGACAATCTATTAAAAGAGAATGGAGAGATTACAGGCGAGCTTGTGTTCGACGAAGCAACAGATTTATCCAAACAATGTAAAAAACAATGGGAATTCGGATCATTACGCATGGTCAGTATCGGTTTCGATGACATTGAAACGAGTGAGGCTCCCGAACATATAATCACCGGTCAGCGATATCCTACAGTCACAAAGAGCCGACTGGTCGAAGTATCCCTTGTTGACATTGGCGCTAATAATGACGCTATCAGACTTTATAAAGACGGACAATTATTAACACTCGGCGAAGGCGGCGTGTGTCCGCTTCCCCGGCTAAATCATAAATTAAACAATAATCCACAAATGGACATCAAAACACTCGCCCTGCAACTGGGGCTGCCGGAGACGGCTGACGAGGCGGCGGTAAATGCCAAACTCACGGAACTTAGAACGAAAACAGAAGAATCGGACGGCTTGCGTGAAGAAAATGAGAAACTCAAACTTGCACAAATCACTGCCGCCGTAGATGCAGCCATCGCATCCAAAAAGGTTGCTCCCGAAAAAAAAGATCATTTCATCAATCTCGGCAAGAAGATAGGCATTGATGATCTCAATGCGACCATTGAGGCCATGTCACCCGCAGTCAAGCTGAGTGCCATGATTGAGGCTAATCAGTCTGATGGAACCCCGGCAAAGAGTCCATGGGAACTTCGCATGGATGAGATTCGCAAAAAACTCAAGAAATAACAAATTAATCATATCCATATGGCAATCAAAGTAGATAATACCAATTACAACGGTGAAGTACTTGAGAGTATTCTCACTGTTGCCACCACCGGCAATGAACTTGTCGAAAAAGGCCTCATCCATGTAATCCCCGGCGTGGAGAAAAAAACGAGCATACCGCGCCTGAAAGTTGGTCGAATGCTGCAGAAACGTAAAGAAAACCCTACAGTAGAAGACAGCGAAGGCGATTTCAATTGGTCAGAGCAAGTTCTCGAGCCTCACGATTTCATGGCCTTTACTCTCTTCAATCCTCGTGCTTACGAGTATATATGGCGTAAATGGCAGCCGACCGGTAATCTTGTTTTCGCACAGTTACCGCCGGAAGCCCAGAATACGCTCTTGGACGCCTTAAGCAAACAGGTGCAGTTTGAGCTCGGAGACCATTATGTTAACGGCGAATACGCCGATGGCACAGATGATACAAAACTCATGAATGGCATTCTGACACAGGCGGCCAAGGCAAAAGACTATGTACTTGTAGATGTTTCCAAGGCTACCACTATGCTTGCCAAGCTCAAAGCTGTTCGCGCTTCGATTCCGAAGGCTATGCGTAAGAATTCCAAGCTGCGAATCATAATGAGTGTTGAGGATTTCGACACATATGATGACGAACTGACAGCCCGTGACAGCAAAAATGCTTCAGAAACCGATGTAAACAGAATGGGTTACAAAGGGATTGCTATCGAGACCGTGTCAAGTTGGCCGGAAGGTGTCATTGTCGCGACACTCTGTTCACCCGATACAGACGGCAACTTATTTGCCGCAGTCAATCTGCAGAACGATGAGAACGTTATCCAGATTGACAAATTCGCCCCGGCATCAGAGCTCTACTTCTTCAAACTGCTCATGAAGGCCGACACCAATATCGCCTTCGGAGAGGAGTTTGTTGTTGCAGATTTCCGTACGTCTCCCAAATTTAAGGTGGAAACATCAAGTGAAACCCAAACAGGGACAGGCGATAAATCTCAGACTGGAAGTTAACAATGGCTAAACTCCGTTACCTTGTAATTCACTGCACCGCAACCCCCGAAGGGCGTGAGGTGACATCCGCCGACATTCGGCGGATGCATCTCAGCCCGGTGTCGGCAGGTGGTCGAGGCTGGAAACAGGTCGGCTACACCGACATCATCCATCTTGACGGAACAATTGAGCGCTTGGTTGACAACAATGAAGACGCAAATGTCGATCCATGGGAGATTACAAACGGAGCTAAAGGTTATAATGCCATCAGCCGCCATGTGGTATATGCAGGAGGTATGACAAGCGATATGTCAAAATCTAAGGACACGCGCACTCCGGCACAACTCAAGGCTCTTGAATCGTATGTCAGAGATTTTCACAATCGTTTTCCGGATGTAAGAATCATTGGTCATAATGAGGTAGCCAACAAGGCTTGCCCGAGTTTTGACGTACAGAAATGGCTCAAATCGATAGGCATAACACAGTAACAATTAAGTAAACCAATCACAGCGATGTCCTTCAGCGAAATACTCAATGTCATTTTAGGGGGCGGTATAATGGCCCTCATAATAGCCGTCGCTACCTTGAGGGCGACAGTCCGAAAGGCCAACGCCGATGCCGAGAAAGCAAAAGCCGATGCCGAAAGTGTGCACATCACCAACACTGAAAACGCCACTCGTATTTTGGTGGAGAACATCGTCAACCCTTTAAAAGGAGAACTAAATGCGACCAGAGATAAATTATCTGCGGCTGAGAGACTCATGGCCTCAATCCAAAAGGAACTGGCCTCTACCAAGAGAGCTTTGTCCCGTCTGTCTCGTGCTGTTGAATCCGCTAATAATTGTCCTCATGCTGACGATTGTGTTGTTCTGTACAAGTTGCGCAACAACTCAAAAGAGTCAGACTCATCAGACGGATTCATCAAAGGCAGTCACGTTTCACGACACAACGAACGTAATAAAACGACAGATGTCAAAGGAGATGATTCCGACGAGTCGGGTCGAGATGGCAATATCAAAGGACAGCCTCCTTAGACTTCCGACCGGCGCTGTCTTTCATAACAAAAGCGGACAGGCTCATGCCGAAGTCGCAGTCAGAGGAGATACTGTATTCGTCACTGCCACGTGTGACAGTCTCGCCAGACAGGTAGAATACTACGAAGAGCTTTATCATAACGCACGTGATGCTCTGGAACAGTCAGAACAATTGCTCCGGCAACAGTATAAAAACAAGACATCGGCGTCCCCTACGTGGCTATTTACCGCCATTCTAATGTTCGGTTGTATTGTCGGTGTCGCATCAACAATTTTTGTAACAAAAGACAAACTCTTTAAAAATGAATAAAGATTTTATGTACGGCATTGGAGCCGTAATATATAAAGGTAAAAAGGTAGGCTATATCGCCAAAAACTCTTTTGACCTCGGGGGTACCAAACCGGAGGCTGCCGACATTGAAGCCGAACAGGTACCCGGCGCACCTGTGCTTGTTATACCTCAGGCAAATGGCAAGATCGGTCCCCGTTTTGACATGATTCAACTGTATTTTGAAAGCCTTCAGCAGCTGCTTGGCGGAGCGCTTCACAAAAAAGAAAACAAGGTTATCGGCTGGACCGCTCCGAAGTCGGCTATGGTCTTGGAAGGCCCATGGGAACTGCAACTCGTGTCCGGACAATCAGTACTCATACCCAACGCAACTTTGCTGTCTGATCTTGCCGGCAAACTGACGCTTACAGAGACCGCCAAGATTGAGGTTGAACTGAAAGTATCAATGCCGGCAACAGCTGACATCCCGCCGTATGGTATCTTTGCGACCGACAGCCTTCCTGCTGAATGGTCTGAGGATGGCGGTTGGCTCCTGCCGACAGAACAGTCTGAATCAGGGAGCGCCGGCTAAGCAATGGATGTCACGATTGCAAGGGCAATTCAGCGCGAGGCTGCCGACGCGCTATTGAATGTTGGCATATCGATCCCTCTAAAGGAATTCAAACTGCCATTCAGACGACGCCCTATAAAGCTGCGAGTGACACTTAAGCGACCTTATATGTCCGGGCAGATACGTTTTGCCCGGACATATTTGTCAATGGACGTCACTGCTGCAGATATGGCAAACTTTACAAAAGAACAGCAAATGCGTTTTATAGCTTTGCATGGGTCCAAAGTATGCCGGATGCTCGCATGTGCCATATGTATCGGCCCATTAAAGAGCCTCTTTGTGCATCCTGTCGCATGGTTTATCAAACACTATGTCGAACAGCGATATATTTTCGCTGCAATACAGAAGTTTGTCAGTCTTATGGGAACTGACCCTTTTATACCTATTATCAGATTGGCGGAACGGACGAATCCGATGAAACCGAGACTGAGCCGACAGAGGAAGGGGAGTTAAAGAGCCGATATAAAGGCTCCCATAGCCCCTTCGGATTTATATGGCAAGTAGCTGATGCCACAGGCTGGAGCGTTGAATACATTCTTAACAAAGTGAACTATCAGACACTTATAATGATGCTCAGTGATGCTCCGCGGTATGTAAGTGATAAAAAACATAAACCATCATCAAGAATCGCAGACGGAGATACTCCGGAGGCCGAAGCGGCCGAAGTAGCAAATTTCTTTAGAGCTAATCTAAAACAATGAATCATGAAGCCGGTAGAGCTTGAGATATTTTTACAGGACGGCCTGACACCGGGACTGCGCAGTGCCGCCAAAACCGTACAGAATTTCTCCAATGACACAAAACGCCAATTAAAGGATGTCACCGGAGCGATAACCGTGCAACGCGGTCATGTACGTAACCTCGAGAAACAATACCGGGACCTTGAAAAAACACTTAAGAAAGCTACTTCGGGGGCGCCAAAGTTTCAGGCGAGTGCTCAGCTTGAATCCTTGAAAAAAGAACTTGATGCCGAGAAAGCCGGTCTTGACGAACTGACTAAACAGCAACGTGAGCTTAAAGCTGCCGTGGAAAATACAGATGTCTCTCTGCGGCAGCAGCTTCGGAATGTACGTGAGGAGATTGCCACACTACTCCTCGCTTATCGTTCTCTTACGGACCAAGAAAAACAGACGGCACAGGGTAAAGAACTCGCACGCCATATCGACGAATTGACCGAACGAGCCGGCAATCTTAATGATGCCATTAGTGACACAGCTCAAGGTATACGTAATGCCGCTTCCGACTCTCGCGGATTCGACCAATTGGCCGGCGGTATACAACTTGTTGTCGATGGTTTCGGACTTGCTACAGCCGGAGCTCAAGTCTTGGGATTAAGCGAGTCAGAACTGATTGAAGTCCAAACACAGTTGCAGACCGCACTTGTTGCAAGTAACGCGCTCACCTCTATGCAGGTCAATCTGCAGAAACAGTCTGCGCTTATGCAAGGCGTTAATGTCATTCAGACTAAAGCTGCGGCAACTGCAGAAAACATTCGTACATGGGCTGTCGGCCGTGGAGTCATTGCTACAACTGCGGCCACTATAGCTCAGTCAGCCTTTAATGCAGTGGCAAAAGCCAATCCATATGTTCTGCTTGCAGGTGCGGTAATATCTGTTGTCGGTGCACTTTATGCATTTGCCAAGGGCTCCGAGGCGGCAAAAAAAGCCGAGGAAAAGCGTCAGGCACAGATTGAACGTAGTCGAGAGATTAACGAAGGGATAGCCCAGTCTATTGGGGAAAGTGCCGGGGCGCAGATAGTCGCTTACAATAAACTGCAGCGCGCGTGGAAAGCCCTCGGGGATGACATGTCAAAACGGCGTAAATTTGTTGACGAGAACAAGAAGGCCTTTCAGGAACTTGGATTGTCTGTAAACAATGTCAAGGATGCCGAAGCTGTGCTTGTCAACAACACCTCGAATGTGGTGCAGTCGTTCATTCTGCGTGCGAAGGCGGCAGCACTTGACAAGGCTGTCACCGGAGCATACACAACTATGATTGAGAAGCAGGAACTTGCCCGGCGTAATGCCAAGTACGGTGTCAAATCCAAAGGCGACGAGGTTAGTTACATGGATGCAAAGGCACGTGGTATGAAAGGAGTACGGGAGGTGGCACACGATCACTATGCCGTGACCTCTGCCGGTGTTGGAAGGACGTGGAAAACTTATACCTATGAAGTCAGTGATGAGCAGACATATAACTCAGAAAGCAACAGGCTTGCCATTCAGGAACGTGACCGTCAGATAAAGGCGGCCGCTGATGAAGCTGAAAAACGCGTGGGTGATCTGCAGAAGGAGATCGGGGCGACCGAGGATGCCCTTGCCGCACTCAGAATTCCACAGATGGTTAAGACTACTCCCGGCAAAGACGAGCGGTTGGAGGCAGCCCGCAAGGCTGCGGAGGAGTTGCGTATACTCCGTTGGAAAAACCAACAGGATGAAATAAATCAGATGGCCGAGGGTGCAGAACGCAGGCGTAAGCAGATTGCTCTCGATTATGAAAAAGAAATTGCTGAAGTCGAAAAGCAAAAAAAATCATTCGTTGCTCTTAATAAGAACACCGGGGCTAAAAATTTAAATGTAACCGGACTAACAGAGGGTCAGCATGCCGAACTCGACCGTGCATCTGAACTGGCTGTCAAAAATAGGGATAAGACTCTTCAGGAGATATATCTCCTCGAGGCGCAGCATATGGCCGATTATTTAAAAAATTACGGTACATTTCAGCAGCGTCGTCTTGCCATATCTGAAGAATATGACCGAAAAATTGCAGAAGCCTCTGATGAATGGTCTCGAAAAGCTTTAGAAAAAGAAAAGAGTTCGGCCCTCCGTAATCTTGAAATTGAAGCTGTCAAACAGTCTGTCGATTGGGGAAGTGTCTTCGGTAATTTCGGCACAATGTTCCGTGATGAGCTTGAACCAACGATAGAAAAACTTAAAGCTATTTCGAAAACCGAGGAGTTCCGAAACTCGGATCTTCAAGACCAGAAGACTCTTTATGAACTCATCTCTAAATTAGAAGAGGCCAACACCTCATGGGACAATGACATTATTAATAAACTTGGCTCAGATCTGACTGCCTACCAGTCGGCCATGCGCAACTATATGGCTGCACAGGAAGATGAACGTATGGCTACCGAAAATTTAGCAGAAGCAAAGCGAAAACTGGCTGAGGCTGAAAAGAGCGGTGACAAAAATGCAATCAAAGAGGCTAAAGATGGGGTTCAATTGGCAGTAGACAATCTTGAGTCAGCCTCCGAAAATGTACGTTCTTTCGGCACTGATGTTCAGGATGCGTCAAACAGTCTTCAGACATCCGTCTCCCGAGCAAACAATATGTTCAATACCCTTGTCTCAAGTTTGTCAGGCTTAAAGTCCGGCAGTCTGCAGGGTATTGGCGAAAGTTTGATGAGTCTTGACAAATTATTCAACAACAGCGCGATTACAAACGCTGTCGGTGGTGCTTTATCAAAAGGGCTGTCAAAATTACTGGGTAATTCCGAAATAGGTAAAAGCGTAGCCGAAGCACTTGGCAGCAGTGGACTTATAGGCTCCCTTATATCTGCCGTTTTGTCTTTGCTTGACATTTTAAAGGATGGTATCGGAGTACTTGTCTCAAGCCTTATTGATACTGTCCTCGGCGCCATTGCCGGCATTTTAAAAAATTTGCTGAACGGCAAAATGTTTATACAAATAGGTAAGTCTATCGTAGATGGAATTGCCGGAATATTCGATGCTCTGACATTCGGAGGCTTTACTTCTTGGTTTGATACAAGTAACGCTAAAGAAGTTCAGGCAACTATCGACAGACTTACCGAACGGAATGAAACGTTACAGACGGCTATCGAAGACCTCACCGACGAAATCAGTGCAAGCCGAGGGTCCAAGAGTGTTGAGGCATACCGGGACGCCTACAGGTATCAAGAAGAGGCAATCGCCAATTTACTCGGTATCGCACAGGCTCAGGCCGGATACTCGGGACATCACCATAGTTGGAACTATTACTGGCGTGGATTCTCGGAGGAACAGATAAGCCGCCTCAGCGGACAAATCGGCCGCTCATGGGATGGCAATATCTGGAATCTGTCTCCGGAAGAGATGAAGTTGCTGCGTGCCAATGTCGACATGTGGGAGCAGATTCGAAATACCGGTAAAGGCGGCTATGGAGGCCGATTGACAGATAAATTAGATGACTACATAGACCAAGCAGGCAAACTCGAGGAACTGACTACACAGCTGTATGAAGGCCTGACCGGCATTTCGTTCGACTCCATGTATGACAGTTTCATTGATAAACTGATGGACATGGATGCGAGCACAGAGGACTTTATAGACCATATCAACGAATACTTCATGCGAGCCATGTTATCCAATAAAATAGGAGAACTATATGCTGATAAACTCGAGGAATGGTGGAAGAAGTTCGGCGCTGCGATGGAGGATAATGACCTCACTGAAAATGAGCGTAACGCATTGGCTGAGGAGTATATGAAGTATGTCGAGGAGGCTATGAAACTTCGGGATAACCTTGCAGCTGCCACAGGCTATGGAAGTGACAGCAGTTCCGGCTCTGGACAATCGGGGAAAGCCGGTAGTTTCAATGCCATGAGTCAAGAACAAGGAACTAAACTTGAGGGACTGTTCACCTCCGCCCAAGGACATATAGCAAACATTGATTCTATAGTCGAGGACGTAGCCGAAAAAATGAATAGAGCTGAAGGGTACCTTGCCCGTATCGCTGAAAATACCAAAGCAAATGCATCTTCCGCTGCTGAAATAAAAGATTTATTATTGAAACTCATTCGCGACGGTATAAAGACAAAATGATAATGGATAATGCTGCACTCACCGGACTTGTCATTATAAACGGCAAGGATATATGGACTGAATTCGGGGCCTTCCTGACCGAAGAAAAGAAAGGTGGCCGGGAAAATCTTACGGCTATAATGTCTCCGTCTAAAGTCAAAAGCCATGTGGCTGTAAATATTCGCGAACAGAACGGCTCTAAATATTCATCTAAACTTGATGTTAAAAATGAAGAGCGTGATGTGACGTTGCATTTCGCCTTGTTTGCCAAAACAAAAGACGAATGGCTCAGTCAGTACATGAATTTCATTTCTTTTCTAAAAGCAGGGCAAGATGGATGGCTAACTGTTCAGTTGACGGAACTGGATTTGACCATGCGGATGTTCTACGTTGAAAGTCCTGCTTATAAACCGCTTACCTATTTATGGAAAGAGGGGGTGCAGGCAAGTCGTTTTAAGGTTAAATTCCGAGAGCCCGTACCGACATTTTAATAGGATTCAAACGACATTTAAATATGCTTATAACAATATACAACTCGGCCGGCAACCCCAAGGTTGAACTTTCGCCGAATGACAGCTCGACACAGGCCAAGGAGGTGCAGGGCGACAACGTTCTCACGTTGTCCTTCACACATTACGAGCATATCGAACTTGATGTCGATGACTACGCCGACTTTCTTGGAGAGCGTTTTTGGCTGACTGAAAAGTACCGCCCAAGGCAGAACTCTAAGAAGGAGTGGGTCTATGATCTCAAGCTCTATGGCGTGGAAAGCATGCTGAAACGCTTACTTGTTATTAAAACAGTCGATGGTGAAGATAACCCTGTGTTTACACTGACTGCGCCCCCTCGTGAACATGTCGCCATGATTGTCAACTGTATGAATCATGGTATGGGCAATATCACTGACTGGAAGGTCGGTCAGGTCGATGGCTCCGAGAATATTGTCATAGATTATTTCGGCAAATACTGTGAAGAAGCGCTCAAGGAAATTGCAGAAAAGGTGGGCGCCGAATGGTGGTCCGAAGACCGGACCGTCAATATTTGCAAGTGTGAGCATGGAGAGCCCGTAGAACTTGGTTATAACAAAGGTTTGCTGTCCATAGATCCCGGTACTGCAGATAATGTTAAATTCTATACTCGTCTTTACCCTGTGGGCAGTAGCCGTAATATTGACCCGGAAAAATATGGTCATTCACGCCTTCAGCTCCCTGATGGTAAAAAATATGTTGAAATTAATGCCGACAAATATGCCCGTGTTGACCACTATGAAGAATCTGCTTTTGCAGACATCTATCCGCGACGTATCGGAGAGATTAGCAGCGTGCGTTCTGAGGTCAGGACAGGTGAGGACGGCAATCCTTTCACAATTTATTATTTCAAGGATAATGCGTTGACGTTTGACCCCAATGAATACATGATCGGCGGACTCGTTTTACGTGTGTCCTTTCAGGAGGGCAGCGAGCTTGCCGGTCTTGGTGATGAAGAGGACGGTACATTTTTCTTTGAAGTAAACTTTGACAGTGCCGCCAAAGAATTTGAAATTATTACAATATGGCCCTACGACAACGATACACAGCTTCCGGGAGGTAACCTCGTGCCTAAAATCGGTGATAAATATATCCTCTGGCATCTCCGTATGCCTGATGAGTATTATGCGCTTGCCGAGGAGGAGTTCTTGGAGGCTGTCAACAAGTACAATGATGACCACAAACTCGATATATCAGTCTATAAAGCTCCCACTGACCATGTATGGATTGAAGACAATAACATAGAACTCACAATCGGCCGACGAATTCGTCTTGAAAGTGAAGAGTATTTCCCGGAAAGCGGATATCGCGACAGCCGCATTACAAGGATAACACGCAGGGTTAATCTGCCCTCATCGATGGACATTGAGATTGGTGACACACTTAGCCGTACGTCTCAAGAAAAAATTAATGATTCGATTTCGGAAGTACACAGCTACGCAAAATCAATTGCTGAATCGGTCTCGTTGCCTGATATAATACGCACCGGTGATAAAACACGTCCGACTGATAACAATCTTTATAGCGCAAAGCGTGTCCTTACAGAGTTTCTCTCCAAACTCAAAGACGACCGGTCAAAAGGTAAAATAGCATCCGACCTCGGGTTTGAGATAGGCAATTATCTTGCAGGAGTATCAGGCGGCATATTTGGCATCGACGCCGACAACGGCGACTCGTTTGCCGAGGTAGCGCGCCTCTTTGTGCGCGGCAAGGCGTATTTTGAGACACTTACGACCATGGAGTCAAAAACGCTTGCCGGCAAACAGTATATCACCCCCGGCGGCTCCATTAATTGTTCCAAAGTCGAGGAACTCAAAAATCCTAACGGCAAGGTTATTGCTTATCGCTGTTATTTCCTTAGCGAGCAGGATGGCGAGAAGACTGAGACGAAAATTATCGCCGGGGACCAAGCCATCTCCGAGATGTTCAACGCCAAAACGGGTGTCACAAACAATAAACTCAGTAACCACCGCTACTGGAGGCTTGTCACCTCGGTAAACAACGACGAATATAGTGACGATGCCGGCAACCATTATGGTTATATCGACCTCTCGGCCGTCGATTGTGACTCTGACAGTGACATTCCTAAAGAGGGCGATGTTATCGAGCAGTTCGGCAACCGCACGGATGCGACACGTCAGGGCGCAATGGTTTTCTCTACCGTTGACGCTGATGCACCATCGATAAAACTACTCACAGGCATCGGCTCAGGCACTACCAATGCAGAGCACTATTCGCTCGACGGTAGAGACATCATTTCGCAGGGCTACGACCACGTGAAAGGTCACGCCTACTTCAACTGTTACGGAGACACCTATATTGGTGCTCCTGATGGCTCGACATACCTCGATTTCGACCAAGACACAAAGACGCTCAACGCCAGACTAAAGCTGCATATCGGCTCCACTATCGGCGACAAGACTATCGACGAGTACTTCGCCGACAAAGCAGAGGCGGCTGCCGACAAATACAAGTATCTTGCGGCGGCTTTGCCGCAGGACACGGAGATTACGGGCGGTGTGATGCTTTCGACGCTTGTCTCGCTCGGCTATAAGGACAGCAACGATGTGCGGCATACGCTTGCAGGCATGAACGGCGCCTATCTGCCCTCGCTCGGGGGCCGCACGATAGGCTCTTGGTGGGGTGGCGATATGCTCGACCTTTTTAAAGTCGACGATACACGCAAGACTCTCGCAGAACTTATAGCAGAATCGGGTAAAAACAATCCCGTAGCCGCCACTTCGCTTGTGCGCTTGGACGGCTCGGCATACTTCCTCGGGGGTGACGTTCAGTTTCGTTCTGACAAAACGGCTGTATTTGGCTCTGGCGACACAGCCATAACGATTGCCGACGGGCGAGTCAAACTTGGAAACGGTATTTTGATAGATATAGGCGGAGAGGCGCAGGGGCTTGGTAACTCGATTGCATCCGTAGCAACTCTCGCCAATGAATTATCGAATCTCTTTACTCCTTATAATGGTACTACAGAACTTACATGGCAAGAAGTAATCGACGGCGAGACCTACGACTCAATCAAGGCTAATCACTCTTTTTGGACAGAGTATTCATTAGCCGGCAAGGGCATGGCTGCCACGACAGGCTCAGGCGGCGGTGGCGGCGGCTCGTTATTCGGCCTATATACCGACACGACGTGGGTGTCGGGGCCTGCCGAGGATGACGCGCTGTCAGCCGTGCTCGGCAAGTCGCTGCACGCCCGTGTGTCAGTGCTTGAGGGCGCGGGCTATCTCACGGGTATCACCAAGGCCATGGTCGAGGCCGTGCTCACTGGCGATATTACATCGCATACACATAGCTTGCTTTCAAAGCCAGCAGACAACCGCTCGGTCGCCACTACGCCCAATGACTACAATGGTAAATTCTTTTTCACTGGCATGAAAAGGCGCGATGCGCTCAGTGTGCCGGGGACGGGAGACTATGTCAACGGTTTCGGCTGGCGCGGATGGGCTGACAGATCAGGAGGCAAGGCGTGGGAAGTCTTCGGCGACAACACCGATTTATATGTACGTTGCGGCAGCACTACCACTTGGGAGGCATGGCGCAAGATTCTGACAGATGGCAACTATGCCTCGACGCTTGACGACCGCTATGTTACTCTCACCACCGCACAGGAAATCACGGCCGAAAAAACCTTTGAAGCGCAGCTAAAGAGCACCGCCGCTTTACTATTTAAGCTCCCAACGGCGACCAACGGCGTCTACTTCGAGCCGATGGCCGACGGTGGTCTACGCATACAGGCGCACACAGACTACACGTGGCAAAAGCGCCTCGGCACTATCGACTGGAGCGGAGGCTTGACAATGAACTCGTTTATACGCAACGGGGGCACCGCCTTGCAGTTCCTCATGGCTGACGGCTCGGTCACGACGAAGGTTGTGGCCTCGGCCGTAGCAAACACGGGATGGCAAAGCAACGCGGTCGATGATCTAAAAGTCCCGACTATGTCATTTTTGGCCTATTGGAACGGCGCGCATACCAATGGCGGTAGCAGCAACTTGCGATACTGCGACCGCGGCCGATTTGGCACAATGGCCGTGGCTAATGCAGCAGACTACGTTACCGTGGCAACCCCCCAAAACATCTCAGGCGTGAAAACCTTTACAGGCGGCCTACACCTCAAGATGGGCAACGACTTTGTCAACAGCTATAATGACGGCTTTCGCATACACGTCTGTGGCACACAGCAGTGGGCGTCATTGCTCCTATGTGGCTCTGACAACACGGGTGACGCTGGCACTTCGCCGAACACATGGGGCTTGTTTACGCACGAGGGAGCCTTCGGCATCGGTCGAAACGGCAACGGCATAGCGTCAGGTACGTCGAGGTTATGGTGCGACGCTGATAACACATGGAATATCAGCGGCCTGCTCAAAATAGGCTCGCTGAATGTGTCGTCCAACGCTCTCGTCACCAACCTCAACGCCGAGTTGCTCAGTGGCTTGACATGCGACCAAGTGCGCTCGTCGGTTATGCGGTTTCTCGGAAGACAGCCGTCGTCTACTACAAATGTTGATTTGGACCAAATGACATATGGCATGGCACGCAACTATTGGGCCCCAAGCAAATGGACTAATGCCCCGTCGGGCATGGGCTACGGTGCTGCTATAACATTTTCGCAATATCAATACGACAATCTTTACGGTCAACTCGCATGGGATGTAAAGCACTACACGTCAGGCATTACGCGCTTTCTCTACTGGAGAGCTTACGCTACGTCATCAGACGGCACAAACAAATGGGGCGATTGGCATCAGATTGCGTTTACTGACTCAAACGTCGCCTCGGCCACTAATGCTGACATGCTCGACGGTTTTCACAAAACCGACATCTATGGTGAAAAAAGCGTCAGCGATTTAAACAACGTCATTAGTGACAACGGCATTGCGACAAACTACTTTGCCTATGCCCAAGCCGCATCTATGGCTAACAAGCCTATCGATGGCGGGGACGCTCGAGGCACTATAACTTTTGGCCTGTATTACGCCCTGCAGCTATCTTGGAACTACCTCGGAGACAACATCTTTATGCGAACACGCTCGGGTAGCACTTGGCGGCCGTGGCACAGGCTCGCATACACGACTGACAACGTCGCCTCGGCATCAAAGTTATATAACGACTCAGCCTTTACAGCATGGGGGCAAACGTACTTTCAGAACGGCGTGCCGAAGTCAATCAGCGGCGAATTGAAGCATGTCACTGCCATACGCTTTGACTCGGGCAACGCATGGGTCGAGGGTGCGGGCAATTCATGGGATTTGCACTCAGTCAATAGCTTCTTTTTCTATCCGTCAGCGTCGTCCACAGTCGCAGCTCTGGCAGTTCGTAGCAACGGCAACGTCGGTCGCGTAGGCGTCAATATGTTCTCGCCGGCCTATGATTTCGACGTCACGGGCGTCATTCACGCCTCAGGCGAGATATTCTCTAACAAGGCCATTGGCGGCAAGGGCATGACGTCAAGCTCTGACATACGCCAAAAGCACATCATCGGCGACTTTGTGATGTCGCTCGACGACGTCCTCAAAATGCCGCTAAAGCGTTTCAAATGGCTTGACGGCCCTGACAAGGACGAGCGCATCGGCGTGATAGCGCAGGAAGCATTAAAGATAGTGCCGCAGGTTGTCTACCTAAAGCCCGACGGCTTTTACGGAGTAGACTACGGCGCTCTCGCTCACGCCGAGGCTAAGACGGCCGTACGTGAACTCGTCGAACAACGCACCATAATAGCCAAACAAGGGCGTCAAATCAAAAAACTTGAAAAATTAGTTCAAAAATTACAACAGAAAATCCATGCCTAACAATGGAACAAAAATATATACGGAGACCATTAACGGCGTCAAATACGGCATCGACCTCGCGGCTGACGTCTACAAGGTTTTAGGCGTCAGCCCGACGCAGACGGGCGGCGCCTACTGCGACCGCGTCTGCGCCAACGAGCACGGCAAGATTAACAAAAACGCCAAATACAAGCCCTACCGCATCGACACCTTTCAAGACCCGACCGAGGCGCAGCGCAAGGCTATTAATTATGGGCTTGTCGACGCGACACACTCGGGCGTGCTCTACATCCCCAATACGTTTGCATCATCGCTTGTCGGCAGCACAACGATAGGGACCGAGCAATGCTGGGCGCTTTGGCAACCGCCAGTGCCCGGTCAGGACTGGCACCGTCCGACCGATTTTGACAATTACAACCACAAGGCTGTACCTTTTGTCACGGCTCTCAAAATCTATTCATCGGCAGGTCAGCAGTACCACCGCCCGATTTATACGACACCCTCGCAGAGCGGCCAAACAGCCTATCTCACCGCCGAGGTTGAGTTAGACGGCAGCATCAACGCCGAAATCCGTTACACCGACCTCACGGTCGAGGGCAAGAGCGTCGGTGACCTCTATCTGACAATGCTTCTGCTGTCACAGGACAGCGGCGGCGCTTGGCATTACGCGGCCCAGAGCGAACGACCTATAAAGGACTATGTCGGCCGCGCCTCGGTACAGATGATAACGTCAAACATCCCCGACTTGGGAGACCATCAGAGCGACATCAACATCATCATAGTCTGCCTCGCCGACGAGATGAACATCAATGCCGACCACACCTACAGCGGTAATGCCATACCGTCAAAGCACTATTCACTTGACATCAACAGCATGTGCTTTCAGCAAATTCTCGTCAACAACGGCATGGCACTAAAGGGCAACGGCACCGACGGAGGTGCAGCGGTCATGGACTATGTCGACGTCTACGGTCGATTCAAAGCGAATCCGCTGCAAGGCACGAGCATCTTGGCACGCAGCGACGGCTCTGCGGTGCTGCAAATCACCGACAGCACGGGCGCACTCGTTACATGGGCCGGGACCAGCCCCTCGGGAAAGGCTATACCCAACAACCTCATGCTCACCATCGGTGCCGAACTCACGAGGGTCAGCGGTACGGGCTTGCCGTCCAAGACATTTGACTGTGTCATAGACTTGGAGCCAAAAGAGGGTGGAGGCAGTGGCGACGTCGTGCTTGACGACACAGGCATCTACATCATGGGCAACATCGAGATAGGTTTCAGTGCCGACGAGCTGCACGGTGACTATACCGCCAAGCTCACATTGAGCGTCGGCGTCAAGCAGCAGGGCGCAACGACAACCTACTCATTTAAGGACGCCGGCAATCACGCCAATGCTTTGCAAAAAGTCGTAAACCTCAGCAACGTCACATTTTATTGACATCATTAACTTTCAAAAAAACATAAAATCATGGGAAATCTTAAAATCACAGCAATCAACTCGGTCGATGTATCGGTCGAGAACACTCACAGCACAATGACAGTCAAGGGCAGAACCACAATCACAGTCACCGGCCCGACACACATCAACGGCACGGTCTACAAAGACGAGGGTCAGGTAGCGACATTTAACGGCTACGGCGTGGGAGGCAACCGCGACGTCAATTTCACGAGCGGCAACGACACCGACGATGATATTGCCATCATCGCGGCCATCAAAGACTTCACCGACAACATCGCCGACCTTCGCCCCGACACGGCAATCGCCGCAGTTAACACATCTACTAACGATTAATCTTTGACACAATGAAGCTGACTACCGACACCATCGTAGCCGCAGCCACCGCGCTGTCACAGCCTACAACCAAATTCACCAAAATGGCTAACGCCGACAAATTTGCCGTCATCAAGGCTATGCGCGTCTTTCGACCCGTGGCCGAGGCTTTCGACAAGTTCAAGGCCGACGCACGCGAGAAACTCAAACCCGAGAACTTCGAGGCCATACAGGAACAGGCCAAGCGCTATGACGAGCTGACAGAGGCCGAGCGCGTTGACTTCACCGTCGCGTACAACGACTACGAGCGCGCCGTCAACGAGTGCGTCAACGACGAGCTGCGCAAAGAGGTCGAGGTCGACTATCAGACCATCTCCGAGGAGGCCTTCGGCGCGCTGCTTGAGAGCAACGACTTCAACATCGTCACGTCAATGGCACTGCAAGACGCCCTCTGTGGCACGGCCGACAAAAAGGAGTGAGGCCATAATAACTCAAAAAAAATGGCCTTCGGATAGTGTTCGAAGGCCATTCGTATTTAAATAGTAATACTGTGCAGAAAGAAAGTTAAAGATACGTTTCGTTTTTTCAAATGCAACGCATCGTTTTAAAACCCTCGAACATTTCGTTTTGCGGATTACACTTATCAGCCTTCTTAACTTCGTTGGCATTCATCATTCCTTCTACAACTCTCATAGAACTTGTAATCGGAATATTTTCGCCATCACAGTTTCAAAACAACTGGGGCATTATAGCTATCCTTTGCCTTATGGCATTTGAAGGCTTCCTTATTTACGCCGTTACCAAACGTTCAGAAAAAAATCAATACTTAAATAACATCATATGAAACCACTTACCTGTGAAATGTGCGGAAGCACAAATCTCCTAAAACAGGACGGTGTTTTCGTCTGTCAGTCTTGCGGAACCAAATACTCTGTGGAAGAAGCAAAGAAAATGATGGTCGAGGGCACTGTCTCTGTTGAAGGCACTGTCAAAATTGACACTTCTTCAGAGTTGGAGAATTTGTATCAAATTGCAAGAAGAGCAAAGGAATCCAACAACAGTGAAAATGCGCAGAAGTATTACGACATGATTCTTATAAAGGATCCCAATAGTTGGGAGGCAAGTTTCTATGTCGGATATTTCAGCACTATGCAATGTAAAATTGGAGAAATTTCTCTGGCTGCTCAGAAAGTTTCTGACTCTTATCCCTCAACAATTGCTCTGATTCAAAATGAACTTTCTGAGGAAGATCAGACAAATGCTATCAATGAGATAACTAATAAAGTACAGGAGTTAGGGAATATGCTCTTCAATGCAGCATATTCTTCATATAAGGACATCGATGGGACTGTTAGAGGTCAATTCAGTCCCGAATACATGAATCACTGTTTCTGTGCTGCAAATCTGATGCTTCTATGGGGCGATCAACTCAAAGAGAAAGACAGCGCAAAATACAAGGACACAATCGTTTCATTATGGACTAATGGTGTGGATTGTATTGGTATCGCACTGAAGGGAGCCTTAGATGCCGAGTCTATGACTATCCTGAAAGCTATAGCCGATTCCTACGAAAACAAAATAGCTGAATTAGTCCCTGAATATCAGAAAAAGAACTATTCCTCAGGCCCTTGTTATGTTGCAACAGCGGTATACGGCTCATACGATTGCCCTGAGGTCTGGACTTTACGCCGTTTCCGCGACTATACTCTGGCCGAAACTTGGTATGGACGTTCTTTCATTAGTCTGTACTATGCAGTCAGCCCGTCTCTAGTTAAGTGGTTCGGCAAATCTGCATGGTTCAAGAAAATCTGTTTGCGTCCTCTCAACAGCCTCGTATCTCGCCTACAGAAGAACGGTGTAGAATCTACACCCTACAACGACCGCATCTAACTATAATACACATGAGACACTTCAGTTATCTTCTCTTCGCCGTTGCATTCGTGACCATGGTCGGTTGTGGGGGTGGTGAGAACTCAACCAATGTGTTGCAAGCTAAGATTGACTCCCTCACAAACGTTGTTTCATCTCAGCAGGCTTCCATTTCTGCAATGCGAGATTCTATTGCAGTTCTCCAGTTCCCGGCAGACCAGCGATTAGCCAAAATCAAACAGCTTATTGCAGACGAATCTTTTGTAGATGCACAAAAGGAGATAAAGGCATTACAGTCGTACTTTCCAAATTCACAGGAAGCGGCTCAATGTCCCACTCTTACTAAGTGTATTAACTCTAAACTTGCAGCCATAGAAGCCGAGAAAGCGAGGATCAAGGCTCAGGGATTTAAGGTCTTTAAAGACAATCTGAGTTGTTCTGACAATGAAGAGAATTATAGCTTCTCTGGCTTCACATTTGGGCGTACTTTTACATTTGATAACTGTTATGATGTAGATGAGTACTCTTACAGAACGTCCGATAAGGATAATACATATCTGTTATTCTCTTTAAGAATGTCAACAAAAAAGAAATATGCCTCTCCACCAAGTATCTATATTTACGAAGTTTCCGGGGATAAATTAAAGAGAATCACTCATTGTATGGAAGAGTATGCCAACTGGACAAGCTATGGTGCAAAGATTGGCAATTACAGCGATGATAGTCATGATTTTTCAAAAGTAAATTCTGTAAATTATAAATTCGCTGGTGAAATTGAACAGACACAATCTTAGAAACCGCTCTTTGTATTATTTGCCAAGGATGGTCATAATTTAAAAGATGAGTTGTCTGTAGAAGATGTTCACAAAGACTGCATTGTCATCAAGGTTCTAAATCGGAATGCTATATAATTGATGCAACTGCATCTTTCAATGATTTGTGCAGTTTGAAGCTTATTTCATGAAATAAGTTAATTCAAAGCCACCGAGGAGGCCGAGGCTTCTCTCGGTGGCGTTATTAGTTAGTGTAGTTTCGGTCCTGTGCGCCGTTGTTTGGCTTTCTGCTCCTCGCGATAACGGCTGCGGGCTTCGTCAAAGGTCAGTCCGGGATGACGGCTAAGCAACTGTTTGAATCAGTTTATACTTTAAGATGTAGAGTTCGTGCGACATACCCGTGAGTCTGGAATGTCCATAATTGAGGCTGAACATGGTAATCGTTTCCTGATGTGTCAGCGCGGGGTGTGAGCGGCGGAAGCGTTTGAAAGCCTATTTATCGAAAGGCACAAGTCAGACATCAAACTGACTATTTTAATAATAAATCCAACATTTTTTGCTTTCATTCGGCTGCATTATCACAGATGCCATATATTGTTGCGATCGGCGCGCAGGTCTTTTTCGGGGAGGCGGGCGATTGCTTTGTCAAACTCACGGAGTATCGCGGCTTTGTCATCGGGTAAGGCTCCGGTGACAGGTACGGTGTTGGAGATATGGTGTCCGAGCACGTTGACGCGTATATTCAGGCGGTCGATAAGTGTGCGCATCTCAATGAGACGCTCAATCTCGGGCTCTTCGATGTATGTGCCGTCCAACACTTCCTGATATAAGCGTGATTCGGGGAAAACTGTCAGCGACACGATATTGATGATACAGGGATGCAACTTGTTGAGAACATCAGCGGTCGCAACCGCACTTTCCAGACCGTTGCCCTTGCCTGCGAGACCGTTGAGGTAAAACACATTGTAGCGGATTCCGGCTTCGTCGAGCTTTGAGAGCTGCCGGAGGATGTCGGAGGCGCTGTAGCCTTTGTTCATCCGCTCCAATGTCGGGTCATGTGCGGTCTCGATGCCGATGGTGATGCTGTCGAGTTTCAGATGACGGAGATTTTTAAGTTCGTCTACCGACTTGGGGGTGATATCGGTGACGCGGGCAAACATCCCGAACGAGACCATGTGGGGCAGATATTTTCTCAGCATGAGCGCCACATCCATCAGTCTGTTGTAGCTGAGTGCAAAGGGATTTGCGCCCGTAAGATAGACACGTCGGGCGCGTGGCTGCCACCGGCGTATGACTTTCAGGTCTTCTTCTACCTCAGAAAGCGGGGACATACGGAACGGCGTGCCGTGATAAAGGCTGCAGAACTTACATTTGTGCCATGTGCAGCCCGATGTCAGTTGGAGGAGCTGTGAGTTGGCCTCGTATGGCGGTCGCCATACCTGTCCGGTAAAATGTAACTCGGGGTATATCATATAACAATAATAATTAGTATATTTACGGCGTGAAATTAGATGATTATCAGCGCAAAAGCAATGACTTACCAAGAGGTCTGACCCTTACCGGAAAGTCAGTTTTACTAATAATCAATCACTTTTGCATTATCGGCAATGGCAAAAAAGTTAGACTATGAATATTGCAAGGCGGCTCCGATGCTCGAATGGATCGGCAACAAGTGGGCCTTGGTGATTCTCATCAAGATTTCCGAGAACGAGCCGGTGCGTTTCAACGAGCTCTATCGCAGCATCCCGTCGGTGTCGGAGAAAGTGCTTTCGCAGGTACTCCGTCAGTTGACAACCGACGGCATAATCCGCCGAGAGCTGTTCGCTGATGTGCCGCCCCGGACGGAATACTCGGTGACGCCGCTCGGCAAGACTCTTTTGCCCCACGTCGAAGCCCTCATCAACTGGGGCCGCGAGAACTTCGACGCCATAATGTCAAACCGTCAAAAACAAGAATAACAATATGGAAATGAAATTTTGCCAGAGCTGCGGAATGCCGCTCACAAACGAAATCCTCGGCACTAATGCCGACGGGACACCCAACGAGGATTACTGCATATACTGCTACAAAGACGGCAAGTTCGAACAGGATATGACTATGGATCAGATGATTAACCACTGCGCACAGTTTACGGAGGAAATCAACAGACAATCGGGACAGAATCTGACTAAAGAGCAAGCAAAGGAAATGATGCGGCAGTTCTTCCCGCATCTCAAACGCTGGAAAAAATAAAGTTATGAGCAACGAAATCCTTTATATACTTCTGCCGGACTACGCGGCTCATGAGGCGGTATATCTCGCACAGGCAATCGCATCTGATGAATATGCGTTGAAAGAGAATCCTAAGTACGTCAACAAGGTTGTCGCCCCGACCATGGAGCCTGTCAAGTCTATCGGCGGCTTCAGGACATTGTCCGATTATTCGTTTGACACGATACCCGACGATTACGCAGCATTGGTGCTTATCGGAGGTTTCGGCTGGGCTACGCCGATTGCAGATAGCGTCAAGCCGATTGTCAGAAAAGCCATCGAAGGGGGTAAGATTGTCGGTGCTATCTGCAACGGCGCTTCGTTTATGGCGAAATGTGGATTCCTCAATAACGTCAGACACACCGGCAACGGACCGGAGCAATTGAAACTGTGGGGAGGTGAAAACTATACCAATCCTGACGGCTACACTCATGCCCAGGCTGTCTGTGACAAAAACATCTTGACTGCAAACGGCTCGGCAACCCTCGAATTTGCAAAAGAGCTTCTTCTGTTGCTTGAGAACGACACGCAGGAGCGCATCGAGATGTACTATCAGTTCAACAAGCAGGGTTTCTGTGCATTATTCCCCGGTGAGTAAAAGCTACATAAGGTAACACGGCTATTATAAAGCGAATGAAGAATATCGAGGCTAACAAGGAACTAATAGCGGCGTGCGGACTTTACTGCGGTGCGTGCCGGAAATATCTGTCGGAGAAATGTCCCGGTTGCCATCAGAACGAGAAGGCGACTTGGTGCAAGATACGGTCTTGCGCTAAAGGCAATGGTTATCACTCTTGTGCCGAATGTAATCAGGATGTGACTCAGTGTAGGATATATTCCAATTTCATCGGAAAGATATTCGCCTTACTCTTCAAATCAGACCGCCCGGCTTGCATACGCTATATCCGCGAGCATGGCGAACAGGCTTTCGCCGAAGAAATGAAAAAACGTAAATGTCAGACAATTAAAAGAAAATAAAACCATGTTTATCGCAATTTTAACATATAAGAAACCATTGAGCGAGGTTGACAGATTCCTTGCCGCACATCGCGAATATCTCGCTGAGCATTATGCCGCAGGTGATTTCATTGCATCAGGTCCGCAGACACCGCGTGTGGGCGGTGTGATTATGATGAGAGCCGAGAGTCGCACAGCGGTGGACGCCATCATCGCGCAAGACCCGTTTAACATCAATGAAATCGCAGACTATCAGATTGTGGAATTCACTCCGACAATGTTTTGCGATGACGCTCTCAAAACAATCCTCTGATTATGCCATATATCTCAATCGAAAGTGGCAGACTGACCGCAGAACAGAAGAAAGAGTTGATTGAGCGGCTGACAGCCACAGCCGCCTAGATTCTTTGCAGAGCAAAGCGCTTCGCGTATTCCCACATCCCGGAGCAGTTTTTCACCGTCACTATCAAGGAACTGTCGGACGAAAACTTTGGTATCGGCGGTAAGTCAATTGACGAAATAAAGCGCAATTACAAACCATGAGCTTGACATTACGTCCATATCAACCTTCGGATGCCGCTGAGATTACATCGTGGCTTAAAAGCGAGTATCTTATGCGCCAATGGTGCGCCGACAGATATGAACGTTATCCTGTCACGCCCGAAGATATGAACACTTATCACGAGCGATATATTGACGGTCAACACTCACGTGCCCTGACAATGACTGATGGCGATGATATTATCGGATACATCACCCTGCGTACTCCGGCCGACAATGCGGCTGAGCAGCGCTTGGGATTCGTTATTGTCGATGATTCAAAACGTGGTCGCGGCTTAGGAAAAGCCCTTGTTACAATGGCAGTCAAATATGCTTTTGAAACGCTTAGAGCAGCGAAAGTGTCACTCGGTGTCTTTGAAAATAATCCGTCCGCCATACATTGCTATGAGGCAGCGGGATTTCATCGAGTAGCACTACCTGAAACCGAGAGTTACGAATGTCTTGGCGAAACATGGAACTGTATTGAGATGGAACAGCACAAAGAGCTATGAAAGTAATCGGAATTAACGGAAGTTCGCGCAAGGACGGCAACACGGCTATCATTATCGGCAAAGTCTTTGATGAACTGAATAAAGAAGGTATCGAAACAGAGCTGATACAACTGGCTGATTATGATATTCAGCCATGCCGTGGATGTTTCGCCTGCAAAGGACGCAGCAACTGTGTGTTTTCAAAAGACGGCTTTGCGGAGATATTCAGCCGTATGGTCGAGGCTGACGGCATAATACTCGGCTCTCCGGTCTATTCGGCGGATGTATCGGCAAAGATGAAAGCATTTCTGGAGCGAGGCGGCGTGGTTGTCGCAACCAATCCCGGGCTTCTTCGCCATAAAGTCGGAGCTTCGGTAGCAGCGGTGCGTCGTGGCGGCGGAATGACAACAGTTGATACTATGAACCATTTTATGCTCAACAAGGAGATGATTGTTGTAGGCTCAACATACTGGAATATGGTCTACGGCCAGAACATCGGTGAGGTACTCAGCGATGACGAAGGCATGGCAAATATGCGCAATCTCGGCGAAAATATGGCATGGCTCATTAAACGATTGAACTATGGACAAGAATAAAGTATATCCGCATCCCAATGATAATCAGACAGTGTATCTGAAATCAGTTGTCACGCGCCCGACAATTAATGTCGGAGACTTCACTATCTACAATGACTTTGTGAATGATCCGCGAGACTTCGAGAAAAACAACGTGCTCTACCATTATCCTATAAATAATGACAGGCTTATTATCGGAAAGTTTTGTTCGATAGCCTGCGGAGCAAAGTTTATATTCAACTGCGCCAATCATACACTTAAATCATTGTCCTCCTATACATTCCCTTTATTCTTTGAAGAGTGGGATTTGCCGAAATCGGAGGTGGTCTCAGCTTGGGACAACAAAGGCGATATTGTGATTGGCAATGATGTATGGATAGGCTATGACGCAGTCATCATGGCCGGAGTCCGCATTGGCGATGGTGCTATTATCGGTACACGAGCCGTCGTCACCAAAGATGTCGAGCCATATTCAATCGTTGGTGGTGTTCCGGCAAAAGAGATACGCAAGCGGTTTGCTCCTGAACTTATAAAGGAACTTATGGAAATACAATGGTGGAACTGGCCCGTTGAAAAAATCAGAGACGCCATTACGGATATACAATCCGGAAATATAGATGCATTATACTGAAATATCTGATATTTCTGTCGCTGGTTTGAGAGCTGTTTTTGAAGTTGTGGGATGAGCCATGTTTTGGGGTGGTCCGTAGTTGAGTTTTGAACATCGACATAGCTTCATGACTTGTCCGTGCGGGGTGTGAGCGACGTGAAACGTAAAACCGTCACGGCAGAACAATCTGATACTCCGCTATGGTTGCAAAATATGCCACCGTAACTTTCTATAGCTAAAAGAATGTTGGAAATGGTTTTCTACCACATAGTTTTTTAACACTTTGTCCGTCGATTCCCGACATCAGTCCGGCTTCGGTCTTTTTTCAGAGCAAAGATAATGCATGTCTCACACATATTCTTTCTGTATAGAATTCTTATATTGGCGTATCGCTCATTCCACATATGATATCTGTAACATCATTAGTGTCCACTAAAAAATCATAAGAATTCTTTGAAATTATTGGAATTCAATTTGTTATAAGCGATTTTGATGCGCAACGATTTGAAATTACTTTTGCAGTCTGAATCAGACTGTTATGAATAAGGACAAGTACGTTTTCGCCCAATTAGTAGGCATTCTTGACAATTTTAAGTTCCTGCGCATAGTAAGGAAATATGATAGTGACAAGTATGCAACGAATTATACTTGTTGAAATCAGCTACTTACGATGATGTTCGGGCAGCTTTCCAACCGGGAGAGCCTACGAGATCTCATCGTTGCTCTGGAAGCCAATGCCGACAAGGTCTATCACCTCGGAATCGGAAAATCCGTAACGAGGAGAAATCTTAGCAACGCCAACGAACAGTGGGATTACCGCATCTTCGAGGAGTTCGCTTTCTTCATGATTGCTGAGGCCCACAGACGACGAATACAGAAAATCTTCGAGCTTGACGGTCATGTCTACGCCTCCGACTCAACTACCATCGACTTGTGTCTGTCGGTGTTCGGGTGGGCGAAGTTCCGCAAGCATAAGGGCGGCATCAAGATGCACACGCTTTATGACGTGGAGGCCCAAGTTCCTGCATTCGTGCATATTACCGAAGCGAAAGTTCACGATTCAAAGGCAATGCCGGAGATACCGTATGAGAACGGTGCCCATTACATCTTCGACCGTGGCTATAACGATTTCGGCAATCTCTACACAATCAACCGCATCGGTGCGTTCTTCGTTGTCAGAGCTAAGACCAATGTCAGGTTCAAACCTGTGACATGGAAACGGAGGCTTCCGGAGAAGTGGATTCAGATGCTGTCGGCTACTTCACGGTTTATAAAAGCGCGAAGAATTACCCGGAGAAACTGCGAAAAGTGGTCTGTATTGACCCGGAGGACGGGACCAAATACATCTTCCTGACCAACAATCTGACAGCCTCTGCCGAGACTATCGCCGAACTTTACCGCAACCGATGGAGTGTGTAACTATTCTTCAAATGGATCAAACAGCACCTGCGCATCAAGAAGTTCTGGGGAACGTCGAAGAATGCTGTCCGCATCCAAATCTATTGTGCCATAGCTACTTATTACCTTGTCACTATAGTACAGCACGACATGAAACTGGAGCGGAGCATTTACGAAGTCATTCAGATTCTCGGAATCTCGTTGACGGACAAAACCAGTCTGCATGACCCTTCGACAAATCGAATTTCAAAAATGTCAATGTTCTCTGTGATTCAAGTGAACCAAATTTATTTAATTTTTAACTCGTCCATTTTTAGTGGACTGTAGTGATGTAACATATATTTTTGGTAACATTGCCATGAAAAGGTGTCATGACCATTTATCACCTCTCTTTTGTATGATCCAACTTCTTTACAGACGGAGATAATAGATTGATTATCTTTGTATCGTTGAGATAAGGTTCAAGTATTGGCCAATCTCTGACAATATATTTATCTAAAGGATTTGCCTTTATTATCTTACTTAGATAAGATATAATATCATTCTTATTTCCAATAACACAAGCCGCACCAAATTTTTCAACATTAGAATAATCAATAAACTTGTTATCTAATATTTTTTCTTTAACCTTGGTCTTTATTTTATCTGCTGTATTTCTCTCACGTTTTAATCTCGCATATTGATAATTAACAATTATTGCGCCATCTGTAAGTTGAGGATTGTCAAAATAAGGTTTCAACAGAGATATGACGGAATCATAATCTTCGGTTTTAAGTAGCGAGAAGGCGTAAGCAACAATTTCACTTTTTGTTAGTGAAGTTTTTACTAATTTTTCTTGATATAAGTCCACCAATTTTTTATGGTCATTAATTAGACTATAATAGTGTTCGAGATATTCATCCTTATTAAGAATACCTTCGTAGAATCTTGTTAGTTCATCGTTGTTATTCTGATACGCTAGGATGGACATTATTTGCTCATTAGCCTTATAACTATTTGGCAACGTGCGGAATATTTCAAGTGCATCCTCAAAATATTCTTGTCCCATTAAAAGTTTTCCTTTTAAGTACTTATAACTATCAGAACATATATAGTCTGTTTCAAATTCCTCAAAAGTTTCTAGCACTTTATTGAATTCATTCTGACTATTATACCAGTGTACTAATTCAATGTATATCTTTTCAATAAAAGCCTCATTATCCGCTTTCGAATAAAATTCCAACGATTCCCTTATTCTGTTTTCTGAAAGAGCTTTAGACTTTGTTAAACGAAGAATATAAAGCGTTTGCGGATGATACTTATATTTAGTAGTAATCTCATTACACAGCGAATCTAATTCTTCGTCCATTTTTTGCCTGTTATCCGCATATACTAACTGAATATACCTAACACGATAAGAGTAAGCCATATTGTCAATGTAAGGGAACAATTGCAAACTCTTATTAATATTTTCTTCTATAGTTTTAGCAACAGATGGGAAATCATCCTGCTTAACACGATCTTCCCAAAAATCCAGTAATGAAGAAACGTATAAGTTAATGATATAAGAATCATTATTAAACTTTTCACTGGCAAGAGAAAGGTAACTCAATGATTGCGCAGCATCTGATGATCGGTTGGCTGCAATCTCATAATAACGCTCATTTATTGGATCTAATCGTATTAACTCATCAAAGTATTTCCGTACTTCATCATCCTTCATCTCTTTTTTAAGATCTGCTTCTAATTCCAGAAGCTCAATCTTGAATCTTCCGTCCTCTAAGTCAAAAGTGTTTTTAGTCTGCAATTTCTGTAATACAATTATTGGATGCCGCAATCCATATGCTTCCGAAACAAGGTCATTTAGTTCCTTCTGCTCTTCCGATGTAAGTTTAGGAAAATGTAAGCGCTTTCTAGTTCGTCTATTTTCGTTATTTTTAGATTGATCCGCCTTTTGCTTTCTAATATAGTCTAAAAAGTCATTGGCAAAATTATCCTCAAAATGGTCTTTAAGTTTCTTACAATCTTCTGCTAAAAACTTATTTTCCAAACTTAACCTATTATTTTCTGTAAGTTCTTTTATAATTGTTTCCTGATGTGCACGGCTAAGGAAAGCATCATCAACAGGAAGTGCTCCGTTATTAAGTTCGTGGTTAATCTCCGCAAAAAGTTCATCAAAGCCATCAATCTCCACAAAGAAAACCCGGTCTCTCCAAAGTAGCTTTTTTAGTTCTGCGCTAATATTGCATTCCCCCTTCCTAATGCACCAGTATATTCCATTCTTAAAGTAGTCTTCATGTTGAAGTAGATACGTTAATATATCCATAATAGAACGATCATTGCCGGCATATCCTACTACTATCAACCCGAAATCCTTGGCAAATTCTTGAAATTTCATTTTCATGTTCATTTCCAAAGACTCGGTTTCTCTAAGGGTTGTTTTAATATCATCAAATAGATAGTCCCCATGTAATTTAATTATTTTAGGCCTAGTGGATGTTACACTTATTCCTGAAATAGACGAATCATGAGCACAGACTATTGGTCTATTTTTTGAAAAGCGATAGAAGGCTTCATTTAGCAAATCATCAAAATTTGTAGTAAAAACAGTATTGAAGAAACCCTGTTCTATTAGTTTTACTAAATAAGCGTAACCAATTGATGGAGTTTTCCCAGATACTTCATGCTCAACAAAAATCCTACGATGGCGTTGTAGGTCATATCTATTTTCAAATAGAGCTGAATATGCATTACTTTCCTCATACCACTCGGGAGCATTAGTAGAAGAGAAGAATTCCTCCAAAGTCATTTCAGAAGTTTTATCGCTTTCTTGATAAACTTCTTTTTTCCATATGTCAATCAGATTTTGACCCGATCGTATTCCAGAAGTTATTGATGCGCCAGAACCTAACAAAACAGAATAGTTTGGAGCTTTTATTCCAGTCGCTTCGTAATTTTCAGATGCATTACCAATAAATCTTATCAAATCTGTAACTGTCTTTCTTTTATGCGATAGTTCTTTTAAGGTCATGGTCATAATTATACTGATGATATTACTTAAATGATATTTTTACCAATTTAGAAGTTCTGGTTTCAACAGAAAGTCAATCAAGCCGATTGTAACGATGCCTTCCTCGTTTCTTTTGGGTTTAATGTAGTCTTTAACGATGATTATTTTTTTGAAAGAATCATCAATGTTAAGCAGCGAGGCGGATTCCTGACGCTCTTTGGCATCAGTAGGCATTATGAAAGCAGATTGGATATAGTAGCGTTGACTCCCTTGATTGGCAACGAAATCTACTTCATATTGTTTGCGGACTCTTCTGCCATCTTTGTCTATTATACGCTGCTCAACCACACCAACATCAACTTGAAAGCCACGTATTTTTAATTCATTATAAATGACATTCTCCATAATGTGGTTTTCTTCTTGCTGTCTAAAATCAAGTATCGCATTTCTCACCCCCACATCCGTAAAATAATATTTTGACAATGTATTTATGTATTTCTTGCCCTTGATGTCATAACGGATAGCCTTTTCTGTTAAAAAAGACTCACAAAGGTATGTCAGATAATTATCAATAGTTTTATTAGATAGAGATACGTTTTTAAGGCTCTTGAAGGTGTTTGCTAACTTATTTGGATTAGTCGGAGACCCAATCGCAGAAGCAATTATCTGAATTAATTCTTTTAGTTCAGATTCGCCCTTAATCTTATATCTCTCAACTATATCATTTATATAGACTGTTGAGTATAGTCTTTTAATATAGTCGACTTTCTTCTTCGGTGTTTCTAAAGTCAATACATGAGGTAGCCCTCCGTATGTGTAATAATCAGTCCATGCTTCAATAGGGTGCCTGTTGTCAACAGACATAAATTCCGCGAAAGAAAGTGGATATACATGAACCTGATCGCCTCGACCTCTGAACTCTGTGATTATGTCGGTAGACAAAAACCGAGAGTTGCTTCCGGTGACATACACATCGGCATTCTCTACCTTAAGGTAGCTATTAAGTACATCCTCAAACTCCGACACATGCTGAACTTCATCAAGAAGTATATAATACATCTTGTCATCGACCATCTTAGAGTCGATGTGAGCAAGCAACGCATCCGGATTACGGAGGTATGCATTTCGCCTATCCTCTAAATCAACCTTAATGATATGATCATCCGGTATTCCTTGCTCTTTCAGATAATCACTGAATAAGTGGAACAATAGATATGACTTACCGGATCGTCTTAACCCGGTAACAATCTTGATAAGCCCGTTATGCTTACCGGCAATGAGTTGATTTAAATAATAGTCACGTTTAATAATCATATTCTATTCCAAAACATTGGTCATTTGGCCAGATTCTTGGAATACAAAAGTAATTATTTTATTTTGAGCCCCAAACATCCACTCCAAAAAAGCGGCCATGTACCCACTTTTTTGGAGGGGCTTGCTATTTTACCACATATCATTTTCTTTCTTGGACATGGCGGCGATTTGTCGGCTATCTCCGCGGAGATTAGTGATGCCGCATGCAGATTGTCCGTGAATTTCATTAACTTTGGAGGATATAAGAAGTATTGGAAATATCAAAAGTAAAAGTAAGTTTATAATGAAAAAGTTAGGGTTAATCGGAGGGATGGGGCCGCAGTCTACCGTTCCGTATTACCTCAATATCGTATATGGCATGCGGGAAAAGGTCGCCCCCGATTTCTTTCCGAATCTTACCATTGAAAGTCTGAATGTTTTCGAAATTCTCAAGCTGATCGGAGCGGGAGAATATGAAAAGGTGCTCAATCTTTTTCTTTATGCCCTCGAAAATCTTAAGAATTCAGGCTGTGAAATAGCTGCACTGACGGCAAACACGGCACACATCGTATTTGATGAACTTATCAAACGTTCTCCGCTACCGCTTGTCAGCATTGTTGATTCGACATGTGCTGAAGCTAAACTGCGCGGCTATAGGAAACCGGTTCTTTTAGGGACTAATTTTACGATGGAACGTGATTTTTACAAGAAACCTTTCATCCGCGAAAGGATAGAAATCGTCATTCCCGAGCCTGAGGAGCGTAAGTTTATAGATAACCGAATAGTCTCCGAATTGGAAATGGGCATCGTGAAGGAATCTACCCGTCAGGATTTTATAAAGATTATAAGCCGTCTTAAATCAGAAGAGCAAGCGGATGCCTTAATCCTCGGATGCACCGAACTGCCACTTATCCTCTCAGACGATACGTCGCCTTTGCCTTGTTTGGATACAGTCAAAATACATTCCGACGCACTTATTAACGCATCACTTGAGAGCTAGATCAAGTTATCTGCCGGCCAATACATCTTCAAAAGATTATCGAGTCGCGTCATAATCTTTCTTAAACCTCGCGGGCGCAAAATCTTGCAGTCTCACAATCCGGCATTACATATCTACATGGCGGGCGCAAAATTTTGCGCACCTACATGCGGCGCGACGCCTCAACGCTGACGCCCGTTTAATAACCTGTTTTATAATACCATATCATAATATGAAGCCTGATGCGGGAATCGCCCTTTCAGAAACGGTACTGGAGTGAGGCGAGGATGTTGCGGCCGCGGATGCGGTAATAATGCCCCGAGCGTGAGAGCGTGCCGTAGTTGACATATCGGTAGTCACGGCGGTTGAGCAGGTTTCGGGCGGTAAGCGACAGCCTCACTTTGTTGCTGACGCGCCACACGGCCGAGGCGTCAAGCAGCACAAGGTTAGCTGTGTTGCCTTCGGGGAAACGAGTCAGATAGTGCTCTGCCCCGACGGTAAACTGCACACGATTATCGGGTATAATGGTGCCGAATAAAGTCTGTCTGAAACTATGACTGTTATTTGTCTCTTTGTCAATTTTCAGTTTTGAAAACGCATAGTCGGCCTCATAGTCAGCCGATAGCCATCGCATGATACTGCCTTTGACGTAGGGTTTCAGGCCGGCTGCAGTCTGACGATAGGGTATCACTGCATCATCGCGCATTGATGATGCTGATGAGACCGAGGCATTTAAATCCAATCCGGCCACCATCTTGCTGTGACCAAGCCCCTTGCTGAAACCGCCTTTGACCGACCACGAATTGTTTTCAGCAAGACGGGCGACATAAGTCGATATGATAAAGTCTCCGACAAACAGTTGGTTTGACATTATTGAACTGCGACTATGATTATAGGCAGCCGAGATGTTGAAGAAAAGAGATTTCACGGGATTACGATAACGGTACGTGAGCGCGGTCTCCACTTTTTGTGAATATTTGCCGGGATTATCCGCAATAAAAAGATTGCGATAGTCTGACAGAACAGGCATCGTGAAATTAAGATATGCCTGCGGCGACCCGAGACTATAAGCCACCGTACCCGAAATATCCGATTTGGCAGTCAGCTGACGCCTCACAGTAAGGCGCGGGTCGACATTGATATAGTCATGCCGTCCTGCGACAGAGTACCGAAGCCATTTCATCGGCATACTGAACGATACGCGCCAGCCGTTGCGCTCGAAATCCACTTGCGGAGTGGCGTAAAGATTAGAGAGGAACGCCTCGTGAACGCAGGAATTGTCAAATTCACCAAGGCCTGAAAGAGAGCTGTTGATGCGGTGATAATCGAGATCAAGTCCGCCGGTAACATAATATTTCCAAAAACGTGCCATACGCCCGAATTTAGTTTCGGTCGTGCTGCGGAAATCAGTTGACACGAGACGCTGCGACGCCTCTTCGTCACCGGCCACAAACAGACGGTCGGGACTGTGTCTGAATGTGTTGCGCGAGATAAGCGTGAAGAGCTTTTTCTCGTTACGTTTGACTAACTTCAAATCATTATTGGCCGTGAGGCTCTTGCGTCTCACACGCTGCGAGAGATCAAACGAGCCTGAAATTGCCGAGCTTGAATTGTTCAGGGCTCCCTCTGCTGAAAACATCTCCTTCAGATAATAGCCGCGCTTGTTTATCTGACTGTAAAACTGCGCCGATAAATCGTGAGACTGCGTGCGCTGCGAATTATTCTGCACAAACCGTGGAATCTGCGCACTGAAATAGTCAGTCGTCACACCCGAGTTATAATCGAGGCGGTCACCCGTATAACCGAGATTAAGCCGCATCGACGTATCGCCCGAGCGCCATGCCGTTATGGCATTTGCCAGCCATGAAAGATTATCACGTGTGCGTTTCTCCGTCAACGGAGTGCTGACGATGTCGGCCGAGATATATTCCGGCCAAAGAGCTGAGACATAGTCTGTCGAGAACATATCGTCGAAATCATGCTCACGAATCTCATTTGCAGGATTCCATCCGGTGTTGTCAGCCTTGAGGGTGACGATATTCTGGTTTTTCGGAGCTATACGCATCGCGTAAAGCGAGCCGTCGCAAAGAAAGGGCTGAACTCCGGACGCCGCCTGCGCGACACCTACCCAACGACGGCGTGCATCCTCCTTGAGTCTTAGATTGATGCCGGCCTCCTCGGGAAACTCAATACCCTCTAACGCCTTGACCGGCTGATGATTTTCCATCACCTCGACCGATGCAACATCCTTATGCGATATGTTGTTTGTCGCGAGACCGTACCGGCCGCCGATGAAGTCGTTTCCGTCGATATAAAACTTGTTGATGGGCTTGCCCTGATACTTTATTGTGCCGTCTTCCTCGACCTTGATGCCCGGCAGCCGCCTGATGACGTCGATAATGGCGTCATCCTTGGCATTGGCATATTTAGCCACATTGAAGACTAATGTATCACCCCGGGCATATATATCGGGAGCCTCGACTATGACATCTTTGAGTTGCGTGGCTTTAGGACTCAGACGCACATCCGAGAAGTCGGCGGTCACAGGCAGCGAGCGTGATTCGTAGCCCATGCAACGGAATGATACGGAGTCTGCGGCCTCACGAGGCTTAACCACAAATCGGCCGTCCTTATCCGTTGATGTAAACGCACCTTTCGTTTTGACGATACATCCGACTACCGGCTCACCGGTGTCAGCATCGACTACTGAGCCGCGCAGTTCGCCCCTGACTGCCGCCGCAACCGGCGACAGTCCGAGGAAAACGCAAAGTATTAAAAAGCTGTATCTCATTATTCCTTCCAGTCAAGCTCAAGATAATCATACGGCAGCTCTATCGGGTCAAAGGCATCAAGCGTCGGATTGCCGGCCTCGTCAGTCACTGTGATTTTCCCGCCGGTGGTAGCTTCAAAATAGGCATACGGATTGACCTCGTAACGGTGCTTCGTGTCATAATAGTCACGGCGGCTGACGTTGTTGAACGGAACTTTATATATCGTGACGGGGCGGTCGGCTTTAGATTTTATGCCGATACACTCAAACGTATAATGCCCCTTGTCGTCTGTCGCCTTCATTATCAGACCCGGCAGACCGTGAAATTTCCACGGACCGTCGCTGAGCGGAATGTCTTCGGTGTAGAATACGGTCCATTCACGGCCACGGAAACAGCAGCGGGCGCTCTGACACTCATAGCCGAGAACAGTAGTGACAGAGTCAGTCAGCTCCCAGTCAAACTGCGGCATCGTTTCGTCGTAGCGAAACCAATCCTGACAGATTTTTTCAGTGTGGGTCAGTCTCCCTGAGGGATAATTCTTGTAAATGGTCATAAACTCACCGTTACTGAGCTTGCCGTCGATGGCTGCTTCTACAATCTGTTCCTGAGTCGAGCGCATGATGATAGAGTCAACAGTGAGATTCTTATAGCTCGAGAATTTGGACAGTCCGTCAGGACCGATCTGCAAAAGCATATTGTCGGACGAAATATTCTCGTCAAGCGAGCCGGTAGTGTCAACACAACAGCGGTAGTCATAAACAAATTCCATACTTTCGCGGGCGAGGGTCTCGGTCTCAGGCACTGACGGCTGAAAGATGCTGAGCTGACGGCGCACGACCTTACCGGATGCGACGGCCGCGACGATTGCTGTGACGGCGATGATTAAAAGTGACTTTTTCATATCTGTGTTTTTTATGATTAATTTCACTCCGCGAAATTACCTCTGCCGTCGCTCTGACGCCGGAAATAATCATTACTCAAACATTATGAAATTATTACTAAATTATTACTGCCGTATAAATCGATTGATTTAAAGGGCAATCCAATGTCAGTATCTTTGTAATTTTGCGTTATGGAAACCCGAATAAAAACACTGTATATAATCACAATAATTGCGATACTCTCGTTCCTCGCGATGCAGGCATACTGGCTTTACAACCGTTATGAGTTTTCGCTTAAAGAATATGAGCGTAATCTCAGCGTAAAGATTGCCAAATGTGTTGACGACTATAACGACATCCGCAACAAGTTATCAGATATTAATCCGCAGGCCCAAAAGATACTGACCGTCCCCAAATTCTCATTAGAACAAAAATACGGCGACACGGTCAAAACTACACGCACCGCTAAAATTTTCACTTATCAGTTTTCAGCCTATGAGCTCCTCGGCCTAAAGCCCGGAACTCCGCTCAGCGCAGAACAACAGAACAAAGCCATGGAGCTGGCTCAGGCGCAGTTGTCAACGGCAGCAGACTCGATCATCTTTGATGCGTCGGGCGCCAAGGACGAAAATGAAGCATGGACTGCCACAAGAAACGTTCAGACAGAGCAAAAGTGTCCTTTTACAGTCAATGGCATCGACTCCGTATTAAACAAAGCAGGCATCAAGGCTCAGGTAAATCTGACAGAATCAGACAGCATGGTGTGGCATCAGACGTTCGCCTATCACGAGTCTACATTAACGCCGACATTGTCAGTCACCATACCCTACTCTCAATTAGAGGGCCGGGCTGTCAGCATTACCTGCACGATAAATCCGTCGGCTGTCCTTCCCGGCATGTGGCAGACACTTATCATCACTATCATCGTATCGACGCTGCTTATCGTTTGCCTCATACTGCAGTTTTCGACCGTGCTGAAGTTCTCTCGTCTCGACAGGATGCGTAACAGCTTTATAACGACAATGATACATGAGCTTAAACGCCCTATCTCTACATTAAAGATGTGTATCTCAGGCTTGGATAACGAGCGTATGTATGAAGATAAGGCCGTCAGAAAGGAGTTGCTGACAGAGACACGCAACGCCCTTGATAACCTCTCGGCTTATTTCTCTAAACTGAGAGACATAACGTTTAACAACGTCGAGCAGATACCTCTTAATATACAGAGCGTAAACCTCCGTGACCTGTTTGAAAATGTAGCCTCGGCAACCGTAGTAACTTCCGGGAAAACAGTTGTCATAAAAAATGATATACCGGATGACGCGATAATCTCGGCCGACCGTTCTCATCTCTACAATATCTTCAACAATCTCGTGGAGAATGCCGTCAAATACTCCGGTCAGACAGTGGAAATCACTGCCTCGGCCACTTTGACCGACGAAACTGCTGAAATACGTATAAGCGATACGGGCAATGGCATCCCTTCAGGCGACTTAAAACATATATTCAAACGTTTCTATCGCGGAAAAGCATCCGCCGGCGAACAACCCGGCATGGGCCTCGGCCTTGCCTATGTCAAACTGCTGATTGAAGCTCATGGCGGAGAGGTCGCTGTGGAGAGCTGCGAAGGACGAGGCTCATGTTTCATATTAAGATTACCTCAGGAATGAAAGCCGTTAAAATACTGCTGGTTGATGACGACCTTAAAAATTCGATGCTCCTCAAACGCTTCATCGAGACCGAGGGGTATGAAGTGATATATGCCGACAACGGTAAAAAGGGATTAGAGATGTATCGCGAAACGCACCCCGATCTGATTTTGCTTGACATCAACATGCCCGAGCTCAACGGATTTGAAATGGCACGTATCATACGACAGAACGACAAGAGGGTAATCATCTTCTTTCTGACAGACCGAACCGCCAAGGTCGACCGTCTGCACGGCTTTTCTTTAAAAGGCAACGATTATATCCCTAAGCCGTTTTATCCCGAGGAGCTGATTGCCAAAATCGGCGAACGGTTTGAGAGCATGACCGTTAATCAGGATGTCGAATATAAGTTGGGCGATACCGTCTTCCGGCCTAATCTTTCATCCGTCACCTACGCCGGAGAGACTCATTCACTATCAGTGCGTCAGACCGAAATCCTCCAGATGCTCGCGGAGAATACCGGCAAACCGGTCGAACGCGATGTGATACTCGACAAAATATGGGGAGATGCGAGCTACTCCAACTCGCTCGCCTTGAATGTGCAGATCACATATATCCGCCGCTTGCTTACCGACCCGGCCGTGTCAATCATATCCATAAAGAAAAAAGGATATATACTGTCTATCAATCCGCGATAAAGGAGATCGGCACCGAGATTTATCACGATATTTTTTCAGAAAAATATTATCTTTGCATCAAAGGTCACACTGACTGACGATAAACATTATGTCTGAGAAAAAACGGTCTGCTTATATTTGGCTCGCGGTCACATTGGTGGTAATGCTCGCATTGCCGGGGGCTGTGGCGCGACTTGCATCGGAATGTTCGGGAATGGCATTATGCATGATGCTCTTTCTGATTGTCAATCCTGTCTACTCCGCCGTGCTCGGACTCATGTGCGGCAGGGATATCCGTCAGATGTGGTATGTCCCGACAGTGTCGTCCGTCGCTTTCCTTGCAGGCACGTGGCTATGGTTTGACATCAAGGAACTATGGTTTGTCGTATATGCCGCTGTCTATCTGATTATAGGATATTGCTCAATGGGAGTGAGCCGCTTTTTGGCAACCAAAAGATAAAACAAGATATAATATAATGATGCACGAAGTTAATCCGGCGGAGACTACCCGCGCGTATGCTTTTGAGACATGGATGAAGGCGCCGATGCCGATGGTGACATTGCTGCGTACGCTTGATGTGACGCGGCTGAGACGACTTAGCCGTCGACGGGGGTTGAAATTCAATATGCTGATGTGTCTGTGCATAGGCCGCGCCGCTTCGCAGGTCAAGGAGTTTTACATGCTGCCGGTCGGAGACAGGCTTATCCGCTATGACACAATAGCTGTCAACACCATAGTCATGAACCGCGAGGGCGAGGTAAGCTCGTGCGACGTGCCCTTTTCAGACGACCTCGCGACTTTCAACACCGACTATCTGCGGCTGACGCGGCAAGTGGCCCAATCATGCGTGAATCATGACATCACCGACAGCATGGTCATCGGCACCTCGGCATTAGCGCAATATGACATCGACGGCGCAGTCGGCATGTATAGCGGCATTTTCAATAACCCGTTCCTAATCTGGGGACGCTATCGCCGCGGGCTGCTGAAAACACGGCTGACCGTGTCATTTCAGTTTCACCACACACAGATGGACGGCGCCCATGCCGCACGTTTCCTCGACCTGTTACAAAAAGAAATCTACACTGTCGGTAAATAATTGCAAAAAAGACCAAGCGCATGCAAGATTTATGGCCGGATGTGATTTAATGTGATGAAACATTTAAACGAAATCACAATGAAAACCTTAAAAACCACATTGTGCGCATTAACACTTGCCACATCACTCTTTGCAATGCAGTCTTGCACCGACGGAGACGACTACATGGATTTATACCGTCCGACAGCCTTGGTCACCGTACGTCCGCTGTCTGACGGCGACTTTGTCCTGCAATTGGATGAATCAACCGTCCTTAATCCCGTAAATCTCGAGAAATCACCATTCGGCGACAAAGAGGTCAGAGCATTGGTAAATTATACCGAAACGTCGGCACGCGGAGCGTCACGCGACGTGCATATCAACTGGATTGACAGCATCCGCACCAAGATGCCCGTACCCGATCTCGGCGATGAGAACGACGAGCGATACGGCAACGACCCTATCGAAATCGTAAAAGACTGGGTGACAATAGCCGAAGACGGCTATCTTACCTTACGCATCCGCACAGAGTGGGGCTTGGGCCATAAAAAGCATTACATAAACCTTTTGAGCGGCGTAAATCCCGACAACCCCTATGAGTTTGAATTACGTCATGACGCCAACGACGATATGGGCGGCAATCCGGGCGATGCGTTAATCGCCTTCAACCTCAACAATCTGCCGCGCGAGGACGGACAGGAAGTGACAATAAAGCTAAACTGGCAGTCATTTGACGGACGGAAATCGGCCGAATTCAGTCTTAATTTCCGTGAGTCACAGCAAATCGGCGACGCCGAAAAGATTGCATACAACCGACTTGTAAAATAACCGTGCCGGCAAATTGATTGTATAATATGTTTTGAACAGCAGGCGATGTTGCAAAACTCTGATTGCAACAATCTCCGTTCATCATCAACACGAGACTATGGCTTCTACAGGCATAGCGACAGACAGCGAGGAGCAACTGCTCAGAAGGATGCAGAGCGGCGACGCGACGGCATCACGGGCTGTCTATAGCCGCTATGTCAGATATCTCTCGGCCATAGTCTCGCGTTATATCACCAACGACGAGGACATCAAGGATGTATTGCAGGAAAGTTTCCTGAAAATTTTCTCGGCAGTCACGACGTTCACATACCGCGGCGACGGCTCACTGAAAGGATGGATGTCAAGAATAGTTCTCAACGAGACCCTAAGGCATATCCGCAACAGCGGACGTCTGCAGCTGACCGAACTCACGCCTGACGACATCGACACAGCCGACGAAGAGCCGGCGACCGACGACATACCGTCTGACGTAATCTACAGCATGATCCGTGATTTGCCCGACGGCTACCGCGTCGTGTTTAACCTATATGTAATCGAAGGTAAAAGCCACAAGGAAATCGCCGCCCTGCTCAACATCAAAGAAAACAGCTCGGCCTCACAACTTCACCGTGCCAAGGCTATGCTGGCGGCGAAGATAAATCATTATCGAAAATATAACAACGCATCACTATGAAAGACAAATGGCTAAAAGATATACGTGACCGGATGGCCGACTACGAAATAAACGAGCCGGACGGACTATGGGAGGATATACAAGCCGATATGTCACGACCGAACGACACTCACCGTGACCGAAAGACCGCGGTATGGCTATGGATTAAACGCACATGCGCCACGGCAGCGGCTGCAGCGGCCATAATCGCGATGATAACAGTCGGGCTACACACGGAGACCGACACAGACACTGTCAACGAAGATAATACGACACTGATTGCCGGCGTCACCGATAACCCTGCCGATGACATCACCCCGGTTGTCGCCCCTCCCCGACAACAGCCTGCCGAAACAGTCAGTACTGACAAAGTCACACCCAAACACTCCGAAGTCATCGAGCCGCAGGCCGTGACCGAAACAACAGCTACGGCCGAAACGGCCGACACAACCGTCTCGACAGCAACTGACAATCAGGTCGAAACGCAGACACAACCGGCACCCACCGACCACAAAAAACACGACTATACATATCCCGCCGGGGCCAATACATATTATGCGGTGACCGACCGCTCAAAAAAAGGCGGCAGCCGCAACGTATCGATCGGCATGTTTTCGGCAGGAGGCATGAGCGCGTCGCTTTACGGCAAATCTTCTGCGACGCCGGTCGCAAGCATCGGAGCAGACGGCAAGACTTGGAATGACAACCCGATGCTCGGCATACTCCTGTTTAACCAAGGTGCGGAAATCGAAACGCAGATAAAACACAAACTGCCTGTCAGATTCGGGCTGACCTTTGCTTACGGTTTAAACAGCCGCCTCAGCATCGAGTCGGGACTGACCTATACAATCCTGATGTCAGATATTAAGGAAGGGAGCAAAAACAATTACTACACCGGCAATCAGACCCTCCACTACATCGGCATACCGCTCAACGCCAGATATAAAGTATTCTCGTGGAAAAAGTTAGACCTATATGCCTCTGCCGGCGTATTGACGGAGAAGCGTGTGGCCGGAAAAATCGATAAAAATTATGTGTTGCAGAATAATACCGAGAAGACCGAGAAAGAAACGATTACCTCACATCCGTTCCAGTTCTCGGCCAATATCGGCGCCGGCATCCAGTACAGTCTGACACACAGAGTGGGACTATATGTTGAGCCGGGCATGAGCTACTACTTTGATGACAATTCGCCTGTCGAGACCATCTATAAAGAGAAGCCTCTTAACTTCAATCTTAACTTAGGCCTGCGCCTGACATTCGGCAAATAACTTCCGTACTGTAATTACCTGACGTCGCGGACACAACGGTAATAAACATTTTTTTCCAATACGCGTTTATCTCCATATATCGGCTGCCACGTGCTCGGATCATATCCTATAAGCGGTAGGGAAGTAGGTACTTCCATCGTGTTGTCATAAACAACTCCAAGTAAATTGCGCTCAGTCGACGTATTCATTACAAATCCATAGCCGTTGCCGTCATAATAACTTTTGGTGCAAGAAATAATATACTCGCGGTCGTGATAGTCTCCGCTGTAAAAATCATCAAACACGCCAAGGTTACGCATTATAGACAACTCTGAAATGTTCGGCAGTCTCCAGCCTTCACCTAACCAACCGCACGGGTTTTCATTATTGATTTTATCAATCACATCAGCCAATAACGTGTCTCTCCTTATAACTCCGTCATATCTTGACTTAGGGCTGGCAGACAACCCATGCCTACCCTCTGAATACTGAAATTTAGCAAACGGACGGTTATAACGCTCCTGATTGATGATATGAACAGGCATTGTGCCGTCTGTAGTTCCATTTCCGGAGAAACTTTCGCCGCGGCGATAGGAATTTACGTCATAATAAGTCATGCTGACAGTGCGCGCCGCCTCGTCATGCACATACGCCGGGACAGTCTTGTCTGTCTCATCGACAGTGCTCAAATCCGTTCCGAGATTACGCACACATCTTACATCCCACGGAGTAGACGCGATATCTGTATAAGAACCGTCATACCATTGTGACGATGATGTGCCGTTAAACATCATTATTGCATGTCCGTCGCTTGTAAACATCATAAGTCGTGTGCAGTCTTTAAGTGCGACTTCCTCACTATATTTATCTTTATCTGATTTTTCGGTTTTTAATTGCGGAACGGCATTAAAATCCGCCAACGGTGTAGTCAGTGAATAATCGCCAAGGATAAGGCGCAGATATTTGCCGCGCGCCGGTACATACCAGCGCAGCTCCTCGGGGTCAATCTGTCCGTTGCCGTTGTTGTCACGGTTGCGGTTCATGCAAGCGTTTACGGCTTCAATCCAGTATCTGCCATCACTGACATTTCCCAACGGAAGCTGTAGGTCGTTAGAAGTGGAAACTCTATTTCCATACGCTAAAGCCGGCAGTGTGGCATCATGTTCGTCAATTGAAATGCCCTGCTTGTCATTGACCGCAAAAACATGCTGCAGGTTATTAGGACGTGTGACTTCGTCCCATTTTTTTGATGCCGTGCCCGATGTCGGAGCTTTGCCTGAAGTTATGCCGTTAAGCCACATCCACACGTTATAGCGGCCGTTAACCTCATTATTGGCATAAGTATAGGTGCGGCTGACGTTAAGTCCGAAGGCCTCGTTCTCATGCTCGGCGCCAAGAACGCCACCACCGGGGATTTCGCGGTTAGAGTAGTAAGTCTGAATCGAGCGCTGTATGCCGGCATATTTCGAGCGCGCATAAAGGCTGTTGCCGTCATTGGAGACCTCACGTGTCACCCTGATGTAGAAACGGCGTGACGGTTGGTTGACATATCGCTGCCAGTTTGTGCCGGTTTCTTTACCGTCTGTGCCTTCGTATGTGTATTCGTTGACAAAGACAGTGTACCACCCGGTCGATGACTTCTGTTTGGCGCTCAGACCGCGGGCGACGTCAAGCAGATTGGATGTCGCACCGTCGGCATTGTCGCCGGTCGCGGGCTTGTAGTCTGCGAGAGTCGTCGCGTCGGTTGTCGGACGCAACTCGACCCAAGCGATATATTCGCGTTCCTCGTCGGTCATGGGACGGTCTGTGCCTTCGAAATCGGTATCCTGATAAGTATGTACGACACCGTCGTCATAGGTCGATGTAATGAATCCGAAATTCACCAAATCGGTTTCGGTGAGAGATATGTTATATGCATGATAGTGGCAATCAAGCATATAAGTCGGGTTGAGCACGTCGGTGACAAGACCCTCGACGCCGTTGGTGTCGCCGTCTTTGAAAGCCTCGACACGTATCTGGTCGACGCCGCTGATGCGCACATTATAGGTGTACTTTGTATTACGGAAGGCATTGAAATCTGTCGCTATCTTGTTAAGATAGCCGAGGTGAACGATATAGCTTGCATTGCCGCTGCGCCAGACGTCTTTGCCGCCGTCATTTTCTTTACCGACTTCATTGCCGTCGTCATCGACTCTCAACTGGCCGGTATGGTCGACGCTACAGTTGATTATGACATACGACGCCATATTGTTTGCCGTCCACGTGTCGCCCGTGAGGCTCGTGAAGAGCGGCGCACTGTCAGGTCCGGTCTTTTTCTGGCGGTCATTATATTCCTTGCAGGAGTCGTTGCCCCGGTGCTTGTTCTCGGCCTGCCAGAAGCTGAATCTGTAAGAGCCCTCGGCGTCGCCGTCCTCAAATGATGTGCCGGGATAGATGTCGGTGGTCGTATAATATTTGCCGGCATCGGCTGCATCAGCTGCGGCGTCACCGAAATTTGCCTGCCGAGAGGCGTCGCGCTCATAGAGCCACGAATAGACCGGCGCGTTGACCACACGGTAACTGTTGGGTGTAATCGAGATACCTTCTTCGGGGATAAGGTTAAATGTAATCTGCGATACAATGCGGCGCAGATGTATCTCACCCTTAAGTGTAAAGACGCCGGTGCCTGTAGGCTGAATGTCGTAAGAGGTGAAGTTTGCGGTCTGCCAGCCTTCGGTCGACGGGTGCTGAGCACCGTCGGCGACAAAACATCCTGACATGACCAAGGGAGTCGGCGGCTCGTCGATATCATAGTAATCTGACGGAGCGGCAACAGCTATATCAAGAAAATCCTGCCATGTATCGGCGGCATCGAGCAGCTCGGCGAGCGGCCGCGGCGTGAGGTCGTCTTTTGTCACGCCCTGAGCGCCTTCGACGTTGGCCACGGCGACGATGTAGGTCGGTCCTGACTTGGTTTCTAACGTCACCGAGTCCAAATCATGCGGTTTAAGAGTTTTACCGGTGACTTCAAGCCATTGGTCCATGGTGGCCGCTCCGGCCCCGGAGGCCGAGTATGTGCGTATACGGACAGACTGTATCTGATTAATCTGATAATCCTCGAGATTGGCACGGCTCATGACCTGCATATCGGGCAGACTGAGCGGCACCCTGACTCTGACATCACGCCCGGCATTGACTCCGCCCGACACAAAATCGATGTCGTCGTGACAGGCTGATGCAACAAGCGTCAATAATAACAGTACTATATATGTTTTCAAGTATTTTATCATAATGATAATCAATTTTATCAGCTGAAGTCGATGTCGACGTCGTCAGGCGTGTCCATAGGGCAGACAGTCCATCGCACGATGAGCTGACCGGGTTCGCCGGCAGGCGAGACAGACACGATTTCAAAACGATATATATGGTTGCGCAGAAAACTCTCGAGCGGTTTTACGGGTTTACCGCCCTGATATTCGGCCAATTGCATATTATAGTCAGACTCAGCGCCGTCAGCCTTGACCCTTACGGATACTTTCGCACTAAGTTTGCTGAAGTCCTGCTCGGCTACATAGACAGAGTAGACAACATTGTCATCAGTGTTTTTGCCGGCATTGAAAAAAGACAGCGGTGCAGTCGCGCTGACGGCGTCAAACGGCTCGGTCGGTCTGACGACCTGTATCGCGCCGTCAGCCCAGTCGGAATTGGCAGCGAGGTCAGGCACGAATGTGCCGTCAAGGAGATGGCTGCTGACGGTTGCGCCGGTAATCTCTGGACGCGTCGAGCCGTCTGCGGGGGCAATATTGTCGATAATCTCGATTTTTGCCATAGCACGCAGCATCGAAATCTCACCTACATTAATCGGCGACTCGGGGCTGCTGACAGAGACTTGGTCGGCACTCACTTTTATAGAGCCGAGACCAAACATCGGGATGCCCTTGAAGTCGCCTTTAAACGGACGCCACCCTGCGGCTGACGAGAGCTGATAAGTCTCCTCCCGCGCCATCGACACGACATCGCTGACAAAAGTCTTGCCGGGTATAAGTTCAAATCTGTCATAGCATCCGATGCCGCCGAGACTCTCCCAGTTGGCAAGCACCATTATCTGAAACTCATAGCTGCCGTCGGCGTTGCCCATGAAACCGGTCTGTGTGATGCGCCCGCTGACCGAGTAGCCGCTGTAATCGACAGTATTGACAGACACGAACTCCGTGGGGATAAAACGTTCGAGCAGACGACCGTCCTTGCCGAAAATCAGCACACGGTAGTCACCTCCGTCGATATCGATGAGGTTTTCTGCGGCTGATGCAGCCTCCGTCTCGTGACCACCGGCCCTCGATGCCGGACCTGTCTCCGAGCGGTAGGTGCACAGCGTCAGCACGATATCGGCCTCACCGCCGCCATCGCTGACCGGCGACGGAGCGTTATCGTCAGAGCAGCCGCACAATAGTGCCGCGGCAGCAATCATCAATGCTTTTATGTCAACAATCCGTCTGAAAAACATTACTGAATCATTGCACGGGCCAAACGTTAAACTTCAGATTCCTGATACACGACATGCCAGCCGTTGACATACAGACCCATACGTGAGTACCACGAATAGTCGTCATCAAGCAGAAACACGAGAACATAGCGGTCCTGACGGTCAAGAAAATCCTGATTGCTAAGATGTTTCTGGTGCTCGCCTTTGCCGAGGACGAGCAAATCGTTGAGCGGCAGACGCAACACGTCAGAGCCGTCGCTGCGTGTGACATGCAGCACGGGTCGAGTCGATGTCACGAGACGGCTTGTGGTGAGCTCGGCTATGACCGTGCTGACGGCCGTAATGGCGTCGCGTGACTCCGTGCCGTCAGCCGACGTCTCGGCCGAGCGTTTGACCCACTCGCGATAGACCACCGGCGAGCCGCCGATGACCGAGTTGTCGTGGGCGAGCACCGAGTTGTCATCATATATCGCAAAATGGAAATCGTTTTTGTCAAGCTCCTCGTGGCGGTAGTGCTGCAGCATGACGCGTATGACGTTGGTGTCTTTCATCATGTCGACGTTATCGACATTGACTGTGCCGTAAGTGTCGGGAAACTCCACACCGGAAGCCATGCCGTGATAAAGGCGGTGGAGGTCGGTCTGCGAGATACCTGAGGCATCATCTGCGGCCGGGAGGCGGCATCCGAGGTCTGCGACTGACGAGGGAGAGTCAGCGTTGGCGAAGACAAATGAGCGCGCTCCGTCGATATCAGACTGTCCGTGACCCCACGCTATAATGTCGTAGGTGCCGGGGGCGACATCGACGGGCACAGTGCCGCCGGCCGCAACAATATCGCTTACCGGCGAAGTGGTCTTGCAGGCAAGCTTGCCGTCGCGGTCAAAGAGATATAAAGACACTGATGTAACCTCTGAGGCCAGAGCGTCAGATGACAGGATATTACGCGTATAGCTTACGGGCACACGATAATGCACCGAGCAGTCTCCCTCTTCATCATAAATGATGCTGTCGCACGAGCAGAGGGCGACGGCGGCGATTGCCGCGGCTGCCAGACGGATGCCTGTTTTGGTTTTTATATCTGAGATATTCATCTATATCGTTGATACTTTTTATATGGTGAGGACTCCTCCGAATGTCGGGGCGTCTCGTAATTTTCGGTTTATGTGATGTCTGCCCGCCGGGCGACATGGGTTTATGCAGGTTCAAACTATTCCGTACTGCTCGGCTGTGTATGAATACGGGAGAGAAAAAGGAAAAACGCGGCGGTGACTCTTTCTGTCACGACGGACAGCATAAGGCCCCCGCCGCGTCGAGATTCAATTAATATTTATAACTTAATGTATGATGGATAATCAGAGTATAACTCCACTCTGAGTGACAACATGCCATGAAAGCACATTGAGATTGGCGGCAACCTCAAATTTGGTTACTTCGTCAGGCATCGGGATGAGGGGATCATTCTCGTCGTTGATACCGCTCGCGAGACCGGCGATTTTGCTGATAGAAATCTGATATGTGTGGTTACGCACAAGGCCGTAAGAGCCTTCGACGGGTTTTGTAGATGTGCCGTCTGCGACTTCGCCATAGTGCTCGACAAGCACGGTGTAGAACGCTTTGCCGCCCTTGACATAGCTGATTGCGCAGTTTGTCTGCTTGACGATAAACTTATTGAATGTCTCGACACCTGCAGCGTCTGATCCAACATTCTTCCATGTGCCGTCTTCGTCCTTATACTGCAGTCCGGCAAGAGCCGTAATCTTTGTAGCATTAGTCTGTGGTGCTACATAATGTTTGGCGGCAGCAGTCCATGCGCCGTTACGATAGAATTCCTTGACGGCAGCGATATCAAAGAGAGCTGCGACCTCGTCGGCTGTGAGCGGTGTGTTCTCGGCCTTGCGGAGATATGCGGCATGGTTAGACATCATAGCGCTCTCGATTTCCGAAGGTTTGAATACCTGAGAAGCGTAAAGATAGAAACCGTTGTCATAATCGGCGAGTTTGGTTGTGCCGGCAGCGTCGCTGTATACCTCGTAATGTCCTACGATAATGGCGTTAGGCAGGGCGAGTTTGCCGTTGATTGCAGTGTTGGTGAGACGCTCCGAGCGGCCGGTTGTCTCGAGGAAATACTGGTTGCCGCCCCACTCGGCCGCCCCGGCAGCCTTTTTAGCAATAATATCGTTATATGAGAGGTAGTTTAATTTTGTTGTGGAGGTCACGTCCCAGCCGGTTTTCGGGAAACCGTCTGTAGAGAATGTAGGCTGATAAGAAACCGAGTGTGCCCAATATGTACGGAATGTACCCCCTATCCAAGCTTGTAATGTCGCATCATTACCGTTAAGTGTAGCCGGCAGGTCTTTAACGAGCTCGGTGCTCTTCTCGGTGGCTGTTACGCTCCAGAATTCGGGGACAAACTTAAGATATTTGCCGGTATTGACCTCATAAGTCTCGACCTTGTAGCCGGTGCCGGTACCTACAGATACTTTCGATGCAATACGTTCGATATAGATATTTGTCTCGGCCAATGTGGTGGTTTCGCCCTGTTTTCTCAGACCGCCGTCCGGTATTGCTGTGGCGATTACACGATTGCCGGCGGCATCATAATAAACCGAGTTGTTCATTGTGAAACCGTCAGCCGACTTATAATCGGAACGGGTCAGATTATATACGGCCGAAAGATTGACATACTGGTCAGATTCTGACTGAGGATTAGCAAAACACATGATATGTGTCGGCATCTTTGAGCCGGGCACAAGATTGACAGGCACCTCGACCACATATTTGTCCTGAACGTTGGCGTTGGAAGAATGTGTGGGAGTCGGGATGGCCGGTGTCGTAGTCTTGGTGAGTTTTGTGTGACCTACGGCGCGTCCGTCTTGATCATAGAAGACAAAGAGGAGCGAATTGATTGTGCCTTCAGAGGTCTCGCCGTCGTCAAATTCGTCATTTCCTGTGGCAAATGCGCGTGAGCCGAAACCGGAGCCGGGGAATGTTATGGACACTTTCGCATAGGCGGTTTCACCGTCCGGGCCGACAATCTCTGACTGAGGCTCGTCAGACGAACATGCCGCGAACATGCCGGCAGCCATGACAAGCATTGAGAGTTGATAGAATCTGTTCTTTTTCATTGTTTAAGAGATTAGATTATTGATTGATTATTCTTAATATATCTGATTGGTAATTATCTTGTTTTCTCGTCGAGCTGAGAGAGAGTCTCTGCGGCCTGACGAAGACCGGCGTCGGCGGCCCGTCGCAGATAGCCGCGCGCAGTGTCGAAGTCAGAGCGGCGTATGGCGAGTGCTCCGCGTGCGTAGACGGCCTCCGGCGAGTCTCCGGCTTTGGCGAGATAACGGTCGGCCGCATCGAGGTCGCCCCGCCGCATCGCAGCGTTGGCCGCATTGAGATTGGCAATCTCGTCGTCAGGGAACATACGCACGGCTGTCTCAAACACTTCGGTGAAATCGTCAGAGCCGGGCTCGAGTACACTTGCAGCGATGTAAAATTCGTTCTGGTCAAGATTTTGCGGACGGCTCTTCATGACACGCATTATCTCGGCCGGGTCAGAGTACGAACGCACGACGTAAGACACACGGTAGTCAGTATGACGCAGGGCCGGATAAAATGTATCAAGCATGAAACGATATTCGACAGGATAGAGCGACTTGATGCGTGCCTCTTTGGCATCAGGAGCCATGTCACTGTCTATCAGCGCTAATATTTCCGAGCGATGCTCGATATTAGAGCCTTCGACGGCCCGGCGCAGGCCGGCCCAGTCTTCGGGCTCGTAATCTGTCTTGACAATAGATCGGTCGAAATCATACAGACGGCCGATATGGCTTCTCAGAGCCTCTGTGCGGCCTATTGCGAGCTGTCGGTTACGGGCATATGAGCCTTCGGGTGAAGCATATCCCTTGAGGCTTACGCTCTCGATTGAAGCGTCGGCGTCATTGCGAACAGCGTCGATTGTGGCGCTGATGGCAGCAAGCTCGGCGCTGTTGCGGCGATAGTCGGGATAAATCTCCGTGCGGTTGACGGGAAAGTCGATATATGCGCTGCCCTCGAGAGCGCGATGTTTCTCACGTTCGCCGTCAGGGCGGATATATACCAGCTCGGGGAAGAAGATGGCCGAGCTCAGTATGTCGGTCTGAGGCACGACGAAACGTCCGACATCGCCGCGTTCTGACAGCAGAGTCCTGCCGCAGCATCCTCGGTCGATGCGGCTCATGACGAGTGTTGCTCCGTCCATCCACGGCTCATAAGGCAGCAGACGGTGATAGGCCACAGTGTCGGGCATGTCTTTTGCACGGAATATGACAGCTCCGTCAGTGACAAGGCAGTCGCCGCCCTCACGCAGATAATGATAGTAGCGGCGGCGCCCGTAGACAGCTATAGGGTCGAGAGTGAGAGTGTCGGCTCCGTTGACAAGACAGGGGCGCAACACAACACAATTATTGGATTTAACCTCGAGCTCTGACAGACTGACATCCATGTCGACCGACAGATAGTTGCCGTTGCGCTGAGCCGAAAAATTATCTACAGACACATTGTCGACTACGACACCGGCCGAGACAGTCGCAAATGAGGCGGAAAGTATGATTGAAGCTATAATTACTTTTTTCATAGTCGTGAATGTGTTAGAAGACATAGACAAGATTAATGGCCGCCTTTGTCGGACCTACGTAATGATGCGTGCGGCCGGTCGCTTCTTTCTTGCCGCAGCCCGAGCAGCCATAACGGTCATAACGCGTATAGGCATAGCCGAGCCCTATTTCGGCCTCGGCGTTCCAGTGGCGACCGAGTATCCATGTGTAGCCATAGCTTACACCTGCGCCGACAAACCATCCCTGATATCGCGAGTCTTTGAGCTTGCGCAGATCAGTGCCGAAAATATTAATCTTGCCGTCGATGCCGCCTATGTTATACTGTCCGCCGTGGAGGTGTGCGCCGAAAAAATGACCTGCGAAACGGTCACACAACCAGTAGCGGACACCCGGCTGCACAGCCCAGTGCTTCCAGCGACGCTTGTGACTTAGAGTCCATGCATTAAAGCTGACAGGCATCTCTACGGTCCATTTTGGGGCAACAGCCGCCTCCACGCCTAAATTGACGTCTAACAAGGCGTCGTCAACCAGATTGGTCTTGACGGAAAAGTCCTGAGCTGAAGATGACAAACCCAAAAGCAGCAGCATCAGGGCGCACATAATGATACGGATATCTTTCATGTCGGATAATATCTGTAACGTTTTACTATATTCAGAAATATGATGACAGTTCTCTTTTGTCCTATCAGTGTGTTGATATATACTGTTTTACAGTTGATTAATCGGTCTAATGTCTATCACATTCTCTTGCTAAGAGATAATTTTTTCATAAAGGCTTTTATAAAAACATATATTAATGTCTATAATAATTATAAATTGTGTGATTAACTAAACATATTAATAGACAAATTAATTAGCTACAATTTTTTTTAATATCTAAGCTGTTAATTTCAAAGAAAATATGTAACTTTGCATTTACCTAATTATCTCTTAGCAAGAGTTAATTGTACTCAATTTACATCGCGCGACAACGTTTTTACAATGATTTAAGGATTATGGAGTTGGCTTTGTCGACAAGCGATGAGTCAAGCTCCGCAAGATAAATTTGTGTCGTAGTCTCGCTGTCATGTCCCATCCCCTCGCTGATTACCGCTAACGGGATCCCTTTTGCCTTGGCCGCCGAGGCCCAGCTGTGGCGGGCCACATACAGTGTCAGGGGAATTGTCGCGCCGACCATGCCGGCTATATTTTTCAGACTGTGGTTTATATTGTAGCCTACATTACGGTAGGTCCACCGCTCGTTTGTGCCGGGTCTGCGGATAATCGGCAACAGGTAATCACTACGGTTCTCAGGATATTTGTCAAGGATTGACTGCATGTCATCTGTCCATTCGATCACAAGCTGCTGACCGGTCTTGCGGCGGCGATATGCGATATATCCGTCCGTTAAATCTGTCTTTTTGAGAAAAGCCATGTCTATAAAACTCATTCCCCTGAAATAAAAACTCATCATAAACATATCGCGCGCAAAATCGAGAGCCGGCGAATGTGACAAGTCCAGTTTCTTGATTTTTTTAATGACCGCTATAGGCAAAGCTCGTTTGACCGTTTTGTCAATGCCCGTATATACGTGTCTGAAGGGACGCAAATTGTCGACCGCCTCAGTCTCGACCGCACGATTGTAGACTGCCCTGAGAACACGTGTATAAAACGATATGGTATTCGGGACATTGCCGCGGCTCTTGTGCCATGCCTCATAAGCTTCCATCACTTCCGAGGTAAGACAGTCGAGCATAATATCCTCGTTGTGTCTGAATTTTTTAAAACTGTTAAGTGCGCTTCGGTATGTCTCTGATGTTCTGATTTTACCGTTCTGTCTGAGAATGGCGATTATCTTCTCCATAAAGTTGAAGAGAGAGTATTCTTGCACATAACGATTAAATTCGTCTATAACATCCGAGGCTGTGTAAGAAAGTCCGCAGGCATCCAATTTGCGGTCAATTTTGTTCAAACGCTCCAAATCACGACGTATACCCTCGCGTATAGAGAGAATAAATGTACGTCGTCTGCTTTGAGGGACCGAAGTCACCATCGAGCGTCTTTCGTCCCATTCGGTCATGAATATGCGATAACCTGATATAAGCTGTCGCACTTTACGCTCATGGATAATCTGATAGTAGATTGTTCCCTCTTGTCCTGCGACAGACGAGGGTCTGAATTTCACTTTAATAGAAGTCATGTTGATTTGTGTTTTAGTGTAAAAAAAAAGCCGTATTTACGAATCTAATGAAGCCCGGACATCTTAAACAATTTTTCACCCCATATTATAAATAAGTTAAAGATTAATAAATAATTGGGGGGGTAATTTTATACTTATTTTTGCATGCGTTTGCACAAAAACACGCAATTACTACTTTATCAATACTTTT
>CBCSTG010000007.1:0-118566 GCA_965143025.1 uncultured Bacteroidales bacterium
TTACCGCTGTCTTCCTGCATCACAGAGTTGTCAAGCAGGGCGATGTAAATAGTACCTTGGTCCATGTCGCCTTTTTTGAGGGCAGCATAATCGTCGTTCTCTCTCGTGACAGCCACCGGGGCGTAACGGGCATATCCGCGGAGCTTGGCGGGACGCGATGTCCACTGACGGCCCCAGCCGATGACGCCGTTGGTGCCGTCGGTGCGGATAAATTCACCTACAAACATGTTGCCTGCAGCGAACTGTACGCCGGCTACTTCCATCGATTTCAGTCTGACAGACGAATTACCCGAATGTTTGACAGAGGTGTCAATCGATGTGGGGTTGTTATCAGCGTTCACGATGAACAGGTATGACGAGAGCGCCGAATTGCCCGAGCCCCAGAAAGGATTTGACTCGTCGCCGATACCCCACAACTTGTTGTTAGAGCCCGACAGACGGTACCAAGTCTCAAAATCACTTCCGGGGAGCTGCGATGCAGACTCGGTGGTGAATGTGCCGGCTGTCGAGGTGAAGTTGTCAAGGGTGCAGACGACACGGTATTCATAAGCTGTGCCGGGCTGCAAACCGCTGATTGCGGCGCTCAGTGACGAGCCGTCAGCTGTGGCGGCTACAGTCTGCCATGCGCCCGACCCGGCGGTGCGATACTCAAACGAGGCTGTACCGTACTCGTCGCGGAGGACGGAAGCGCGGAGCACCGTGCGGTTTGTCCAAGTGTCGGCCTCGTTGATGTCGGCAAGCTCCAAGGGAGCATTGTTGACATTGATATTGAGCGTGGCCTCCGAGCGACGCTCCTTTGAGTCGGTGACAGTAAAGACAAAACTGTAGTTACCCTCGGGCAGCGAGTTTGTGAAATTGTCGAGGAAATTGACTTTGAGCGTCGAATAACCCTCGGCAGCGTCATAATTGTAGATGCGCTCGATGCCGGCTGCTGTCAGACGCTCGTAGAACGCATCCTCGCATTTGATGAGGTCAAGGTCAGTGAAGTCATTGCCGGCGTCGTCCTTGATGCCGAGCAGGGTGCTGAAATTATCAATAGAGACAGTGGCGCTGACAATCTCGTCGCCGGCGTTGATAAACACCGAGCGGCGCCCTACATTGCCGGGCTGGCCGACGATGGGGGCATTGATGTCGAATCCGTAGCCGTTGACCATCGGAGGAAGCTCGAGCATGATGTCGTCGTAAACCTCCACCTCGTCAGTGTCGACATTGATGTCGAAATAGCCGCCGCCGGCCTCTCCGGGCTTGGAGTCGCCGCGCACGGTAAGGATGTATTCGGTTGCGGGACGGGCGTTCTCGATGGTGCCGGTGACCTCGACGGGAGCGCCGTCAGCCTTTTTGGTGGCCTTGAGGGTCCAGACAAGATTCTTGTCATTAGATGGCATCATGAAGTAAGCCTTGCGACCGTCAGCGACGTCGGCCGCCTCAAAGGTCAGTGAGCCGCGACGGTGACCCACAGTCATCGTCACGTTGTCAAGCAGGTCTGTGACAGCCTCGGGGTAGACCACAGAGACGAGCACATTGGCTATCTTGCAGTCAACAGTCACTGCCGTCACTTCGCCGGGAGTGATTTCAAAAGACGTGCTGCCCTTAAACCAGCGTTTGTCAAACGATGCCGACACAGAGTCGCCGGCCCAAGCCTCAGCGAGATAGCTGCCTGATTTGAGCCAGTCGCCGTCGGCGGGGATTTGGTCAAGTCCGTTATACTTTCTGACCGGGCCGCGGTCGTTTGAAATCCATAGGATAAGCGAGCTGTTGAGGTAATCCTCGTCAGCGGCCGCGCGGGTGACAGTGGCAGTGGTCTGACGTATCTGCGTGTCGATAATCACTCTACCCTGTCCGGCGGCGTCATAACGCTCGTCGTCGCTGCAGGATGCCGTCATGGACATAACGGCCACGGCACAAAGCGGGAAAAGATACTTAGTTTTCATTGTTTTTCGGGTGCGACAAAGATGAGTGATTTAGATAATTCGTTTCCGTCATTGCTGACTACTGTGAGTTTGAATGTAGTCGTTCCGGCGAATCCTTCAAGCAGAGGAATAAATGTCGAGATATCAAAGACCACATCTTTCTCGTTGATGATTTCATCGCCTACATTGAGGCCCATACCCTTGAGAGTTTCACCCGTCGCGCCGGGGTAAGCGAGGTCAAAGGGTTTTGTTCCGTCACCGAACATCGAGACAGCAATGCCTTTGAAATCTACGTTTGTAGTTGTGACTTCAAGATAGAGATGAGCAAGACCGGAAGTGCACGAGATATTGACAACGCCGCTTGCTGTCGTAGGCAGAACGATTTCTTTATCAAAAACGAGTGAGTCAACACCTTCTTTCGGCTCCGGTGCTGTAATATCCACGTCATTTTCAGGCTTGGGATCGGGTTTGTCCGGTTTGTTGGGATCATCGGGGTCCTCCTCGGGAGTTTCCTGACCGGGACGGTCTTTATCGTCGAGAATCTCCTCGTCGACAGTGACGTTTCCCTCGCGGTCTACATCTTCGACCGTAGTATCAAGCGTGATGCCTGTGCCGGGATCGATGGTGCCGGTCTCCTCGGGAGGCTCGGGCAGACCTTTGATTTTAAAGGTGATTATGCGGTGGTGACCGGCCTTGACATCAGTGAGCTCTTTGCGGAGCCACATGTCAGGATTGCCGGCAACGGTGCCCTTGAATGTGGCGATGAGCGTGGTGCTCTCGTCGACAGCCTCAAAATAGCCCGAAAACGATTCGGCGGGGTGAGCCGACGGGGTGAAGACAAGTCGTCCGCCGGTGCCGGCTTCGACTATGACCTCGACGTCGTCGCCAAGCAGAGGCTTGAGATTTTCGGAATATTTGACAGTCACTCGTATTGACGAGAACTTGCAGGTGACTGTACCTATATCGGTGATGTCATTAGCCTTGACGGTAAACGACTTAGAGCCGGCATAGTAAGGATGATTGAACTCGGCCGGAAGGACGGTGTGAGATTTGACATCAATTGTATAGTCACCGACGGGAAGTGTCATGACTTCGGGCACGGCCGCGTAGGCACATTCCAATTTTGTCACGCCGCGCGAGTCGGTTACCTTGACTAAATAGTCTGAGACATCGACGGCGGCACGCGTGTCGATGACAGTCTCGTTATCCTCGACATCGACACCAAACGACTCAAACGAGACGCGGCCCATAGTGTCGCCCTCAGCGCCGTAATTATGGTTGTCGCAGGCGCCGAGACCAAGCGAAAGGGTGGTCAGCAGAGCGATTGCTGAATATTTTAGTTTCATTGCTGTGTGATTGCTTTGTGATTAATAAACCAGTTCTATGTCGTCGATGTAGAGCTCAGAGCCAACATACTCGCCTCCTGACACATTCTTTACTCCGGGACAGCGCCAGAAGTCAAGATTATTGTCGCTGACAGCTGCCGCATTAGCGGTGGATTTAAACTTAACGGTAATCTTTGCAGCTTTAGCAGCATCTCTATTATAGCTCAACGGAAGTGATATTTGAGTATAGGACGCCTGTTCTGCGAGATTGGACGAAGCCGACGCTATCGCCGTGCCTGCTGCATCGTAAACAATCACTTCAACCGTGCCGTAATCACCGTTGCCTGATTTAACGACATCATAATGATAGTAAAATGTCAGTGACGACGGACGACTGCCGAATGTATAATTTTCAAGACTAAGTTCGCCGGCAGTCTTGTTTTTACAGGTGTTGAAATGTTGACCGCTGGTAGCGGCTGATGCCGAGTTATCTTTACTCCATCCGACAGTACGTATCAAAGCGGCATTTGCTCCGCTATGCTGCTTATCATTGTGAAGCGTAGCATCTCCCTGAGTATTACCGTCTCCGCTTTTATTAGTGCCAATAAATCCTCCGCTATCAGTGCCCTTTGTCGTGCGGCTGTTTGCGGGAATTGTGCCGGATGTTGCCTTATAAGCTGCACCACCGGGATTAGTCCAACTAGTGCCTGAACCGTTTTCAGAAGTGGTTAAATTATTAACTGTAGTCCAGTTGGAAGTTGACCATAGATATTGGTAGTCGCCTTTTTTCTCACTCGTCCAGTTATCAAAACCGGAATTGGGGAGCTGTGTCGGAGTCTCGGTCGTGACTGCGACAGGGTCGCATATCTGAGCGGGGTCACCGGTCAGAGAGACTACTATATTATTAGTAGTGCCGGCGACGAGACCTTCGACGAGGATAGCGTCAGGCGATGTCACAGCCGTGGTCTTGAGAGCTGTTTTAGTGCCGTCGCCGTTGACGAGATAAGCCTTGGCGTATTTAGTCAGCACAGCCGCGTTGCAGTCTGCTGAGGAGAGCGTGAGATAGGCTTTCTTTGCGTAAACGCCGGATGCATCACCGACAGAGGCCGAGAATGTGTAAGGCACACGGGCCACGGCGACAGATTCGCTCGTATGCGTGCCACACTTTGCCTCGAGGGCCAGAGGCTTGTTGTCGGCGGGCAGACCGCTCAGGCTGACTGTATATGCATTTTCGACGCCTGCGACAGCTTCGAGCTTGTCAATTGTGAGGGCGGTGAAAGTTCCGCGCTCGTTGACATAGCCTATCTTGACATTTTGGTCAGGATTGAGGCCGTTGTAAGTGAGGCGGACAGTCATCGTGGTCTCGTCAAGATGCACGGTCGAAGGCTCAGACAGAGCGAGCTGCAGCGGTAGGACTCTGACGGTGAACGACAGAGGAGTCTCGGTGGTTTTGCCGACACGGTCAGTCACGCTGAGGGTAAACTCGGCCGCGTTGTCGGTGCCGTCAATGACAGACATGCGGCTGAGAGCCTCGGTGAAATCTATCACGGCCATAGCGTCGGGATTGCTCCAAAGGCCTTTGACATCAAGTCCGTTAGAGGTCAGACGGCTGCGTGTGGCAGCGTCGGCGGTCATCAAATCGAAATCACCCACAGGCCAGCCGCAGCGGTCGTTGAAATAGACCGATTTGACATTGAGTGTGACGGATTTGAGACCTCCGCGGGCGATAACATTGACCGCCACCTTGTCGCCGGGATATGCACTCTCGACAAAACTTATCTCCGGATTGTCAAGTCCTGTCGCCGTGAATTCGGGAGCAGGCATATTGAGAAGCTCGTCAGAGAGATTTATCTCGATCTCCTCGCGGTCGTCAATCTGGTCGTCGAAAGTAATCTGCATTGTCGCGCCGCCCACGTTGCCTTCGTTAAGGTCAACGGTGACATGATAGTGACGACGCGCCTCGGCTACGAAACCGCCGAGGTCGAGATTTGTAGCCTTTACACCGTTGCGCTTCTCGATATCGGCGCGCAGCGTGACCTGACCGGGCTTGATATAGAGAGGACGAGACTCGGTGTATGTGGGAGAGTAGACAAAGCTGCCGATTGCGCCCGAAGCGGCAGTCAGATTGACGGTGGCACGGGCGAGATAATTTTTGAAAGCCTCGGTGTAGACTATCGAGACCATCGCATGTGTCTGTGTTGCGCAAAGCTCGACGCCCGTGGCGCGGCCTTCGGCGACAGTGATTTTCTTTGAGTCGGCATAAGCGGCCTCGGCGTCAAAGCCTTCGGCCTCGGTGTCGCCATAACCGACCTCAAAAACATAATTACCGATAGGGAACTGATAGTCTGTCGGGAAGTCGGCTAATTTATCCCAGTGACGGCTGAAAGAGCCGTCTTCAGACGTCAGCGTGACCGAGAGGTCATCGGCCGTAACCGTTTTCTCAGAGCCTGAGGCATCGTTGTCGGCACGTGCGCCGACCTCAGCCGTCAACAGACTCGTCTCAAGCGAAACCGACGGCACAATACGTCCTGTCGCTTCGCCTCCCGCAGTCATGTCATCACCGCACGAGGTGACCGAAATCGCCCCGGCCAGCATGACAAGAGCAGCGCGGAATGTAGTCTTTTTCATTTGCTGATGTTTAATGATTGATATGTGTTTAACTTTATTTCGAGCATAACGGACAGATACTACTTATCCATTCTAAATCAAGTTACAAATTTAGCAATTTATTTAATATATCACACATTAATTGAAAAAGTGTTACATTTCAGACCAACTTTTTAGGCGAAAGACACCAATACCAATACATAGCAAATAATGGATGAATTATCATTTTTTTGACTAACTTTGCAAAAACAACCAATACATAATCCACGAAAATGAAAGCCTGTAAAATGTTTATCGCCGCCGCAGCGTTAGTGGCGGCCGGTTATGTGGCCACATCGTGCGGCAGCCGCGACGCAGCCGGCGCCGAGCGCACAGAGACAGCCGCTATCGACACTGTCAGTGTTGACGTCCTCATGGCTGATCCGGCAGCGCATCTCGGTGACACGATAGCCGTCAGCGGTGTGTGCTCACATCTGTGCAAGCACGGCGGACGCAAAGCATTTATCACCCCGGCCGGCTGTGACAGCGTCATCCTGCGCTGCGACGCCTCCGACTCACTCGTCGCCTTCTCGCCCGACTGCGTCGGCAAATCACTGACCGTCACCGGCATAGTGTGCGAAAACCGCTTCGGCGAAGAAGACATCAAGGCTATGGAAGCGCGCCACGCCGAAAATGCGGCCGCCACACATGCCTGCGCTACTGACGCCAAGGCACGCGGCATTGACAGCGTCTCGACATTCGAGCAGGAGATGTGCGACTATCGTGCGGCAATCGCCAAACGTCTGGCCGACGAGGGCAAAGACTATCTGTCATTCTATTATATAGACGCGATTTCATACGTCATAAACGAATAAAACAAGGTCTCAGACTGCAAATGCCCGCAAGCGACATTATCATACGGCTGCCCGAGACGGTGGCCAATCAGATTGCGGCCGGCGAGGTAATACAGCGCCCCGCCTCTGTCGTAAAGGAGCTCGTCGAAAACTCTGTCGACGCCGGTGCGACCGACATCAAGATTATTATCAAGGATGCCGGACGCACCCTGATACAAGTCGTCGACAACGGCAAGGGCATGTCGCCGGGCGACGCCCGCATGGCATTCGAACGACACGCGACAAGTAAAATCAAGACCTCCGATGACCTGTTCAAATTAGTCACGATGGGATTCCGCGGCGAGGCCCTCGCCTCGATTGCCGCCGTGGCCAATGTAGAGATGCGCACCATGCGGGCCGACGACACCGTCGGCACACACATCGAGATTGCCGGCGCGCGCGTCGAGTCACAGGAGCCGTGCGCCACTGTGCCCGGCACAAGCATCATGGTCAAGAATCTCTTTGCCTACGTGCCCGCACGACGCAAATATCTGAGCAAGGACAATGTCGAGCTGAGTCACATCATCCACGAGTTCGAGCGGCTCGCCTTGGTCAACACGTCGATAGACTTCACGCTGATACATAACGACACGACGGTCCACCAGCTGCTGCGCAGTTCACTGCGCGGACGCATCGGCGACCTTTTCGGCAAGTCGGTCGAACGTCAGATTGTACCGCTGCAGACCGAGACGTCCATCGTCAAGCTGTCGGGCTTTGTCGGCGTGCCGGGTTTCGCCCGGCGCCGCGGCTATCACCAGTATCTGTTTGTCAACGGCCGCAATATGCGTCACCGCTACTTCCAGCGCGCCATCGCCTCGTGTTTTGAAAATCTCATCGCCGCTGACGCACAGCCGTCATACTTCATCAACTTTGAGGTCGACCCCGAGCGCATCGACGTCAACGTCCACCCTCAGAAACACGAAATAAAGTTTGAAGACGAAGCGGCCATCTGGCAGATACTCGTAGCGGCCGTCAAAGAGGCTCTCGGAAAGTCAAACGCCATCGGAGCAATAGACTTCGACGTCAACGACGCGCCCGACATACCACCCTTTCAGCCGTCGACCGACATAGCCGCGCCGGCCGACGCCGACGACACCTCTTACAACCCGTTCACAGCCGACACGACTGTGCCTCCGATATCACGGTTTGGCGACGGACAGCGTCAACGCCGCGCCTCTTTAGAAGAGGTGCGTAGCGCCCTTAACATAATGGAGGCACGCAACTTCACATCACCGGCTCCGACACGCCAGCTCGGACTTGACGAACTGCCCGACACCGACATCAAACCGGTCGACGACACGCGCATCTGTGACGGCACCACTCCCTCATATATCCAGTTAGGCAACAGATATATAGCGACTCCGTCGCGCGACGGAGGTCTGCTGCTCATCGACCGCCACCGCGCCCACGTCAGGGTGCTCTTTGAGCGCTTCATGTCAATGGTCGCACGCGGTGAGACAGCCTCTCAGCGTCTGATTTTCCCCGAGGCCGTCAGCCTGCGTCCCGACGACGACATCATGCTCGGCTCGATATGCGACTCGCTTGACGTTTTGGGCTTTGACCTCTCGCCACTCGGCGGAGGCACATGGTCTGTCAACGCGATGCCCTCGGCTCTCAGCGCCGCCAATCCGCGAGAGACAGTCGAAGACATTATAATGCGCGTCAGACAGACCGGACAGACGCCCGGTACAAGCCTCTATGAGACCATAGCCGCATCTATGGCACGCACTGCAGCCGTCAATGTGGCCGACAGGCTCACACCCGAAGAAATCGACATGCTCGTAGCCGACCTTTTCGCCACAACGTCGCCCAACTTCACGCCCGACGGACTGACAATACTTGTCAGCATAAGCGCTGACCGCATTAACAGCTGGTTCTGATACTACCTATGAAAAAGTTTCTGAAAGCATTTGTCATGACAGTCTGCGCCGGCGTCTTGTGCGCCGCCTCAACCGACATCGGCATCAGCCCCGAGCAGCGCGACGATGCCCTCAGACGTCTTGACAACGCTCTCGAAGAACGCAACAATTTCATTACCGCACGCCAGAATCACATCGACTCGATGACCGTGCGGCTCAGTCTCGTACCCGCGGCTCAGCGCCGTAATCTGCTGATGGAAATCGGCCGAGCCTACACGTCGTTTGTCAACGACTCGGCAATCGCTTATTTCACACTCGGCGAAAACGAAGCCGCATCACCCGACGAGGCTCTCGCTTTCAGACTCCATAAAATTTCAAACCTGCCGCTCGCCGGACTTTTTGACACGGCAATTCAGAATTACGAGTCAATCGACCCCGACTCGGTGCCTGATACACTTAAAGAAATGTATTATGAACACGGTCGGCGCATGTATAGTTATGTGGCATCATTCCACTCGACATACACACCCTTGGCCAAACTATATAACGCCAAAGCTCTTGACCGGCAGCAACATCTGCTCAGGCTGCTCGAGCCTGACAGCGAGGCACATAAATTCAATCTCGGCGAGTATTACTTCCTCACCGGCGAAGACTCCGAGGCTCGCGCCTATCTGAGTGATGTGCTACATTCAAAGGACAGCAGCGGCGAATACAGTGCGCGTGCGGCCCATCACCTGTCAAAACTCGCGCTCAAAGACAACGAGTTAGACGCCTATGACTATTATCTGGCTCTTTCGGCTATAGATGACGTCAGAGCGGCCACCCTCGAGGTCATAGCCCTGCAGGAACTCGGAGCCGACATGTATCGCCGCGGCGACATCGACCGCGCACATACCTACCTGTCGACAGCTCTCGAGAACGCTGTCAAATGCGGTGCGACGCTGCGCATGATAGAGTCATCGCGCTCTCTGCCAATTATCGAACGAGCTCATTCAGACCAGCTTAAGTCGCGAAGCAAAACGTTGATGTGGGTGCTCGGCGTCATTGTGCTGCTGATGATCGGATTGGTCACTATGATTGCACTGCTCTACCGTCAGTATATGCGCATGAAATTACTCCACGAGGGCCTGAGGCAAGCCAACCGCACTAAAGAAGTGTATATCAGCCAGTTCCTTAATCTGTGCTCGATATATATGGACAAACTCAACCAGTTCTGCAAAATCGCCAACCGCAAGATTTCGACCGGCAAGGTCGACGACCTCTACCGCATGACCAAATCAGGCAAGTTTGTCGACGAACAGAGCCGCGAGTTCTACGAGGTATTTGACAACGCTTTCCTGCATCTTTACCCCGATTTTGTCAGCGAAGTCAATAAACTGCTGCGCGACGACTCAAAGATTGTACTCAAGGAGGGCGAGCTGCTCAACACCGAGCTGCGAATCCTTGCTTTCACACGCCTCGGCATCGAAGACTCTACGCGCATAGCACAGGTCCTCAACTACTCTCTCAACACCATTTATGCCTACCGTAACCGCCTGAAAGCTCGTGCGACAGACCGCACGAACTTCGAGGCCAATGTCATGAAAATAGCTTCGGAAGACTGACTGTCAACGCATTGAGCGTCAGTCTACACTTTACCACTGCTTATCGTCCCGGTAAATTAACTTAATAATCAATGCCACAGCGGTTAATAAATCACAACAAATCTTATAACGCGAAGCAATCTCTTGCACACATGCCGGAGAAACCGTAATTTTGCAGCGTTATAATTGAATTTATGATTCGCACTCTAACCTATTGATTAAACACACGTCACTTAATGTCAGTTTAACAAGGTTTTTCACCGCCGTTACGACACGGCAGAATGTGCGACGCTGTCACCTAAGAAATGCAAGCGCCTGCCTCTCTGTGCCGTTAAATGACGATGAGCTATGAAAATGTAAAATGTGTTTTATGTTAGTTATGTAATTGTTTTAAGTTTATTTTAAAACAGAATATGGGCGACCTCGTGATGAAGTCGCCCATATTGATTTTATGACGCATTGGCCGTGCGGTATATACAAATAAAAACCTTAACTTTGCGACATAATAGGCCGCCGGCATCTGTCTCCGCCGGAGGCTGCTCAACAAATCAAAGCATCAACAGTCTGTAATGATTAATTTAGAGCAATTTACAAAACAACATGTCATCTCGCGCGATGAGAGCATGTTTCTGCCCGACATCGTCGACAACGCTGACACCCTCAGTAAAGAAATAAAGGGCCGAAGCGTCCTTGTCATCGGAGGTGCGGGCTCTATCGGCCAGTCTTTTATCAAAGCCGTGCTCAGATTTGAGCCGGCCGAACTGTATGTCGTCGACCTCAACGAGAACGGACTCGCCGAACTGACCCGCGACCTGCGCTCGACCGACGGTCTGAAAGTGCCCGACGTCTTCCTGACCTATACACTCGATTTCGCCGACCCTGTTTTCGAACAGATACTCCGCGAGCACGGCCGTTTCGACATCGTCGCCAACTTCTCGGCCCACAAACACGTGCGCAGCGAAAAAGACCGTTTCTCCGTCGAAGCCCTGCTCCGCAACAACGTCATCAAGGCCCGCGGGCTGCTCGAACTGCTGAGCGAATTCCGTCCCGACCATTATTTCTGCGTGTCGACCGACAAGGCCGCCAACCCCGTCAACGTCATGGGCGCGAGCAAACGCATAATGGAAGACCTCATCATGGCCTACAGCGACCGCTTCAAAGTGACGACGGCCCGCTTTGCCAATGTCGCTTTTTCAAACGGCTCACTGCCGCTCAGTTTTGTCGAGCGCATGATGAAGCGCCAGCCGCTCGTCGCGCCGCGCGATGTCCGTCGCTACTTCGTGTCGTTAGAGGAGAGCGGCCAGATATGTATGCTCGCCTGCCTGCTCGGCCGCAACGGCGAAGTGTTCTATCCCAAACTCGGCCAAGAATCGATGAAGACATTCTCGTCGATATGCGACGACTTCCTCGCCGCCACCGGCCACCGTCCGCTGCTCTGCCGAGACGACAACGAGGCAAAGGCACGCGCCGCTGCCATGCGAGACACAAACGTCGACTACCCCGTCGTTTACTTCGACAGCGACACCACAGGCGAGAAAGACGTCGAGGAATTTACGGTCGAATCCGAGACCACCGACACCGACCGATACAAGTCTCTCGGAGTGGTCACATCGTCTACACGCCGACCCAAGGCCGATGTTTCGGCTCTCATCGACCGTCTCGACTCGATTTTTGCCCGTCACGATTTCACTAAAGCCGAGGTCGTCGACTGTCTGCGTGACTATCTGCCTAATTTCCACCACGAGGAGCTCGGCCGCAACCTCGACCAGAAAATGTAACGAAAACACCATGTTCAAAGATATAGTCGAAATGATACGCGAGCGTTACCGTGCCGCCGACGGCGAGCGCGTGATGCTCCACGCACCGACATTTGCCGGCAACGAAAAACGCTACTTAGAAGAATGTATCGACTCGACATTCGTGTCGAGCGTCGGGCCGTTCGTCGACCGTTTTGAGCACGACATCGAGGCCTACACGGGCGCACGCCGCGCCGTGGTCTGTGTCAACGGCACAAATGCCCTTCACATGGCCATGATGCTCGCAGGCGTAGAGCGCGACGACGAAGTGCTCACTCAGGCCCTGACCTTCATCGCGACATGCAACGCCATCAGCTACATCGGCGCACATCCCGTCTTTATCGACGTCGACGCCGACACCATGGGTCTGTCGCCGACTGCTCTCGAGAAGTGGATTAAAGCCAACGCCGAGCGCCGCGACGACGGCTGCTGTTATAACCGCTCGACGGGGCGCCGCATCAAGGCCTGTGTGCCCATGCACACCTTCGGCCACCCCGTGCGCATCGACGAGATTGCCGCGATATGCTCACGCTACGGCATTGAGCTCGTCGAGGACGCTGCCGAAAGCATCGGCTCGCTCTACAAAGGGCGCCATACCGGCACTTTCGGCCGCGTGGGAGCCATGAGTTTCAACGGCAACAAGACCATCACCACCGGTGGCGGAGGCATGCTGCTTTTCAACGACGAGGAGCTCGGCGCATACGCCAAGCATCTGACCACGCAGGCCAAAGTGCCCCACCCCTACGAGTTTGTCCACGACGCTATCGGCTATAACTACCGCATGCCCAACATCAACGCCGCCCTCGGCTGCGCCCAGCTCGAGCAGATAGACCGCTTCTTGGAGAGCAAACGCGCCACGGCAGCCGCTTATGCCGACTATTTCGCATCAGAGCCTTGCGGCATCAGATTTATGAAAGAGCCCACTGACACGCGCTCCAACTACTGGCTCTGCGCCATACGCATGCCCGACCGTGAGAGCCGTGACGCAATACTCGAATACACTAACGCTCACGGCGTGATGACTCGCCCCATCTGGCAGCTGATGACCCATCTGCCCATGTTTGAGTCGGCCGAGCGAGGAGACCTGAGCGTCACAGAAGCCTTGGCAGATACAATTGTAAACATCCCCTCGGGAGTCATACTTTGAGCATATGATTTGCAAACGAGCGACAGACTTATCATTCTTCGATGATTTTTATAACCTTAAGTGTGACTCTAATGCCATAAAATGGTCAGGCTTTGAGAAAGCGCCCGACTACAACAGATTAAAAGAGCACTTCATAAACCTGTTGCAGACAGATAAGATAGTACTCTTTTATTTGGTTGACGATAAGGTGATAGGCTATTCTAAGATTGCGTTTAACAATGAAGGCGCCGAGCTCGACGGATATAGCGTGTTATCGGAATATGCCGGCAAAGGCTACGGCAATCAGATTATCAAGATGTCTGTAGACTACCTTAAAGATAATTTTGGCCGGGATAAAAAGATTATCGCATGGGTCTCCGAGAACAATATCGCATCGCAAAAATGCTTTAAAAATAACTCATTCGCTATTGTCGATGGCGTATATGATTTTCGCGAGCTAAAAGCCATGAATCGCACCGATAGATTCATTTTATTAGAACGACGTTGATATTTATCCTTTGTCATTCATATCCGACCAATGAAAAGAAGATATAAAATATCTGTTGTCACCGCCGCAAGGTCAGAGTACGGCCCTCTGCAGTGGCTCATTACCGACTTGGAGAAAGACTCTGAGATAGATTTGTCATTGGTCGTGACCGGAGCCCATCTGTCAGAAGAGCAAGGCCTGACTTACAGACAGATTGAGGCTGACGGACACCATATCACCCGGCGTGTCGAATATCCGATAGACAGCCGCTCTGCATTAGGCGTGGCTAAATCAGCCGGTCTGTGCGGCACATATTTCGCAGACACCCTGTGCGAGCTGGCTCCTGATATTTTGGTCGTTCTTGGCGACCGCTACGAACTGCTGCCGATATGCACCGCGGCTCTCATCCAGAACATACCTGTCGCACATATTTCGGGCGGCGATGTCACCGAGGGTGCCATTGACAATCAGGTGCGCAATGCCGTGACCATGATGGCCACACTCCACTTTCCCGGCACAAAAGAGTCGGCCGATAACATCATCCGCATGCGCGGCTCTGACGACGGAGTCTTTAATGTCGGCGAGCCCGGATTAGAGACATTCAGACGCACACATCTGCTAAACCGCTCTCAGCTTGCCCAATCATTAGGTCTTAACCTGAACAAAAAATGGGTGATATGCACACTGCATCCCGAGACTATGGAGTCCACGGCCTATAATCTCGAGATGGCCCGGAATATGATTAAAGCTGTCACTACGATTAAAGACTGCGAGGTGATAATAACTGCCGCTAACGCAGACTTGGGAGGCAGCGACATGAATGATTATTTTATCTCGGTCTGCCGGGAGAATCCCTCGTTTCACTTCATTCATTCGCTCGGACAGCAGCGTTATCTTTCGATAATGAACGAGGCATATGCTCTCATCGGCAATACGTCGAGCGGACTGATTGAGGCCCCGTTTATCGGAGTTCCGGTCGTAAATATCGGCGGTCGCCAGTCAGGACGGCACTTGTGCACAAACATTATTTCAGCACCGGGCGACTCTCTTGACGGGCTTAAGGATGCCATTGATAAAATTCCTGATAATAAGTTCCGCCCCGATTATTATTACGGAGACGGTCAGACGGCAGCCAAGATTATCTCCCGGCTTAAAGATTATTTGTCATGCAGCAAAAAATAATCGGCAAAGGCATTACCTGCGGCTGGAATAATTATCTTGACATGTTTCCCGCCGAGCGGCGTGATATCTATTTCACGGAGGAATATCTTCGTCTTAATGCGGCGGCCGGCGAACAAGCCCGGGCGTTTGTTTACACCGAGGGCGACAAAGTCATGCTTTTCCCCTTTCTATCACGCGACCATGAAACTTGCGACGGTGTCAAAATAAGGGATTTTGAAACCGCCTATGGCTACGGCGGCCCGATATATAACACTGACGACGACGCTTTCATCAAAAAAGCACTTATCGCTTTCAAAAACGGACTGGCTGATGAAGGTTATCTCGCCGGATTTGTACGTTTTCATCCGATGCTCGACAATCAGAGAAATTTCGATTTGATTGGAGACCTGATTTATGACCGCAAAACCATAGCCATTGATCTCTCAGCACCGATTGATGACGTGTGGATGAACGAAATCCATACAAAAAACCGCAATGTCATAAAAAAAGGCGCTAAAGAGGGCCTTACATTTACCGCAGACTACGAGTATAAATTGCTTGACCGTTTCAAGGAGCTTTATACCGCAACAATGGACAAACTCGACGCTGACAGCTTCTATTATTTCAGCGATGAGTACTTTCATAATTTCAAAAAGTTTTTCCCCGACAGTTTCATCGGATGCGTAAATTTTGGAAACGAGGTTATTGCAGCCGCTATTTTTTTCTATGACGGCATTTATGGCCACTACCATCTCGCCGGGAGTGATATAAACCGTCTTAGCCTGTCTCCTAATAATTTCATGCTATGGGAGGCGGCAAAGGAATTGAAAAAACACGGGGTCAAACGCTTTCATCTTGGCGGCGGTACGGACTCGGACGAATCAAACTCGCTCTTTCAGTTCAAACGCAAGTTTTCCAAAAACACATGCGATTTTTATATAGGAAAATTAATCTTTGACAATAATACTTATACCGAAGTATGCCGGCGCTGGGAAGAATGCAATCCGGACAAAGCGGCACACTATGGCAACCGTCTTTTAAAATACAGATACTGATATGGCAACTTATATAATTGCAGAAGCGGGCGTAAATCATAACGGCAGCCTTGAACTGGCCCTGAAACTCTGTGATGCGGCCAAAGAGGCCGGTGCTGACGCCGTGAAATTCCAGACTTGGAAAACCGAAAAAATAGTTTGCCGTCACACAGACACGGCCGACTATCAGGCACGTAACACCGGCAACAAAACCGAGAGCCAGTTTGACATGCTGAAAAAACTCGAGCTGACCACAACGGATTTCATCAAGATTCAGGAGCACTGCAATAATATCGGTATCGATTTTCTGACTACACCCGACGAAGAAGACAGCCTGCGTTTCATTGTCGAAGACCTGCATCTGCCTCTCATCAAAATCGGGAGCGGAGAAGTGACTAACTTGCATTATCTCAAACAGATTGCATCATACAGACTCCCCGTAATACTGTCTACAGGCATGTCAACCCTCGCCCAAGTTGCGACCGCATATGACACACTGTTGGCCGCAGGCGCTCCCGAGGTCACCCTACTCCACTGTACGACTAATTATCCGTGTCCGATGGACGAGGTCAATCTTAAGGCTATGCTGACCCTGAAAGACGCATTACATTGCAGGATCGGATATTCTGACCACACACTCGGCACAGAGATACCAGTAGCAGCCGTAGCCATGGGCGCCAAAGTGATTGAAAAGCACTTCACTCTTGACTGTAACATGCCCGGGCCGGACCACCGCGCCTCACTCGAGCCGGCAGAGTTAAAACGCATGGTCTCCGAAATCAGAAATGTCGAAAAAGCGCTCGGCGACGGTATCAAACGGCCAAATCGCAGCGAGATTGAGATTTCAAAAGTCGTTCAAAAATCAATCGTCGCAAAACGTCCCATCCGCAAAGGCGAGTTGTTTTCGGATGAAAATCTGACAGTAAAACGAGCCGGCAAAGGATTAAGCTCGTCTGCATGGGATATTGTTGTCGGGCTCAGAGCCGATGCTGATTATCAGGAAGACGAGCCCATAAGAATACAGACTTTATGAAAACACTGGTTATTATTCCCGCCCGTGGCGGCAGCAAAGGCATCCCCCGCAAGAATATCAAGCTCTTGGGCGGACGGCCGCTGATTTATTATGCCATCGACGGCGCACGTTCGGTGGCCGACGACAAAGATATCTGTGTGACTACCGATGACGCTGAAATCATCTCCGTGGTCGAGGATTATGGCCTGAAGGTGCCGTTCGTACGCCCTGATTACCTTGCGTCAGACCACATGGGCACATACGAAGTGCTGCTGCACGCTCTCGACTATTACAAAAGTATCGGACGCGTATATGACCGTATCGTCCTTTTACAGCCCACATCGCCTTTCCGTCGTCCAGAAGATATCCGCGGAGCCATTGACTGCTACTCGCCCGACGTTGATATGGTCGTCACGGTCAAAGAAGCTGCGTCAAACCCTTATTACAACAGTTTCGAGGAGGATGCCGACGGATATCTGTGCATATCCAAAGGCGACGGCAAATATGTCAGACGGCAGGATGCGCCGAAAGCATGGGAGTACAATGGCGCTGTTTATGTAATAAACGCCCGTGAGCTGCAACGCCGCAACATGTCAGACTTCAGACGTGTCAAGAAATATGAGATGGACGACCTTCATTCTCTCGATCTTGACACACCTTTTGACTGGAAAATAGCCGAGCTGCTTTTGGCTGAAAAAATGGTGTAAGATATGGCAAGGGCGCTGCTTTTCAACCCCGAAAACGACCTTGCGCTCGCCGCAGGCACCGCCAACTATACGCCTCCGCTTGCAGCCCGGCGTCTCCGTGAGGCCGGGCAGACTCTGCCTCTGTGGTACGCCTCAGCCGGTGACCGAGTCATCACACACGGCGTCAACGCCCGCTGGTTTGATACAATGACAGAATTGTTCGGACTGCAGGCCGGCCTCTACGACCACAGCTCGGCAGCAGCTCTCGCTCCGGCGCCTTGGGGCTGGTCCGCTGCCGCACGCCGTAATTTTATAAATGAAAACTTCGACCCTTCGCAACTGCCTGACGACGCGCTCCTCGAGCACTTGCGTCAGCTGTCACATCGCCGCACTGCGATAGAAATAAACCGTTGGCTGCGCGACTTACTTGATTTCGAGATTGCACCCGAGGCCGTCGAGATTGATAATCCCGCCACGCTTGCCGATTTGCTGGCCAACGACAGCAACATGATAATAAAAGCCCCGTGGTCGAGCACCGGCCGAGGCATAATCGACTGCCGCACACTTCGTCCTGACGAGGTCATGCGTCATGCCTCGGGAATAATATCCAAGCAGGGGTCGGTCATGGCCGAACACGCCTATGACCGTCTGGCCGACTTCGCCATGCTCTTCCACTCCGACGGCGGACATTGCCGTTTCGCGGGGCTGTCACTTTTTGATACTGACCCGCGCGGCGCCTACACCGGCAACATCATTGCACCGCAAAACTATCTCGCCAATCGTCTTGCTGCGACTTATCCTGCCGAACGGCTTACGGCCACTGCCGCCGCGCTTGAGACTGTGCTCAGCGAAGTCATTTCACCCCTCTACTCGGGTCCGCTCGGTGTAGACATGCTCATAGCCGGACGCGGTGACGGCCGCCCGGCGCTTTTGGATGCTACGGTCGAACTCAATCTGCGCCGTACTATGGGCTTCGTCGCTCTCAGTCTTGCCGAAAATTATATAGCTGAAGGCTCAACAGGACATTACGCAGTCATACCGGGCGCAGTCAGCGCCGACGCGCAAGCAGTTGTCGAGAGTCATAAACTTGTCAGCGGACGCATCTTGCTTACGGAGCCGAATCCTTACTTCAACTTCGTATTTGAGGCGCAAGCTGTCGGTTAGACTGCTACTTGCGGAGTTTGTCAGCGGCTGAGTGTGCCTTGTCGGCGAGATTGTCAATCAAATCGCCGCCGCGCTCCAAAGCATCAGCCGTGAATGATTTTACCTTGTCACCTATAGTCTGCGACTTCTCGTTGATTGTATCCATCAGTCCAGATGCCGTCTGACTGATTTGTTCCTTGGCGTTGTCAAAACCCTGAGCCACATTGTCTTTGACAGCCTGATATTTGTCTTTGGCAGCCTCATTGGCTTCCTGAGCCGATAATTCGGCCGCCGCGCGTGCCATCATGGCCGCGTCCTGAGCTTTCTGATTGTTGTCTTCCATAATATACTTTTTTAATATGATAGAGTAAAACACACCGCGTGGTCGCAATGTTCAGCCGTTTTTTGTTTTGAACGTATATAAAAAATGAGTAAATTTACACATTTGAGCGCCCGCGCATCACGCCGCGCCACAATGTGACAATGAGTTTATACGCACAGATTATATTACCCGTCCCGCTCGACCGCAGTTTCAGCTACGAGGTGCCTGAGTCGATGGTCGCCGACCTTGCCGTGGGCTCACGAGTGCTCGTGCCGTTCGGTCCGAAACTATATTACACCGGCATCGTCGAGTCTTTCACTCCCCACGCGCCGCAGGGCGAGTACCGCATCAAGCCTATAACAGCGCTGATTGACCGCAAGCCTGTCATCCGACATCCTCAGCTCAACTTCTGGCGATGGATTGCCGATTACTATCTGAGCGCTATCGGCGACGTTTTCAAATGTGCCCTCCCCTCGGGTCTTAAAGTCGAGAGCGAGACCAACGTCGAGATAAATCCTGACATAAAGGACGAGCCCGACGCAATGGCCGAGGTTATCGCGACTCTCGACGATGACTCGGTCAAATTGCTCACACTGCTAAACGAGCGCGGCCGCATGTCGTCAAAAGAGCTGGCACGCACAGCCGGTCTCGACTGTCCGGAGCGCCTCGTCAGTCGTCTTTTGGATAGCGGAGCGGTAGTCGTATCGGAGAAACTCGTCGAACGATTCCGCCGCAAACGCATCAGCTATGTGCGTCTCGGCGCCGACCTCAACGTGACTCCAGACAAAACCAACGGAATGTTTGCCGCCGTAAAAGGCGCAAAAAAACAGGAACAGACTCTGCTCACACTGATATCGCTGAGCGAGCGAGGCCGTAAAGAGGTCACACTCAAAGACCTGACAGAGCGCGCCGATGTCGGACGCCCGATTGTCAAGGCTCTCGCCGACAAGGGGCTTGTCGAAATCTTCGATCGCGAAGTCTCGCGATTCGCACCGGTCAACAACACACCGGGCGAGCTGCCCGTTCTGTCTGACCCGCAGAGCACGGCGCTTGACCGGATTCACAAATCATTTCTCGAGCGCGATGTCTGCCTGCTGCACGGAGTCACGTCGAGCGGCAAGACCGAGATTTATATTCATCTGATTGACTATGTATTGCGCCGCGGAGATCAAGCGCTCTATCTCGTGCCCGAGATAGCCCTGACTACCCAGCTGACCGCACGTCTGCAGAAAGTCTTCGGCGACCGCGTGGTCATCTATCACTCCAAATTCTCAGACGCCGAGCGCGTCGAGATCTGGCAGCGGCTGCTCAACAGTTCGGAGCCCTGTGTCGTGGTAGGCGCCCGCTCGGCAGTCTTTCTGCCTTTCGCCAAATTAGGCATTGTCATCGTCGACGAGGAGCACGAGTCGAGCTACAAGCAGTATGACCCGGCGCCGCGCTATAACGGACGTGACGCAGCCATTGTGCTCGCCTCGATGCACGGAGCCAAAACCCTGCTCGGAAGTGCCACACCGTCCGTCGAGACATACTACAAAGCCGTCGAAGGCAAATTCGGTCTCGTAAGCCTAACCGAGCGCTACGAGTCGACTCCGCTGCCCGAAATAGAGATTGTCGACCTCAAGCGCGAGCGCCGCGCCGGCCGTGTAGTCGGCTCGTTTGCCGACACGACGGTCGAGCAGGCATCGGAGGAGATAGCCGGAGGCTCACAGGTGATATTCTTCCACAACCGCCGCGGTTATGCTCCGATGGCGCGGTGCAAACAGTGTGCTTTCGTGCCCAAATGCGACCACTGCGACGTGTCGCTGACCTATCACCGCTCGCCCGAGGCACTCGTATGCCACTATTGCGGCGCTGTCTATCCTGTCATGCGCACATGCCCGCAATGTCACGAGCCGGCCATCGAGATAGTCGGATTCGGTACCGAACGCATCGAAGACGAGGTAGCTACGCGTTTTCCCGACCGCCGCATCCTGCGCATGGACCTCGACACCACACGCAACAAAGACAGCTATCAGCGCATCATCGGCGACTTCTCGGCCCACAAGGCCGACATACTCGTCGGCACCCAGATGGTCACCAAGGGTCTCGACTTCGGCGATGTGTCGCTTGTCGGCGTAATATCGGCCGACGCTCTCATCCACTACCCCGACTTCCGCTCTGCCGAGCGCGCCTTCAATATGCTCGAGCAGGTCTCGGGCCGCGCCGGACGCCGCGACTGTCAGGGCAAGGTCATCATACAGACCTATCAGCCCGACAATCCGGTCATCGACTTTGTCTCGCGCCACGACTACTTAGGATTTTACGCTCACGAACTTGAGGAGCGCCGCGCCTTTGCCTATCCGCCCTTCTCACGAGTCATAAACATCTATATCAAACACCGCAACCGCGAGGACGTCGAGCGTTTTGCGCTTGACTACGCAAACCGTCTCAAGGCTCTCTTCGGCTCACGAGTCAACGGTCCGCGCGAGCCCCACGTCCAGCGAGTCCAGTCTTTATACATCCGCTCGATAATGCTCAAGATTGAGACTGCGGCCTCGATGCGCCGTGTCAAGGAGATACTGAGGCAACTTTATATCGACACCGTCTCATCACCGACTGTGCGCGGATTCAGCATTTACTATGATGTCGACCCGGTCTGACAATTTGGGCGTTTGAGCTAATTTGCTTAATTTTGCCAAGTCATGACTAACTCTTACGAATTATGAAGACATCTGTGATAATAGGTTTTGCCATCCTTTTTATCGTGTGGGTCGCATTGGTTGCTTTCATCCTGATTTACAGCCGTCCTCTCACACTTTATACATTCTTTGTCATTGTGGCGTCTTTTATCATCATATTTGTCCCTCTATATAAAAAATATGTGAAAAATGTCAAACGGTAGTCACACAACGGCCGCGCCTCTGCTGCCTGCTATAGACTCGCCGGCAGACTTGCGCAAACTACGGCAGGAACAACTGCCGCAGGTCTGCGCCGAAATCAGACAGTTTCTGATTGACTCACTGTCTGTCAATCCCGGTCACTTCGCGTCGAGCATGGGCTCGGTCGAACTGACTGTCGCCCTGCATTATGTATTCAACACGCCCTACGACCGTATAGTCTGGGACGTCGGACATCAGGCATACGGCCATAAAATACTAACCGGGCGCCGTGACGCCTTCGCCGGCAACCGCAAATTAGGCGGTCTAAGCGGATTTCCCAATCCAGACGAAAGCGAGTATGACACTTTTGCCGCCGGCCACGCATCAAACTCCATTTCGGCCGCTCTCGGCATGGCTATTGCCTCACAACTTAAACACGAATCTCCCCGGCGAAATATCGTCGCCGTCATCGGCGACGCCTCGATAAGCGGCGGTTTGGCGTTCGAGGGCATAAACAACGCCGCAAACACGCCCAACAACCTGCTTATCATCCTCAACGACAACGATATGTCGATTGACAACAATGTCGGCTCGCTAAACTCTTATTTAGCTAACCTGACAACGTCGCCGGCATATAACAATATGCGCTACAAGGCTTTCAACCTCTTCAAAAGCCTCAATCTTGTAACCGACCACCGCAAGGGCTCGATACTGCGTTTTAACAATAGTCTCAAATCACTGCTGTCACGCCAGCAGAATATTTTTGAAGGGCTGAATATCAGATATTTCGGCCCGTTTGACGGACACGACCTGCCGACCATCGTAAGAGTTCTATCCGACATACGCGACATGGAGGGACCACGTATCCTGCATCTGCGCACAGTCAAGGGCAAAGGCTTCAAGCCGGCCGAAGACGACCCCGCGACATGGCACGCTCCGGGTCGCTTCGACCCCGTGACCGGCAAACGCGAGGAGGATGAGAAACCCGCTCCGGCCGTTCCAAAATTTCAGGACGTATTCGGCGACACACTTCTCGAACTCGCACGCCAAAACGACAAGATTGTCGCCATCACGGCAGCGATGCCGTCAGGCACGTCAATCGCCACCATGCAGCAATATATGCCTGACCGCGTCTTTGATGTAGGCATCTCCGAAGGCCATGCCGTGACATTTGCCGGCGGTCTTGCAAAAGAAGGTCTGCGTCCTTTTGTCGGCATTTACTCAAGTTTCCTGCAGCGCGCCTACGATCACATGATACATGACGTCGCCCTGCATCGCCGGCCCGTGACATTCTGCATCGACCGAGCCGGTCTCGTAGGCGAAGACGGCCCGACCCATCACGGCGCCTTTGACCTCGCCTATCTCAACACTATCCCCAACATGATTGTGTCGGCTCCGCGCGACGAGCGGATGCTGCGTCATCTGATGTATACGGCTCAGGCCGACGACCACGGCCCCTTCGCCATACGCTATCCGCGCGGACGTGGCAACAACGCCGACTGGCGTTGTCCGATGCACAGCCTCGCGATAGGTCGCGGCGAGAAACTTGCTGACGGCAATGATGCCGTCGTGCTCAGTATCGGCACTATTGCGTCCGAGGTCACAAAAGCCATAAAGGCTGCCGCTGACCGTGGCATATCTGTCGCACACTATGACATGATATTCCTCAAGCCTTTGGATGACAATATCATAAAGGAAGTAGCCGCAACCGGTCTGCCGATTATCACTGTCGAGGACGGCACCGTCGAGGGCGGTCTCGGCAGCGCAGTCGCATCGCGCATAGCCGACCTCGGCCTGAATGTCAAATCATTGACACGCGTGGGTATTCCTGACAAGTTCATCTCTCAGGGCACCCCCGCTCAGCTCGCCTCGCTCTGCCACACAGATGCCGAGGGCATACTCGATGCCATCTGCCGTGCAGTGGCCAACACAAAGTCTAACAGTCAGTCAGATCTAAGATGAATATCGTAATCGCAGGTGCCGGCGAAGTCGGCTCCCATCTGGCAAAATTACTGTCAAACGAGGAACAGGACATCATACTTCTCGACGAAAACGCCGACAAACTTGCCTCTCTTGACGCAAATTATAATCTGATGACCGTAGTCGGCAATCCGACCAACTTCGGCTCTCTGCGCGAGGCCCGTGCCGGCTCCGCCGACCTTTTTATTGCCGTAACCCCATACGAGACCGACAATGTCGTCGCATGCTCGATGGCAAAGAGCCTCGGAGCGTCGACGACTGTCGCACGAATCACCAGCTACGACTATATGGCGCCCGGCAACAGCCGCTTTGTCAAACAGATGGGCGTAGACCGAGTCATATATCCCGAATATCTTGCCGCACAGGAAATAATCACAGCCCTTAACCACTCATGGGTACGCCACTGGTTTGAGCTGCACAACGGCGAAATCATACTTGTCGGTGTCAAAATCCACGACAACGCCCTCATCGCCGACATGCACCTGAAGGACTTCGCCAATACCAACCATCACTTCCATGTCTCGGCAATCAAACGCAATCACGAGACAATCATCCCCCGCGGCGACGATATCATCAAGAGCGGCGATATACTTTATATCACCACGACACGCGACCATGTCTACGACCTTATCGAACTTACGGGCAAAGTAGCCCAGCGCATCAGACGCGTTCTTATAATGGGGGGCAGCAAGATTGCCGCACGTTTAGCCGTCATGGCCGGCGAAAACTTTGATTTCCGCATTGTTGAGAACGATATCGAGCGCTGCCGTAAACTGCCGACTATCTGCGCCGACTGCGAGATTATACACGGTGATGCCCGCGACCCCGAGTTATTGTCTGAAATCGGTATCGAAGACACCGATGCATTCATAGCTCTCACCGACAGCAGCGAAAGCAACATTCTCGCATGCCTTACAGCCAAAGAGTTAGGTGTCAAAAAAACCATAGCCGAAGTCGAAAACCTGCAATTTATCTCACAGGCCGAGAGCCTGAATATCGGCACGGTCATAAACAAGAAACTGCTCGCGTCGAGCTCGATTTTCCAGATGCTTTTAGACTCTGACTCGTCGACGGCCAAGTGTCTGGCACTTGCCGACGCCGAAGTCGCCGAACTCGAAGTGAAACCCGGCTCCAAAATAACCTCCGCGCCGGTCAAAGACCTGCGCCTGTCTCGCGACATGACACTCGCCGGACTGATACGCGACGGCAAGGGCATGCTTATCGGCGGTATGACACACATACAGGCCGGCGACCATGTTCTCGTCTTCTGTCTTTCCGGCTCAATACATAAAGTCGAGAAATTATTTAACTGATACTTTGGCATTTAAATACAAGGCATAATGAAACCGGCAGAAAAACCCTTAGTCAATATACGCATGCTGATGCGCATCATCGGCCTGCTGCTTGCTATCGAGGCCGTTTTCATGCTTTTCCCTACCCTGACCTGCATCATTTATGATGAAGCCGACGTCTGGTCATTCGGGCTTACGGCAGCAGGCACCTTTCTCGCCGGCGTAATGCTTTCGGTCTTCTCCCGGCCGCGTGTTAGCCACATGGGCAAACGTGACAGCTTCCTGCTGACGTCGATGGTTTGGGTCTTTTACTCGGCCTTCGGCATGCTGCCGTTCATATTCTGTACGACTCCGATGAGCGTCAGCGATTCGTTTTTCGAAGCCATGTCGGGTTTCACTACGACCGGAGCATCGACATTCGCATCCATAAACTATATGAGCCATGGCGTGCAATTATGGCGCGCCATGATGCAATGGATAGGCGGCATGGGCATAATACTTTTCACTCTCGCCGTGTTCCCCATGCTTAACCATTCGGGCGGCTTGCAGATGTTTAACGCCGAAGTAACAGGCATTACCCACGACAAGATACGTCCGCGTATATCTCAGACCGCCAAAGCGCTATGGTATATTTATATCGGTCTGACATTTATCCTCGTCATGCTTTTATGGGCCGGACCGATGGATTTCTTTGAGGCAATCTGTCATTCATTCGGCACAATCTCGACCGGAGGTTTCTCGACCGAGGGCAATTCGATTGCCGCCTACGACTCGGTCTACATAAAAGTGGTAATCACTGTATTCATGTTTTTGGGAGGCGTAAGTTTCGCCCTGATGTACCGCGCTTTATGCGGTAACTGGAAAGAGCTCAGGCGCAACGACGTGCTCCGCACCTATATAATGCTGATTGCCTTTTTCTTCTTGGTTTTCGTCATCTGCATCATATCTCGTAACGAGGTCCACAGCTGGGAGGATCTTACCATCAATCCTCTCTTCCAGATAATCTCGACTATGACATCAACCGGATTCTCGGCCACAAATTACGAAAGCTGGGGCCCGTTTGTCATAGCGCTGATGTTCTTTATGATGTTTTTCGGAGCTTGCGCCGGCTCGACTGCCGGCGGTGCCAAAATCGACCGTCTACTGTATTTAGTCAAAAACTGCCGCAACGAGATATACCGCAGTCTTTACCCCCACTCTATTCTGCCGGTGCGCATCAACGGCAAGGTAGTAAGCCCCGAATTGGTTAACAAAGTCATCGCCTTCCTCTGCATCTACGTTGCTCTTATTTTCATCGGCGGACTTGTACTGACGGCTCTCGGGATGCCGCTTGTCGACTCATTTTTCTCCGTTCTGTCCTGCATGTCGAATATCGGACTCGGCGCCGGCATGACCGGCTACGGAAGCAGTTTTGAAATCGTTCCGGATGCGGCGAAATGGGTTATGTCACTGCTTATGCTCACCGGACGTCTCGAGGTATTCACCGTGCTGCTGCTTTTTACCCGCGCTTTTTGGCGAAAATAATCGTCCCAAAGCCAAACAAAGCGCCTATTAACCTCGTTCTATTTTTATAACATCGATTAACAGTGGGCCTTCATATATGGCCTGTAAACACTCACTGAATCTATGAAACATATTGCACGCATAATAATACTGTTTTTGAGTGTCGGATTCCTGCTGCCGTCATGCAGTGATAATGACGATGTGTGGAATTCGATACCTAAGGAAATCACCGAGTTTATCAACCAGTACTTCCCCTTCTCGCAGGCAGAGAGCTGCACCGAGACACCGACCGGCTGGCATATACGCCTCAAAAACGGTCCCGGCATGACATTCGACAAAGACTACTCATGGCAGTCTGTCAACGGCTACGGCATGCCTTTGCCTCAGGTATTGCTCTTTGACCAACTGCCACCGCAGCTATATAAATATCTTGAAGAAACGTCTAATCTCAACGACGTTTTCAGCATGGAACGCACCCGCGGCTATTACACGCTGATGCTGCTTGACTCGACGGTCAACTACGACGCCAACTCGTCACAGTTTACGGTATCAGACTCCGGGAAGACCGAGTAACTCCTATTACTTACTCTTGGCGAAACGCAGCTGCGAGCGTCCGTAAAGCGGGAAGTCAAGCGTAAGCAGATTGTTCGCCATATCAAACGAAGCGTTTGACTCCGCCTCAGACTCCGTGTGACCGAAAGCATCAGTCCATATCAGGTCATAATGCCCGACAAAAGCAGTCGGACGCAGACGCCCCTTTATCATCATCGGGGTCCAGATACGCGCCCCGCGCTCAGCGCCGCTGATATATAAGAGCAGATAGCCCCCCTCTCTATCGCTTACACATGCCATACGATAATGACCGCCAAGCGTACAGTCTTTATAATCAAGATTTCGGTCAAGATAAGTCCAGAAACCCTCACGCGAATCTTTTGAATCGGCAAAATATTCATTCAGACTCTCTTGACCGTCAAACAGACTGCATATTTCAGGACGGTCCATACGTTCGGTCGTCACATCAAACCGACACATACGCATGCCGCGGCTCAGAAACGCGCTCACATTGATGATATTCTCATCACCGATTTCAAAGTCGTAATCCGAATATTTACTTCCGAACTCACCGTAACGGCCGGTGATACGCAGCGAAAACTCATCGGCTGCCGTGGCCAGCGAAACCCTGCGTTTCATCACATGCGCAACACTGTCTGTAAAGAAAACCGCAGCCGGATAGTCTCCGTCATGCAAATCGTCAGTATTACCGCTGATGACAATGCGACGGCTACTCCCCTCAGTGTCTTTGAGTATAAGTCCCCACTCAAAGTCGCCCGACGCGGGAAGCCCGGCACGCAGATGGATGCGGGCCGCACGCATGCCCTCCGCTACAGACCTGACTATGACGGTGTCTGTCGCAAGAGCGGTTCCGCTGTCGCATGTCTGACATAAAACTTCAGGCTGACAGAAGACAAATGCAAAAAGTAACAATATCAGTCCCGTCCTACTCATCACCGACTGCGGATAACAAATCAACGACACGGTCGACAAATTCCTCGCGGTCCATGTCGTAAGGAAGCCACTCTATATGCAGTCCGCGACGCTCCATGCCTCTGAACCATGTCATCTGACGCTTTGCAAACTGGTGTATGGCAATCTCTAACTGACGGCGCATTTCGTCATAACCGAGCTCCCCGATGACATAGAGAGTCAGAAACTTATATTCAAGCCCGTAATAGACTAAATCTTCAGGCGAGATACCCACGTCTATCAGACGACGCACCTCGTCGACCATGCCCTCGTCGAGACGACGGTCGAGACGTTCGCTGATTAAACGGCGTCGGGCATCACGGGGTATGTCAATACCGACGGTAAGTGCATTTGTCAGCGGATGCGGCTCCGCTGCAAGCGCCGCATCGGGATGTTCGGCGTAATATTCGGCAATCTCGATGGCACGTATGGCTCGTTTGCAACTGTCTACATCAGTGGTGTTATGGAGCGTTTTCATCGCCGAGAGCATGTCGGTCAGCTCGGCGAGCGTCTTGTCCTCGAGGCTGCGGCGCAAATCCGGATTGGGCGGCACCTCGGGCAGTTTCAGCCCCTTGAGGACCGACTCTATATATAGCCCCGTGCCTCCGCAGACGACCGGTTGGCGTCCGCGTGACACAATGCTGTCGTGCGCCGTTGCAAAATCACGCAGGTATTCATACAGATTATAACGGTAACCGGCCGGCGCGATATCTATCAGATGATACGGCACGGAGCCATAGTCGGCGAGGTCCTTACCTGTGCCGAGATCCATGCCGCGATAAATCTGGCGAGAATCCGCGCTGATGATTTCTCCGTCAAGCCGACGGGCCACATCGACAGCCCGTGAGGTCTTGCCCGAAGCGGTGGGACCCGTTATTACTAAAAGCTTAGCCATTACGGTCAGGGCGCAATTCTGAAAAGTTTGCGCCAGAAACGGCGAAGACGGTAGAAGGGGCGGTCTTCGTTGTTTGTCACCACCTGCAGCCAGTGCAGGTCATTATAGTCCACATCCCAGTGACGGAGATCACGCAAACGGAAAGTCGGATGATAGTTCTTTATCGGATATATGCGGCGCCCGTCACGGTCATAGGTCTTCCATGCCATCGTGACATTATAGATGCGGTATATTTCATTGAGAAGCATAGGTGCGAGCCCCCCGCTGCGCAACATACGGTCAATCTCGTCTATCCTTAACCATAAGCCGATAAGCTCCATCTGCATGGTCTCGTCGTTGAGGAAGACCGCATAATGCAGCACATTCGCTCCGTTGACATAGCCCTCGTTGGCATACATAAACTTTATCTCAAAGTCTTTGATGCCGGCTATACGCTCGAAATCGGCACGCGCCTGCTCCAATTCGAGGCTTTCGCGACGCGGTATATTAATACGCGCCGGAGTGTCAAAGAGCTCGTCTGTGTTGGGCGCCAAAAAGACCGAATCGCCCGAAAAGATAAGGAATCTGACCATCGTCATCATCGGCTTGGGCGCATCGGGATGTGTCGCGTGCTCTGATATGCGGTCGGCCATGTTCATATATCTGACACCCATATAGACGAGCGAGAAAAGATATATTGCAACAGGCATAATCGTGAAATAAAAACGGTCGGGCGTGTTATAGTTTACATTGATGTAAAAGAAATAATAATACGCCCAGTCTATCAAAGTCAGAGCCAGCGAAAGCCAGAGCAACAGCTTGACCTGATTGCGCGACTCGCGATAATATAATGTAGCGATGATACCATCGCCGGGATAATAGCCGTAACGCGCCTGACAATCCTGACAGAACTTAAGGTTATGGCCCATCAGCAGCGTATAGCCGCAGACGATGAGCGCAGTCGGAAAGACAATAAGCGAGCAGATATAGGGATGCTCGGGATTGAAAGGCTCCCAGACCATCATACGTCCGAAAAACCATTCGGCCTGCAGCAAATTGATTGCCAGCATCACCGTAGCCGACCAGAATATTATCAGCATCGCCACACGCAGTATCAGATTACATACTGTCTGACGTCTCTTTGTGTCAAACGAAGCTTTGAGTTTCAGGCTGAGCACGTATGCCTCGGCATAAAGCAGCAGCGGAAGCCAGTTCTTGGAAATAATAAGGGGAGCCAGCATCACAACGGATATCGCTCCGAAAGCGAGAGCCCAGTTGTTCCAAAGTGCTCTCACAGTCGCCGTAGATACTGTATAATTATGTGACATATCTTTTACTTGAGATTACGGTCAAAGAAATCGAGCATTTTGGCATATACGACACGTCGGGCGTTGCATCCGTTAATCGAATGATTCATGTTGGGGAACACAAACATGTCGCAGAGCAAACCGGCGCTCTGCAGACGCGAGACAAACTCAAGGGTATTTGCCGGATGCACATTGTCGTCGGCTGTGCCGTACATCATAAGCAACGGACACCCGAGACGGTGAGCGCGCAGCAAAGGAGCTGATGCATTATAGCCCTCCTCGTTCTGAGCCGGTGTCAGCATATAGCGCTCGGCATAGACCGTGTCATAATAGCGCCAGTCAGTCACGGGAGCGATTGCGACAGCGGCCGCAAAAGGAGTCTGTCCGTCTGTCGCGCACATCAGAGCCTCATAGCCGCCGTAGCTCCAGCCGTAGATGCCTATGCGCGACGCGTCGACATAAGGGAGTGACGCGATGTGACGCGCTGCATTACACTGGTCTATGGTCTCGTAATAGCCGAGACGTTTGTAGACAACGTCGCTGAACTTGCGGCCGCGACCGCCTGTGCCGCGCGGGTCTACACATACTATAATATAGCCCTGCTGCGCGTAATAATAGTCAAAGTCAAACTGCCAGCGGTTTACAACGCTCTGTGAGCCGGGTCCGCTGTACTGTGTCATTATCACGGGATATTTCTTGGAGGGAGAGAAGTCAAGCGGCTTAATCATATAGGCATTGAGTTCATAGCCGTCGCTGTTGACGGTGAAAAACTCCTTTGAGGGCAATCGTGACGGCAGTTTTGACAGGAAATCGGCGTTATCCTCGACCACGCGCACTTTTTTGCCGTCTGTAGCCTGACAGAGAGTATAAGATGTCGGGGTTGCAGAGTCGCTGTAGGATAGCAACATCAGGCTGCGGTCAGGCGAAAACGATGCCGAGCTCCAGCCCTTCTCGGCGCTGACACGTGTGGCCACACCCTTGCGGTCGAGGCGCATAATTGTGCGGTCGAGCGGAGTCGGAGCCGCAAGCTGATAGTATGAGTTGCCGGCGGCATCCGAGCCGTACCATGCGGTCACGTCACACTCACCGTCTGTAATCTGACGCAGCATCGAGCCGGTATAGGAGTAGGCATAGAGCTGAGTGTATCCGTCGCGCGACGACATGACGACCATCTCGCGCTCGCCCAGATCGAGTTTCTCATATGTCTGCGGGTCAATCCAAGCCTGTGACTGCTCGACATAGATTGACTTGACGACAGTCGACTTGGGATTGACACTGTAAATCTCGAGGCGATTCTGGTCACGATTGAGAGTCGGCACGACGAGCACTTGACCGCCGGGCTGATAGTCTATGCGCGGGATATATTCAATGCCGGCGTCAGGCAGCGCGATATCCTTGATCTTGCGGGTGTCGATGTCATAGCTGTGAAGCGAAACACGCGAGTTGGCTGCACCGGCCACGGGATATTTGTAGTCATAGCGTCCGGGATAGAGAGCATACTGGCGCTCCGGGCTGCACGTTCCCTCGTAGAGTGTAAGGCTGTAAGACGGCACTTGGCTCTCGTCGTAACGCACAAAGCAGAGCGTAGAGTTATCGGGTGAGAAAGCCATCGAGCATGTGACGGTAAACTCCTCCTCGTATGTCCAGTCTGAAACGCCGTTTATGATACTGTTGGCCTTGCCGTCCTCAGTGACAGCGACCTCGGTGTTGAAATCAAGTTTCTTTACATATATATTATTGTCGGCGACAAAGGCCACCATGCGCGCGTCGGGAGAGAATATAGGCGAGCGCTGCACCTCATGCTGCGTCGACAGCGGGCGCAGCAGACGTGTGCGCACCTCGTAGACATAATACTCGGCTGTGAACGACCGGCGGTAGATAGGCTCGCTGTTGCGCCACACGAGCACCTTTGATGCATCGGCCGAGAGACGGAAGCCCTCGATGGCATCGAGAGTAGTCTCACGCGTATTCTTAAGGTCGACATACTTCTCGATTTCCTTGCCCGAACGCACGTCATATCTGACGATTGACGTGTGGTCGTCAGACAATAGCAGATAACTCTGTCCGTCAGGCATATACACAAACTGTGACGGAGATTTGAGCGCATTGGCGGGATAGACATACGGCTCGAGCGCCGAGACGGCGGCCGTGCGCTGAGCCATAAGCACGGCTCCGTTTGTCAGAGAGACGGCGGCGGCCAGAACTATGGTGCGGATATAATTTACAGATTTCATATATAATCAAACACAATAATATTCAGATTTCTTCAATCAAACAACGAGAGCTGGGCGTCATTGTTGGGTGTATGGTTTTTGCGCACGGGCGCCTGATAGCCGAAATCACTGTCCTTGACCTCCGAGCGCATCGACGGCACATCGGCGGGAGGGTCTGAGCGCATCCAGTCGGCATTTTCAAAACTCTCCTCTATCTCGCGCAGGTCACTGTCAGAGATTTTAGGCATTATCTGTCCGGCGTCAGACTTTGAAGAGTCGACACCGTCCGGCTCACCGTACGATTCAAGTTCGGACGCTACAACCGGAGTCACTGTCAGCGACTCGAGCTCGGTGATGCGCTGACGCAGCCCGGCCTCTGTCTCGGCGCTGTTTGCTATATTGTCGGCTATTGTGGCACGCAGTGAGGAGTTTTCCTCCTTGAGCGCAGACACATCAGACCTGAGTTTTTCGATAAGTTTATCACGTTTCTCGACAGCCTGCTCGATTTTGTCCATCTGCTCCGACATGGCCACGACTTCATCATTCATCGCACGAGACTCCTCGAGACTCGCCTGCAAAGCCTTGCACTCGCTGTCGCGGCGGTCAAGCTCTTCGCGTGCCTCGGCGGCACGGCGCTGCATGTCTGTGACCATCTCACGGCTGAGTGCCTCTTTGGCCACAGCCTCGTCAAATGCCGCCTTTGACTCAGCTAATGCAGCCTTTGCCTCAGCTAATGCTGTCTTTGCCGCCGCGAGCTCGGCCTTTGTTTCCTCTAATTCATCGGCAAGCTCAGCCGAGTTATCAGGCACAGCCGTGTCAGATGCCACGGCTGCATTGCGCTGCTCAAGCAACTGCCGCTGCAGATCGCTTATCTGCTCGCGCATGGCGTCGGCGTCATTCTCGTGGATTGACGCTACCTTTAGTTTGTTAAGCAGACTTTTGTTCTCAAGGTCTAACTGCTCGCGGTCGGCCTCAAGAGCGACAATCTGCGCCTCAAGGTCATGCACACGGTCACTGAGAGCACGCTTCTGACGGTCGGCGCTGAGTTGCTGCTGCTTGATGTCAAAACGCTGCTGCTCTATCTCCTTGGCCTTGGCTTTGAGACCGTCCATCTCGGCGCGCATCTCGCTTTGCTCGGCTGCAAAACGCGCCTCGCTGCGGCGCCGTGCGTCAGCGCCAAGTGCCGAAATATATTCTCTTAAAGATACATCGAGACCTTCGTAAAGTTTGCGACGCTGGGCCTCGGGGTCGACACTCTCGCGGATAAACGATGGCAGAGCCTCGTTAAATGTAGCTATGACATGGTCAAAAATTGCCGCCACCATCTGAGGGTCAGGCTCCGGATTTTCAATCAGGGCAGCCTCGCCATGATGGTCTGAGCGACGACCGGCAGACATTGTCTCTGCCTCATTGTCAAACGTGTCGGGACTGTCGGCATAAAGCTCGTCGTCAGTCTCGCCGCCGAATCCGAGCGAACGTTTTATATTTTTGAAAAATGACATAGCGTATTTAGTGTGATGATTGTTGCTTAAAATATTGGACTCAGGATTGTTCGTCAGGTTTAAAAACGACTCCGGCTCCCTTGCGTCCGTCTATGGCGACTCTCAACGGCCGGTCAAACCTGACGACCCGCAGATGGGCAGTCTCCTCGGCAGGCTCGAAACTGTTGAGAAAAGTCTCGTCGAATATGCCTTCGCCGCCGAAAGGATTGACCGTGAAATAGCCGACGCCGAACGACGTAAGATTATGGAAGAAGTGTGTGCCCTGACTCGGCTCGATACGATAATTGCTTAGCGCGGTCTCGACAATAAGTTTTGCACCGGAGATATCGGGCCACTTGACAGGTATGCCCAACGCCGAGTCGCTCGAGCCCCAGCGGCCCGGACCGATGAGGATATATCCTTCGCCGGCCTCGACCATGCGGCGGTTGAGTTCATTGAGTTCGCCGACCACAACCGGATTTTCGGCCGAGTTGAACGAATCGGTCTTGACGTAGACCACAGTGCGCAGCCCTTCGATGTTGCCGTGACCGAGAGCAGTGTTGCTGCGCAGGATAAGAGAGGCGGCGTCGGCATTAAGAGCCGCTTCGTCGACAATTTCTTTCTTGTCGATAATCGGGCGTATCTGCAGCCAGTAGATGTGACCGCGTATACCGTCTTCGTTTTCCTTGGGACTGATATTGCCTGCAAACTCAATCTCGACCGGACGCTGCATCTCGCTCTGACCGTTACGCAGCATAAAATCGACGGCCTCGGCAAGCGGAAAAGTCTTGTCGCGCAACACATTGGCAAATGTCACGACGCGTCGTCCGCGCCCCGTGCCGTCATAGTCATACAGCATCTGGTCGTAAGGGTCGTAAGTCGAGACGAGATGACGGAGAACTCCCTTGCCGGCAAACTGCTGCACGGGCAACTTGATGATATTGAAACCGTCATCATCAGACATCGTCAGCTCGGAGTTGTTGCTGCCGAGGGCGTAGAGCGACGTCTGAGTGTCACGCATCACGAGGTCAAGTGTCGAGGTCTGGAGCACCTTGTCGGGATGCTTTGGCGAGAAGCGCAGACTCAGGCCGCCGTCGACAATATATTTGCCGAGACCTATAGCCACCTCGGCCACACCCTCTGCTGTCTGCTCGTCGCCGATGGGATAATAATTGAGCGAACGACCCACGCCCGAGAAAGACGGGAAATAATAACCTTCATGCTCCTCACCGACAACCTCCTGTATGATTACGGCCATTTTTTCTTGGTCGATGACATTGCTCGTGGCCGACATATATGCCTTGCTGGCGCGATAGAACACCGACGCATATACGCCCTTGATTGCCTCCGTGAGCATGTGCAGACGTTCGTACGGGTCCTCGACATATGGTATCATATAAGTCGAATATATGCCGGCAAATGGCTGGTAATGGGAGTCTTCCAACAGACTCGACGAGCGTATCGCAAGCGGCCTGTCGACGACCTCAAACAGAGCGAAAAAGTCTTCGATAAGCCGTTCGGGAAGACGGGCCGCAAGGAAATAGTCGAGTATCTCCCGGTCAGACGCATTGCTCAGCGCCTTGGGATACAGACCGTTCGAGGCCATGAACTCGTCGAAAATGTCGGTGCAGAGCACCACTGTGCGCGGTATGGAAATTGTGACACCGTCAAAGTTGTCACAGATGGGATTTTTCTTGATAATCGAGTCTACGAAAGCGAGGCCTCGGCCCTTGCCGCCGAGACTGCCCTCGCCAATGCGGGCGAAGTTTGAGTAATAGTCGAAACGGTCTTTTTTGAACACGGCGACAACACCGCGGTTTTTCATCTTGCGATATTTGACGATGAGGTCAAAAAAGAGACGTTTGACCGCCGGAGCCTCGTCTAATGACTTGAAGCGGTGCTGCTTGATGACCTCGGCGATTGGAAATAGCGCACGCGAGTAAAACCAGCGTGAGATATCATTGGTCGACGCGTGGTGAAAGAGGGCGTCGTCAGGAATGTCAAAGATATTTTTCTGCATATCCTTGAGATTGGCGAGGCGCATGATTTCGCGTCCCGTGGCAGGGTCTCTGACAATGAAGTCGCCGAAGCCGAAGTTGGCCATGATGGCCTCGCCCAAATCGACAGGCAGTTTTTTGGAATTTTTATCGAGGAAGACGCCGTTGAACTCGCCGACACGCGCGGCATTCTCGACATCGCTCGACTCGATGATGATGGGCAGATAGGGCGAGCGCTCGCGCAGATAATGAGCCAGACGCATGCCCGCCTGAGAGTCCTTGACGCCCTCACGCTTGAACGACACATCGGAGATGACGCCGAGTATCTTGTCGTGATAGCGCTCGAAAAGTGTGACAGCCTCCTCATAGTCACGCGCAAGCATTACCTTGGGGCGGCCGCGCATGCGCAGTCGCTGCTCGTGCTCGTTTAACGCCTCCGTAGAGAAGACCATCGACTGTTTGAGCAGGAATTTATATACAGTCGGGAGTATCGAAGAATAAAAACGCACGGAGTCCTCGACCAGCAGAAGCATCTGCACTCCCACCTCGTCGATATCGTCGGCATTCATCTTGTCTTCGATGAGTTTGATGATAGCAAGCAGCAGGTCGAGATTGCCAAGCCAGCTGAACACGTAGTCGACATGCGTGAAGTCCTCGTTCTCCAAACGTCGCGAGACCTCCTTTGAGAACGGTGTCAGCACGACTACCGGAATCGACGGGTTTACCTCCTTGATGACGGCGGCACCGGCAAAAGTCTCGGAGATATCCATGCTCGGCATGCTTATAACGAGGTCAAAGGGAGCCGAGCGAAGCGCCTTGACCGCATCGGCGGTCGACGACACTCGTGTCACACGCGGAGGCGAACTCAGATTCAGTGAAACATACTCAAAATAAAGCTGCTCCTCGACGCGACCGTCTTCCTCCATCATAAATGCGTCATATGGCGATGCGATAAGCAGCACATTAAAAATGCGCCGCTGCATAAGTTTCTGAAAGGCCGTGTCTTTGAGATATAATTGGCTGAGGGCTTCCTCGTTCATTTCCTTAGAGCTCTGAAATAGCGTTAATGACAAAGCAAAGTTAATCATTAATAACGAGAATCAAGCCGATTATCAAAAAAACTTAACTATATATTGCCGAAATAATCGCAGAGTTTTTGTAACTTTGCAGCCATGTATGACGGCGAGCTCCACAAAAGACGATTTTGAGGGCTGCCGCGACCAACGAAACACCAATTAAGCTTACAATAAAACTTTTTTATGGCAACAACAGCTGATTTTAAAAACGGCATGTGCCTCGACATCGACGGCAACTACTTTTTCATCGTTGAATTTCTCCATGTAAAACCCGGCAAAGGCCCGGCTTTCGTGCGTACAAAACTTAAAAATGTCAAGACCGGCCGCATCATCGACAAGACTTGGAACTCAGGCGTTAAAGTCGAAGAGGTCCGCATAGAGCGCCGCCCCTATCAGTATCTCTACAAAGACGACATGGGCTATAACTTCATGCACACCGAGACTTTCGAGCAGGTGGCAATCCCCGGCGAGAGCATCGAGGGCGTACAGTTCCTCAAAGAAGGTGACATCTGTGAGGCTATGGTTCACGCTGCATCTGACACCATCCTGACCTGCGAGATGCCCACCAGCGTCGTACTCGAAATCACCTACACCGAGCCCGGCATCAAAGGCGACACCGCCACCAACACCCTCAAGCCCGCTACAGTCGAGACAGGCGCCGAGGTGCGTGTGCCCCTCTTCTGCAACATCGGCGACAAGGTGCGCATCGATACCCGCGACGGCAGCTACGTAGAGCGCATCAAAGCCTGATATCCCGCGTCATAACAATACACTCTCATATTCATAGGAGCGCTGCCGCCATGACGGCCCGCGCTCCTATTGTCTTTTATATCATTAAACCATGACCGTTTTCTCCTCAGATAAAAACAACATCGAATATCACCCTTGGCCTCCGTTTATCCCTGACGGCGCGCGCATCCTCATAGCCGGCACATTTCCGCCCGGTGAGCACCGCCGCGCCATGGAGTTCTATTACCCCAACCGCAGCAACGACTTCTGGAAAGCCATGGGCTTGATTTTCGAAGACGATGTCAATGCCTATTACAACCCGCAGTCACGCAGCTACGACTTGGACAAAATCAAACGCATGCTCACCGAGCGCCGCATAGCGCTCAGCGACACCGGCCGCGCCGTCAGACGTCTGCGAGGCAACGCCTCTGACAAATATCTCGAAATAATCGAGCCTTTTCCACTCGATGAGATTCTCTCGGCGATGCCGTGTTGCCGCGATGTCGCCACTACCGGACAAAAAGCCGCCGAAGTCCTCGCGTCGTTAACCTCAACAGCAGCGCCGGCCATGGGCTCGTTTGTGACGTCGGCCGACGGACTGAGGCTCTGGCGCATGCCATCGACAAGCCGCGCCTATCCGCTCGCGGTCGACAAAAAAGCCGCCTATTACGCCGCGATGTTCGAGACTATCGGCATTTTATAGGCTTTTTTATCCTCTGTGATAAGCAATAAGGGAGTTTCACTTGTTTTAAATATACAAACCGCGCCAAATGCTTATCCACAAACTTTCAAAACTATTCATAAGATGAAAGCAATGAGAGACCTCCGAACATCAATACTGAAAATAAACACTGTCAAAGCCGCTGCGACGCAGGGCTCGCTGCTTGTCGCCGAGCCGTTTCTGACCGAGTCTTATTTCAATCACTCGGTGATAATGCTCGTCGACTACAACGACGGCGAGGAGGCTCTCGGATTAGTAATGAACAACGCTACCGGACATACCCTCGACGAGTATCTTGACGGCGTGGCTCCTCAGACCGACGTCCCGGTCTATTGCGGCGGTCCTATAGGCGAAGACCGCATGGTGTTCATGCACACTTTAGGTGAAACGGTCTTCCCGGGCGCACGTCTTTTTGCTCCCGGACTCTATCTCGGCGGTGACTTTGAGGCCGCGATTGATTATGTCAATCAGGGCTATCCCACCGACGGGTTTATAAGATTTTTCATCGGCTACAGCGGTTGGAGCGCCGGCCAGCTTAACGACGAGATTAATGAAGGTGTCTGGGCTGTCACCGATGCTCCGGCTGAGCGTGACGCCCTGCTGCGATTGTCAGCAGACGCCTACTGGCATCGCACTGTCCGTTGCATGGGCGGCGCATATCGGCCGTGGCGCATCTTCCCCCGCGACCCGAAAGCAAACTGACATTTAAATAAATTTCTCCACGAGGGCGCTGCATCGATTTGCAGCGCCCCGTTTTTTCATATCTCTTATGATATTGCAATATCATGATTTTTGCGTAACTTTAAGCGCCTGAAAAACTTTTTTTTGAAAACATTCATCACATTCATTTTTGCAATTACACTCTGATGCCACGTAAGACAAGATTGATTATGCTGTTTATCGCCGCGATATGCACCGGCGTCAGCATTAAAGCCGAAAAAACAGTTTTCAACCACGACTTCTCTCCGGCCGAAGGTTTCGTCACTCCGCAGGAAAAACCTCTGCGCGACGAAGTCTGCCTCAACGGCAGCTGGGAGCTGCAGCGCGTCGACGTCCCGGCCTATTGGCGCCCGGGGACCGGTGTAGCGCCCGAGCTCACCGCCCCCGCAGCCGACACATGGGAGAAGGTCAAAATAAACATACCCGCCCCGATTACTGTCAACGACTGGGGGCGCGGAGCAGAGACCGGCGCCGGGACACGGCATCCCTACACGCCGAGTTCGGTATATTTCCCTTCCTATCCAAAAGACTGGAAAGATATACGCATGGCATGGCTGCGCCGCTCGTTTGATACACCGTCCGGTCTCGACGGACACCGTCTCATCCTTCATTTCGAAGCCATAGCCGGAGAGTCGGTCATAATGGTCAACGGACATAAAGTCCACAACGACTTCGAGTCACATCTGCCCGTTGAGGTAGACGTAACCGACTACGTCGCACCGCAGGGCGGCGTAAACGAGCTCATGGTCGGCGTCAGACAGCCGCGTCTGTTTGACAAAAGTCACCCCACGCTCACCAAGATGGGCGCCACCTACCCCACCGGCTCAAACACCGACGGCCTTCTCGGCATCTGGCAGGACGTCAGCCTGATGATTATCCCCGAGATATCCGTCTCAGATGTATATGTCGTGCCTGACGTCGAGTCTGATTTGCTGACCTTCGAGGTGACACTGACCAACAATTCACCACGCAAGCGCAGCGTTAGAATCGGCGGCGATATCCGGCCATGGATTAATCTTGCAGGCGACGATGTCATTTCGGCGCCCGAAATAGCATGGACTCTCGGCGAGCCGGTCATAAACATTAAAGATGTCAAAACAAAAATCCCGGCCGGCGAATCTGTCCGGGTCAGCCTCGTCTGCCGTCCCGGCGAAAGCCTGAAACTATGGAGCCCCGACGAGCCGAATCTCTATACACTCGAGCTCGACCTTAAAGACGGCCGCAAAACAGTTGACCGCAAGTCGACACGCTTCGGCTGGCGACAGTTTACAATCGTCGGCGACGAGTTTCGTCTCAACGGCAAGAAGATACAGTGTTTCGGCGACATCCAGCATCCGTTCAGCGCGTATGTCTGCTCGCGCCGTTTCGCATGGGCGTGGCTCAAGATGATTAAGGACTTCGGCGGCAATGCCGTCCGTCCTCACGCACAGCCGTGGCCGCGAGCATACTATGACCTCGCCGACGAAATGGGTTTGATGGTTTTAGACGAGACCGCGCTCTTCGGCTCGTCGATACGCCTCAATCTCGAAGAGCCGGTCACATGGGCGCGCTCACGCCGACACCTCGCGAGACTGATACACCGCGACCGCAACCATCCGTCGGTCATAGGCTGGAGCGCCGGCAACGAGATGTTTGCCATCGCTCTGCTCAACAAGCCCGACTCGGCCACCGACGCCCGATGGAATGATAGCCTCGTAGCCCTCGCCCGCAGCGCCGCCGAGTATGACCGCACGCGCCCGTTCATCACTCTCGACGGCGACCGTGACATGGACGGCCGTCTGCCCGTATGGAGCAAGCACTTCGGCCACGGCCTGCGTGTCGAAGACCTGCCTCGCGGACTCGACAAACCGCTGATTGTCGGCGAGTCGGGAGCTACTTATTACGGACGCCCGTCGCAGCTGACACAGTTTGCCGGCGATGACGCCTACCGCACATATCGCGGACGCAGCCGCGCTCTCGCAGCAGACCTTTATCAGAATGTCACCCAAATGGCCCTGCCATACCTCGCATATTACTCGCCGTCAGAGATAAGCTGGTTTGGAATCGAACATCTCAACCTCGGTTATCACGACTTCAGCCGTCTGCCCGACAGCAACGACGGCATCTGGGCCGGCAAGCCATATGAGGAGGGTCGTTTCGGCTATCAGTATGAGCGTATCCCGCCCTACGTGACGACATTCAACCCCGGCTTGGATCCTGCGCTGCCGCTCTACCGCCCGCTGCCGCTTTTCCATGCGCTCAAAGCAGCCCTGTCAGGCGGCGTGTGGGAACAGCCGGCCGACCGCGATGCCCGAGAGCCGAAAGCCATGCCTGCTGCGCGTTATGACAAGGTCTGCGCCGTCGGCGAGTTGTCAGACTCGCTGAGTTCTTTCCTGAGCAGATCAGGCGTCAGCGTCACCGACAAGCCTGACCGCTCGACGATGTTTGTCATAGACATGTCTACGGCTGACGCCGATGCGCTCAAGGCTCTTGACCGCCAAATCGCCAAATCCAAAAATAAAGTCGCCGTCGTAGCCTTCGGACGCGACAAAGCGTCGGTAAGTCCGGCCTTCACCTCATGGACCGGAGACAGCCTGAAGTTTAACGACCGCAGCGCCACAGCCATGGATCCTGCTGCCGGCTCGGCGCTCGGCAATTATCTCCGCTTAGGTGAGCTTTATTTCGCCGAGAATGACGGAGACCGCAATATCGTCAAGACCTGCATGGAGGGTCCGCTCACCGTCAAAGGACGCGACGCGCTGACCGCCTCGAGCATTGACTGGTCGCTGTTCAACAACACCGCCGAGCATCACAAATGTGCGCAAGTCGTCTTATACGAATCGCTCCACAAGCCGTCAGGTCTTTGCTGGATGCAGACAACGCTCGGCGACAAAACCGCCCTGACGCTGTCGACCGTAGACTACACCATATCCACCGATGCAGCCGCCGCGATGTGGCGCAAACTTTTCGGCTCAATCGGTCTCGCCACAGGCCGCTCGTCGGCCCAAGGTGACGGTCAGGCCAAACGCGCCCACGACCTGCTGTTAGATGGACCCGTTGATTGACAAGCGATTATACACTACATCATGCCTCGACCGGCACTTTATACCGGTCGAGGCATATTTTTTTGACATACTCAGTAAACTTACAAGCCGTAATTGCCGAAAAATTACTAACTTTGCAAGTTGTAAAAATATCCAATAGTGTATGCAGAAAATACGTAACATCGCTATCATTGCCCACGTCGACCACGGCAAAACCACGGTAGTCGATAAAATGCTTCTCGCCGGTCACCTTTTCAGAGACAACCAGAACGCCGGCGAACTAATCCTTGACAACAACGACCTCGAGCGCGAAAGAGGCATCACAATCCTCTCAAAAAACGTCTCGATAAACTATAAAGACTACAAGATAAACATCATAGACACCCCGGGACACGCCGACTTCGGCGGCGAGGTCGAGCGAGTGCTCAATATGGCCGACGGCTGTCTGCTGCTTGTCGACGCCTTCGAGGGCCCGATGCCCCAGACGCGTTTCGTGCTCCAGAAAGCCATACAGATCGGACTCAAACCCATTGTAGTCATCAACAAGGTCGACAAACCCAACTGCCGTCCCGACGAAGTGCAGGAAATGGTGTTCGACCTTATGTTTAACTTGGATGCTACCGAAGACCAATTGGATTTCCCCACAATCTTCGGCTCGGCCAAAGAGGGCTGGATGAGCACCGACTGGCGCAAGCCCACCGACAACATCCTGCCGCTGCTTGACGCCATCATAGAGCACATACCCGAGCCTCAGGTGCTCGAGGGCGACGCCCAGATGCTCATCACATCGCTCGACTTCTCCAACTATGTCGGCCGTATCGCCATCGGACGCGTACACCGCGGCACACTGCGCGAAGGCATGGAGATTGCGCTCTGCCGCCGCGACGGCACAGTATCGCGTCAGCGCATCAAGGAACTGCATACATTCGAAGGCATGGGCCGCAAACGCGTCGAGAGCGTCAGCTCGGGCGACATCTGCGCCCTTGTCGGCATCGAGGGCTTTGAAATCGGTGACACCGTCGCCGACGTTAACAATCCCGAGCCGCTGCCGCGTATAGCAATCGACGAGCCGACGATGTCGATGACATTCACCATCAACGACTCGCCCTTCTTCGGCCGCGACGGCAAATATGTCACATCACGCCATATCGGCGACCGCCTCACACGCGAGCTCGACCGCAACCTCGCCCTCCGCGTCCACAAGGCCGACCACGAGGACGTATGGACAGTCTACGGCCGAGGCGTGCTGCACCTGTCAGTGCTCATCGAGACAATGCGCCGCGAGGGCTATGAGCTGCAGGTCGGCCAGCCTCAGGTAATCATCAAGGAGATTGACGGCCGCAAATGCGAGCCTGTCGAGCTGCTGACCATCAACGTCACCGAGGAATACTCGTCAAAAATCATCGACATGGTCACACGGCGCAAGGGCGATATGATTTCGATGACAGCCCAGAACGACCGCGTGCACATGGAGTTCCAGATACCGTCACGAGGCATAATCGGCCTGCGCAACAACGTGCTGACCGCCTCTGCCGGCGAAGCCATCATGGCCCATCGCTTCCTCGAGTATCAGCCGTGGAAGGGCGATATAGAGCGACGCACCAACGGCTCGCTCATCGCCATGGAGTCAGGCACGGCCTACGCCTACGCCATCGACAAGCTGCAGGACCGCGGACGATTCTTCATCTTCCCGCAGGACGAGGTCTATGCCGGACAGGTCGTCGGCGAGAACGCTAAGGAAAACGACATTGTGGTCAACGTTACAAAATCAAAGAAACTCACCAATATGCGCGCCTCGGGCGCTGACGACAAGGCCCGCATCGTGCCGCCCGTCGTCTTCTCTTTGGAGGAAGCCCTCGAGTATATCAAAGAGGACGAGTATGTCGAGGTTACGCCTCACCACCTGCGTCTGCGCAAAATCATCCTCGACGAACTCGAGCGCAAGCGCGCCGGCCGAGGCTGACACTCCGTCTAAACTCACGACAGACCAATTATGATGACTCCCTTCTCGCTCAATATCAAAGGCCGCCTGATGACCTATGAGCGGCCGGCCGTAATGGCGGTCGTCAATTTCACGCCCGACTCGTTTTATGCGGCGAGCCGCACTTTGGGCGACGACAGCCGTCTGGCCGACACCGTGCGCCGTGCGGTCGACGAGGGAGCCGACATGATAGACTGCGGCGCCTACTCCTCGCGCCCCGGCGCCGACGATGTCAGCGCCGACGAGGAGACACGCCGCCTGAGCCACGGACTCGAGGTCATACGCCGTGTAGCTCCGGATGCCATTGTGTCGGTCGACACATTCCGCGCATCGGTCGCGCGTCGCGCCGTTTGCGACTTCGGTGCCGACATCATCAACGACATCTCGGGCGGCACACTCGACGAAGCGATGTTTGACACCGTCGCCGAACTGTCTGTTCCCTACGTGCTGATGCACATGCGCGGCACACCCGCCACCATGCAGTCGCTGACCGACTACGACGGCAATGTCACCGCCGCCGTCATCGCCGACCTCGCCGCAAAAGCCGACCGACTGGCACAGGCCGGTGTCTGCGACATCATCATCGACCCGGGTTTCGGATTCAGCAAAACACTCGAACAGAACTATCGCCTGCTCGCCGACCTCGAGGCTTTCAAACTGCTCGGCCGCCCGCTGCTTGTCGGCGTGTCACGCAAATCGATGGCAACACGTCTTTTGGGCATCAGCGCCGACGAGGCCCTCAACGCCACCACGGTCATCAACACCCTCGCCGTCGAGCGCGGCGCCTCCATTCTCCGCGTCCATGACGTCAAAGCGTGCCGCGAAGCCGTCTCAATAATTTATGACGGACTTTTGCCGCAAACCGGCCAATCTTAAATCATAAACCACTCTCCCCTACCTGTCTACCATGTTAAACATCGGCATCAAAGACATCATCGACATAGTCATCGTCGCCCTGCTGCTCTTCTACATCTACCGTCTGATGAAAGAGTCCGGCACGATAAACATCTTCTACGGCGTGATGGCCTTTATCGTCGTTTGGTTGCTCGCATCGGAGATTTTCGAGATGAGACTGATAGGCACGATACTCGACAAATTCATGAGCATCGGCCTGCTGATACTCGTCATACTCTTCTTAGACCAGATAAAACGGTTTCTCGTCGAGCTCGGCTCACACCGTCGCTGGCGCTTCTTGCGCAAGATTTTCCATCACCACAGCGACGGGCTCGAGGCAGACTCCCGCCGTTGGGTCATGCCGATCGTCTATGCGTGCATGTCGATGTCAAAGAGCAAGACCGGCGCCCTGATAGTCATCGAGCAGTCAATACCGCTCGACAACTATGAGAAAACCGGCGACATGATTGACGCCAACATCAATACGCGCCTCATCGAGAATATTTTCTTCAAGAACTCGCCACTGCACGACGGCGCGATGATTATAGCCCACGACCGCATCAAATCGGCCGGATGTATCCTGCCCGTAAGCCATGACAGCGATGTGCCGCGCTCGCTCGGCCTGCGCCACCGCTCGGCGCTCGGCATCGCTCAGGCAACAGACGCCGTGGCCATCGTCGTCTCTGAAGAGACCGGCAACATCTCGCTCGCTCATCGCGGCCGTCTGTCGACCCGTCTTAGCAGCACTGAGCTCGAACATCGGCTCTCGGCGCTTGCAACAGCACCCTGACACACATTTTTGTCAGAATTTAATCACATATTAAGCCCCGTGTTAACCGCCGGGGCTTATTTTTGTGCAAAAATTCTTACCAATCATCTTCACACATGAAAAAAGCCTTGTTTATACAGGCGCTTTTCGCCGCAATGCTGCCGGCTATAACAGTCTCAGCCGCTGATAACGAAAAGCCCTACTGGAACTACCGTACACATCTTATGCCTCTGCGTCTGCCGCCGGCTCCGGCCGGCACAGAGCCGACCTACATCGACGCCGACAAGGACGGCCGCCCTGACGCGATTATGACAATGACCGCCGGCAACATACCCGTGCTTTGGTTAGACGACGACGGCGACATGCGCCCCGGTGACACCGAGGGCGACATGGACAACGACTGCCTGCTCATCGACCGCAACCGCGACGGAGAGTTCGGCTCATGGGGCGACCTTATCATCGACTGGGTCGACGAGGACGGCGACGGCAAAGCCGACATGCAGATTATCGTCGAGTATAAAGACAAAGACAACCCCGGCGGAGCTCACTACATGATTATCCGCGACCTTGACCGTGACAATATTTTCAACTACATCAACTATAACGACTTCTCGCTGCGCTGCTGGGACCACGTAGGCCTGTCTGATTTCTACGAGGATTATGCAGGTCAGACCATGTTCATGAAGATGCACGCTCCGACAACATCTCAGGCCGATCTGAGCGTCAACTGGGAAAATCCCTTCCTGTTCTATGACCCCGACAATGACGGTCTGACCGAGATGGCTATCCGTGTCGTCGACTCGCCGCGCCGCAACCGCGAGGACAGTCTCGCCGGCTACACCGGTCCGCAGTACTCGGGCCGCGCCGACTGGATTTCGTATGCCGTAGACCTTGACAACGACAACCGCACGGGCAACGAGTTTGACTTCGACCTCACGCTCGGCTTCCAAGGTCCCGGCTTTGACTACTCCGACTGCCGCCACGAGGTCCGCAACCTCAGAGGCAATCCGGCCCATGACAAATATTTCCTCGACCCGCGCTACCGTCAACTGACTCATCTCGTCTATGCCGACCACAATCAGGCTCCGCGCAAGATATTCGGCGAGGGCAAGTGGACGCGCGTCAACTTTGTCTACGACGAAGACGACGACAACGGTCGCTGGGAGCGCGTCGAGTTCTATGAGCCGCGAGACCCATTCAAATCGGGATGGAAAAACGGCGGAGTCGACAACCACAAGCAGAGCGACGCCTCCGGCGACCGCGGCGAGTGGGATATGGACAACTCTGGCAAAGGGCGCCTCTATCTGAGCCGTTTCGACGGTCGTCTGCATCTCGCCGGCGCCGAGACAGGCGTGTGGCGCATAGACCAGAACGCACAGTACTACGAGGGCTGGGACCGTCTGTGGATGGGTCAGGATTTCTATCCCAAATCATTTGCCACGGTCAGCTACGCCGACCGCGACGGCAACGGCTTTATCGACTTCATCAGCTACGACCTCGACGGCGACAAGGTCTACGAAGACAGCGTCTCGTTTGCCGAGCTCGGCATCGACGACCGTTGCGAGCCCATCGACATCTCCGGCTACAGCTACAAAGACTGGCAGGCCCTGTCAAAACGCATGTCTGACGGCATCTGGAAGCGCGCTCTTAAAGCCTGTGAGATTGCCCGCCAGTATGGCCTCAATCCCGACTGGTATGCCAAATGGATGACAGCCCGCAGCGACCGTGAGCGCTACAACTCGGGCTACTGGCTCGCCTTCTACATCTACAAAGACCTCGAGCACATGTTCAAGTCACGCGGTGACGACGAGGCCGTAGCCGATCTGCGCCGCGCCTATTACGGCGGCGACTGGTCTAAGATAGCCACACGCGGCGAGCAGGGTTTCTACTTCTTCTCGCCCGAGGATATCACCACCATCAAGACTGTCGCACGCACTCCGCGCGGCAAAAAAGTCATCGCCGAGCTCAAAAAAGCCATCAGCGAACGCCGTCGCCACGAACTCAAACTCAAAGACGAACCGGGCGGCCACTTCCATGACTATTTCTGCCCGGTCCACAACCTGCTGTTTACTTTCGACTGGGACTCGCCCAAAGCACACCTCTGCACCGCCTGCGGCAAACGTTGGAGCGGCAACGCCCGCTACGACCACGCGTGGGTACATCAGGTACACTCGCGCAACAAAGACTATCTCTACAACTGCATGTATGTCTACCTCGCCACGGGCGACCGCCGTTACGCCGACTACATCCGCGAGATGTTCCTCGACTACGCATCGCTCTATGACGGATGGTTTGAGCACAACTCGGGCTTCGTAGCCACCGACCAGCACAGCGGCAAGGCCTTTGCCCAGAGTCTCGACGAGGCCAACTGGGCCACGAAAATCGCCATGGCCTACACCTCCGTGCGCCCGCTGCTGACTGCCGCCGAACGCGACTCCATCGAGCGCGGCTATCTGCGTCCGGCCTTAGGTCTGCTGCAACGCCGTCCCGCCGGCGCCAACTGGCAGATGTGGCACAACAGCGGCATGGTGGCGCTTGCCATCGCCTTGGAGGACGACAAGGCAATAGACATCGCCCTAAATGACCGCGAGCGCGGCTATCACGCCCTCAACAAAAAGCACAAAAATGCCGACGGCTGGATTAACGAGGGCTCGCCCCACTACCACTACTATCCTCTCGAGGCCCTGATATTCACCGCCAACGCCGTGCGCTGCCGCGGCATAAACCTGTTTGACACAGACCTCCACGACATGTTTGTCATGCCTATACGCGGCACCTACCCCGACCTGTCGTTCCCGGCACACAGCGACGGCTGGTACGGAGCCAACCTGCTCTCGCAGACCGCATTGTATGAGATAGCAGACGCACGCTACAACGACGCCACTCTCGGCGACGCCCTGCAGCTCTGCTACGGAGGCAAAAAGCGCCTCGACCCCGAGTCGCTGCTTAATCCGCGCGAGACCAAGGCCGTAAAATCAGGTAAATATCTGCAGAAAGGATTCTCGTTCCCGCAGTCGGGTTTCTGTCTGCTGCGCAGCGGTGAACGCACTGTCGTGCTGAAATTCGGAGGCGAAGGCATCGGCCACGGCCATCCCGACAAACTGTCACTGACCATCCACGACGGCGAGCGCGAGCTCATCTCAGACTTCGGCACATCGGGCTACAGCACACCCGACTACCTGCAGTGGTACAAGCGCACCCTGTCACACAACACCGTCACCGTCGACGGACGCGACCAGCGCCGCAGCGTCGGCCGTCTGCTCAGTTTCAATCCACGCGAAGACGGAGGCTCGGCCGAGATGCAGACACTCACGGCTTATCCCGGTGTCGACATGCGCCGCAGCATCGACCTCAGCGGTCGTCAGATGAAAGACCGCTTCACATGCACCTCCGACAGCGAGCATGTCTATGAATATGTGCTCATCTTCAACGACCGTCCCGTCATAGCCGGCGACACACACGAGGTCGAAGACTGGAGCAAGGAAGCGCCCTACTGCCGCGTCTTTGACCCCGTCGGACATCAGTTTGTCAACGGCATGACACTCACCACCCCCGACATCAACGTCACGCTCTCGGTCGGCGACGGCGAGGTGACAGACATGATAGTCGGACATGCGGCCGGTGTGCCGTCAAACCCGACAGTCAAAGACGGAGCGGCCGCCGGCGATGTCGCCGCCAAAGACTGCTATCCGATGATACTCCGCGTGCGCGGCCGCAATCTCGACGTCAAGGCCGACTGGGAGATGCGCCGATAGACAAAAAAGCCGGCAAGCTCGCCGGCTAACACCGCCATAAAATCCAACGGGCCCGCCGGCGTCACGCCTGCGGGCCCGTCTGACAGTTATGGGTAGAGAAAAGAGTTTCGTTTATTTGTCAACCGAGAAGATTACGATACGATTCCAGTTGTTGACATCGTAGGGCTGTACGTTAGAGCCTTCGGGCTGGATTGACAGACGGTCGGGGTTGATGCCGTATTTGTCGACAAGGACTTTCTGAACGGCTTCGGCACGACGTTTAGACAGACCCATGTTGTACTCGCTTGTACCGGTATCTTTGTCGGCATAGCCCTGAATTGCGACTTTCTGGTCGGGATTGGCTTTCATCCACTCGGCGATGTTGTAGACATTGACCATCTCCTGATCGCTGATGCGTGCCGAGTTAAGCGTGAATCTTACAGTTGCCATAAGAGGAGCGGCCTCTACGACCGGTGCGGCAGGCTGTACCTCGGGACAAGGCAGCTGAGCCTCGGCGGCTGCGAGAGCGGCGGCAGTTGTGGCGAGAGCGCCGCGCAGGTCATTGACCTGATTGTTGAGATTGCTGATATAGCCCAGATAGTCACAGGGATTGTATGTCTTGAAGTCGTCTCCGCCGATTTTGAAAATCAGACCGCCGACGGCGCTGACATTGATGTCGATAGGATAGCCGTAAGCCTGATTGTTGAAGTTATCTCCGTAGAACTGTGCGCGACCCTCTACGAAAAAGTCGACATATTTGCACAGACGGAGATTAAGCTGGATACCGCCTGAGACGGGGAGCGTCCAAGAGTTGCCTTTGGGTTTGCCGTCGCGGCCGACGATGTTGCCGTCGCGGTTAAAGTCCCATACAAATGTACCACCGAGTCCGACGAAAGGAACAATCGAGAATACGCGGTCAGTCTTGACACCGCCGAGTGAGTTGAACATATCCCACATGAAGTCTACGTTGGCGTTGACGTATTTAGCTTTGCGGAATGTTCCGCTGTCCCAGTGAATAGGGCCACCGAGGAAGCTGCCGCGCCATCCTAAATACGGCGAAATCCATTTGCCGAATGCAAAGTTATAGGCCACCGAGATATGACGTTTGGCATGACCTTGGTCAAGCGATTTCTCGATGTAAGGAACGTTGATGCCGGCACCTACCTGAATAAACCAGTTGTCACGGCTTGTCGAATAATAATGAGTTTTGCAGGGCACCTCGGTGACGGTTGCGACTTCTTCTTCGACAACTACGGCCTCCTCCTGTGCGTTAGCTGTAACTCCTGATAAAAGCATTGCGCTGCATGCAGCGAAAGACCAAAGCACATTCTTTTTCATTTCTCTGAAATTTTTGTTAAACTTATGATTTACGTGTTATTTTATCTCATAAACAAAGTGATGTGTTGAAACGCCTGAGTGGGTCAGAGCACGTTTTTTAATCACTCTTATGAATTAGTAACACATGGGTTATGCCATTGTTCATTCAGTTGCGGCAGTTTTTTTACAATCTGATTGTTTCAACACGATTGCCGCGGTCGGCCGAGAGCATGACGGCGCTCATACACAGGCAGCTCGGAAACAGGGATTTTATTAAATCCGGCAATCATAGGCAGGAAGTAGGCCCACAGTTGCTCGGGCGTGAGCTTGTTGATGCGCCGCACGGTCGGATTAAGCAACGCGTCGATGGTGCGCTCCTGTTCGCGAGTGAAAAGGCCCGAGCCGAAAAGAGCCGAGAGCGAGACAGGCTTTTCGTCACGGAAGATATGGCCGAGGATGCGCATACGATTCTCTACGCGTTGCTTACGCGCCTCGCGGCGTTCTTTGGCCTTCTCTACGCGACGGCGCGCGTCTTCGGCCATCGCGTCTGCTTCGGGTGTAGGCACGGGGTGAAGACTGCTCTCGTCAAGCGACTCGGCTGCGCCGTCAGGCCGGCGGATGCGTTCGGCTGTGATTATGGCCGAGACAAGCGCATGGCAGAGCGAGATGTTTTCGGGGTCGGCAAGGATTTGGCTGATCAGTTCGACGGGGATGTGTGCCGTGATGGTCTTTTGAGATGATTTGCGTGTCTTTTTCATAATAATCTTTGTGTGTTAAATTTTTGCACAAAGATAAGCAGGCATATATGCGCCGAGAGTGATAAATGCGTCAGCCTGTCCTTTTAACACTTCTTTATCACCAATTATTATGACGGTCTACAAAGCCTTTGAATAAACATGCGCAGGACTGCACACGTTATCTCGGATGTTTTTGCAAGAAATTTTAACTATCTATTGGTTGATTTTTCTAATTTTTTCACCAAATTTGCAAATTATAACGCAATTGCATTTTTTTAAACCCATTATTACATCTAATCAAATCCCATCAATGAAGAAGCTATGCTTATGCCCGCCTGTAGTCGCTGCGACGATGGCGGCAGTCGCTCTTACGGGCTGTATCGATGACAAATATGATTTGTCAGACGTCGATACGACGGTCAGAGTGACGGTCGATGACCTGCAGGTGCCGGTCAGACTCGACGCCATCACGCTATCAAGTATTTTTGACATCAACGACGGCAGCGTCATCAAGGAAATCGACGACACTTATGCCGTGCTTGTCGACGGCAAATTCCACTCCGACGGCACGACCATCAACAAAGTGCACTTCGGCATGCCCGAAATAGAGTCAATCGTTACCACTATTCCCTCGGGCGACATCAGCAACCTGCCTGCCGGCTTCAACGTAGCTTTCCCTATCAGCGATGTTTCGACTGACTTCGAGTTCAACACCTCGTCGGTCGACAAGAGCATCAAGAGTCTAAGCAAAATCAACACACAGTGGAACATACGTCTGACCCTGTCATTCTCAAACTATCAGGGTGTTGTCTCAAACATGAAGGTGCACGACCTCCGCATACAGATGCCTAACGGCCTCAATACGCCCGACTTCACATCTGAAAACGGCGTCATCAATCTCGGCGACCGCGATTTGGTTGACGGCAAATTAGAGGTCGACGTGCGAGTCACGAGCATCAACTTTGCCTCGCTCGACCCTCAGGAGTTTTCGTTCACTCCCGACCCCGAGGGTGAGAATCCCGGCACATTATTTTATAAAGGCTCCATCGGCATCAAGAGCGGCATAGTCACCGGCACGGTCGACGCCTCCTCGCAAGCGCCCTCACAAATCACGATGACCTTTGACCCGCGGCCGGGCGAAATCATCGTCGACAGCTACTCGGGCTCGATACAGTATGCCATCGGTCAGTTTGATGTGTCAAGCGTCGACCTCAACGACCTGCCTGACGTGCTCACACAGGAAGGCACCAATATCAAAATAGCTAACCCCCAGCTTTATCTCGCTATCAACAACCCGTTGGCCAATTACGGCGTAAACGGCCACAGCGGCATGACGCTGACAGCCGTGCGCGGTGAAAACCGTACGCCCTACCCTCTGCCGACCGGCTCTGAAATCACCATCGGCCATGACAAAGGCATCGTAGGCCCCTACAACATCTGTCTGTCGCCTACACGCCCCGACACTTATTACACGGGCTTTGAGGGTGCATCGCATGTGTCCTATCCCGCCCTTTCAGACGTGCTCTCGGGCGACGGTCTGCCGGCGTCGGTCGACGTCAACTTTGACAATGCCTGCATCGGTCCCGACATCGTCGATGACTTCACTCTCGGTGTCACTCTCGCCGACGTCGACGGCAATTATACATTCTACGCACCTCTCGCTTTCAATGCCGGCTCAAAAGTCATCTACAACGGCGACGAGACCGGATGGGGAGGCGACGACGACACATTTGACAAAATCTTTGTCGAAAAACTGACTGTCAATGCCCACGTAGAGAACTCGCTGCCATTTGACATCATCCTGACCGGCTATCCGCTCGACCGTCAAGGCAATCAATGCAAAGACCCGAAGACCGGCCGACCCGTATCGTTAGGCAGCGTCGAGGTCAAGGCCGGACAAGCCACCGAAATAAGCCTCGCCACCGACGGCACCGTCACGGGCCTCGACGGCATACACTACGAGGCTACAGCGAGTGTGACTGCATCGACATCGTCAGTGCTCCGCCCTTCGGCCACTATCGAGCTTACAAACATCCGCGCAAAAGTGAGCGGCTATTATGACGACGAACTTTAACCCCCCTAAAAAATATCTGACAAATGAAAACATCTTGCAAAAGTTTTATCGGGGGTACGATGCTTGCACTCGCCCTCGCCTGTGCCCCGGCTGCGGGCGCACAAAATCTGCAGACCGGTTACTTTGACGACAACTACATGTATCGTTTCCAGTCTAACCCGGCTTTCGCCAACGAGAACGGGTTTGTGTCAATGCCCGGTCTCGGCAATCTCAATGTCGGCGTAGACGGCACAATCGGTGTCAAACACATCTTATATAATATAAACGGCAAGACAACCACGCTGCTCAATCCCGGTGTGTCGGCGGCTGAGGTGCTCGACGGACTCAAAGACAAGAGCCGCCTCGGTGTGTCGCTGCGCGAGACAGTCATCGCTGTCGGATTCAAAGGCATCGGCGGCTACAACACAGTCTCTATCGGCGCACGCGCCGACCTCAACATCGGATTGCCCAAAGACATCTTCCGCCTTGCCAAAGAGGGCGTGTCAAACTCTGTCTACGATCTGTCGGGTCTTTCGGCCCGCGCCGCAGGCTGGGCCGAAGTCAGCCTCGGCCACTCACACGCCATCGGCAAGAAACTGCGCGTCGGCGCCAACTTCAAGGTGCTCGTCGGTGTCGGCAGCGCCGTCACCAAAATCGACCGCGCAGAGCTGCAGCTCCATGACAACGTCTGGAACGGCATAGTCGACGCCCGTCTCAATACCTCTGTCAAGGGCTTGACATACAAACAAGGCTATAACGATAAGACCCACCGCGATTATGTCAACGGCTTTGACTTCGACGACTTCTCGCCGGTCAACGGCTTCGGCGTGGCATTTGACCTCGGCGCCGTCTATGACCTCAACAAAGACTGGCAGCTGTCAGCATCGCTGCTTGACCTCGGCTTCATCTCGTGGGGCAACAACATGGAGGCCACGACAGGCGGCGAGCAGCAGGTCTCGACCGACGAATTCACATTCAATGTCGACAACAACGACTCGTTTGACAAATTCAAGGACAATCTGTCGAAGCTCTATCAGCTCGAAGACAAAGGCGACCAAGGCAGCCGCATCAGCGGCATCGGCGCCACATTCAACATCGGCGCGCAGTACACCCTGCCCGTCTATCGCCGTCTGAAATTCGGCCTGCTCAACACCACACGCATCAACGGCAACTTCTCGTGGACCGACTTCCGTCTGTCGGCCAATGTCGAGCCGGTGCGCTGGTTTTCGGCCACGGCAAGTTTCGGCATGGGCACATTCGGCCCGGCGTTGGGCTGGATGGTCAATTTCAAAACCAAAGGCATCAACTTCTTTGTGGCAACCGACACCACGCCTTTCAAACTCGCCAAACAGGGCGTGCCCCTCAACTCCAACGCAAACGTCAACCTCGGCCTGAACTTCCCGTTCTGACATCAGCCGCCGCTTAATACTGCATAACAGCCGCGATTACACCGTCACGTGTGTAATCGCGGCTAAACTTTATTTGTCAGTTAACGGTTAAATGTTTAATTTTGCATCGTAAAACTGTATTCGAACATTAAAAAGCGTCATGGTAAATCGCATACTTATCCGAATCAAAGTAGTGCAGATGCTCTACTCATATCTGCTCACACGCGGCGAGTTTAAAATCGACACGCCCGAAGATACAGACTCCAAAGAAAAAAAATTTGCCTATGCGGTTTATTGCGACCTGCTGAATCTCATCACCGAGCTGTCGGGCTACACGGTCAGACGCTCTGACGGCTCATGTAATCCGCGTGTGCAGGGAGCAACTCAGTTTCAGAAAAACAAGGTCGGCAACATGCTGCGTGACAACGGCGACCTGCAGGAGCTGACCGTCAAAGGTTACGGAAACCTCAGCGTCTATGACAATATCCTGCAACAGCTTGCCGACAAAATCGACACGTCGGCCGCATGGCGTGATTTCAAGAAGTTAAAAGCAAACGACATTGACACAGACGTAAGATTCTGGCAGACTGTCCTGCGCACGATCATCGTCAAAGACCCTGATTTTATAGAGGCTCTGCGCGGTGTGACCGGATTCTCGCTCACGGCGCTTAATGCCGGTCTCGAACACGCCTGCCGCACACTCGCTTCCTACGAAGATTCGCGTCTCGGCTATAAACGCGCATTAGACGAGCTCAACCGTTCGCTCGATCAGGCCTACGAGCTGTATCACAGCATGTTTGCCCTCATCATTGAGCTGACGCGCCAGCAGGCCGAACGCATCGAAGCCGCCAAGGCCAAATTTCTCGCCACACCCGAGGAGCTCAATCCCAACATGCGTTTTGTCGAAAACGCCCTTGCGCGACGTCTCTCCGAGAACGCATCGCTGCAGGCTTTCCTCGCCGACCATCCGGTCAACTGGGCCGAGGACCCCGTGCTTATAAAATCACTGCTCGACGCCGTGACATCCTCTGAGATTTATGAGAATTATATGTCGGCCCCCTCGACCGACTATGCGGCCGACTGCGAGTTCTGGCGCTCTATAATGCGCTCGGTCATACTGCCCGGCGACGACCTTGCCGAAGCGCTTGAGGCCAAATCGGTCTACTGGAACGACGACCTGCCCATCATGGGCACATTCGTGCTCAAGACAATCCGTCATTTTGCCGCGTCGCCCGAAGCCGAAGTCGACATGCTGCCGCAATATAAAGACGACGAGGACGCCGCTTTCGGACCAACCCTCTTCCGTCTTGCCGTCGAAAACCGCGAGACCTACCGCTCATACATCGACCGGTTTATAAACTCGTCGCAGTGGGATCCCGAGCGCCTCGCCTTTATGGACATCGTCATCATGATCACAGCCATCGCCGAGCTCGTCAACTATCCGGCGATACCCGTTCCGGTCACCATGAACGAGTATATCGAAATCGCCAACTGCTACAGCACCTCGCGCAGCGGACAGTTTATCAACGGCATACTCTTCTCCGTGGTCAAATATCTCTCTGACCAAGGCATAATCAATAAAGACCATTAACCCTTTAATCCCCCATTCCAACCCATGCAACTTAACACAATTCTCCTCCAAGACGCAGCCGCACAGGGCGGTGGCATGTCAGGCATCATCATGATCGTGGCTCTTATCGCCATCTTCTACTTCTTCATGATTCGCCCGCAGCAGAAACGTCAGAAAGAAATCAAGAAATTCCGCGAAGGCCTCAGCAAAGGCGACAACGTGGTCACAGCCGGCGGCATCTACGGCAAAATCAAAGACGTCGCCGAGACATATTTCATCATCGAGGTGTCAAACGGTGTCAGCATCCGTGTCGACAAAGGCTCTGTGTATCCCTCGGCCGTTGACGCCAATCAGGCCAATCAGGAAAACAACAACAAGTAATCAGCCCCGGCCCGGTGCCGGACACAATTCATACCCGACCCCATGCAAAAAGGGGAGCTGCTAAAACGTATCAAGGATGTTATTCGCTCGCAACGCGGGCGTAACATCCTTGTTTTCGGTATATTCCTTGTCATATCGGCAATACTGTGGTCTGTGCTGACTCTCAACGAGGAGGAACAGTATGACCTGCGCATGCCGGTAGTGCTCACCAATGTGCCCGACACAGTCACCGTCATCGGCACACCGCCCGAATATGTCAGCGTCAGCCTGCGCACAAAAGGCACGACCATCGTCAAGCAGACACTCGGACGCGTCCCGGAGCTGAAAATTGACTTCCGCGTCTACCGTTCACGCAAAGGCATCATCCTCGGCGACGCCGACCTCAAGGCACTCGCCCGCTCACCCTTCGGCGGAGCCAACATCCTTGTGGTCTCGCCCGACTCGATAAATCTGCCCTACACCACCCGTCCGGGCCAGCCTTATCCTGTCGTTGTCGACTATAAAGCCACGGCCGGTCCGCGCACAGTGCTGACGGGGCGTCCGAAAGTATCGGTCGACAGCGTCAAGGTGTTCAGCAACCGCCGCCTGCCCGACAATCTGACAGCCATAGCCACCGAGCCGATACGCCTCACCGGCCTCGAACACACGACAACGACACGCGTGCGCCTCGTCGCTCCGCGCAACTCGCGTGTCATCCCCGACAGCGTCGACGTGACCATAGATGTCGAGCCGCTTATTGCGAAGACACGTAGCGTGCCGATAGAGACGGTCAACGTGCCTAAGGATGTCAGAGTTATCACATTCCCGCATGAGATCGAGGTCAACTATATGGTGCCGATGAGCATCTACAATAACACACACCCTGATTTCCGCGTGCTTGCCGACTATAACTCCATATCGCGCACAAGCCATAAAATCAGGCTGCGCCTGCGTGACGTACCCGATAATCTGACCAATGTGCGTCTGTCGTTGGACAGCGTCGAATATATCATCGAGCGCCTATGAGCCGGTTATCGCCTGACAGCAACGCTCCGTCGCTTACGGCGGTCTGCGGAGGCATCGGCGCCGGCAAATCTGTCGTCAGCCGCGTGCTTCGCGCCATGTCTTTCGAAGTCTTTGACTGCGACTCCGAGGCCAAGGCGCTAATGGACAATGACTCACACATAAAACAGCTTCTCACAGACGAAATCACCACCGACGCCGTGCGCCCCGACGGCACGATAAACCGTCAGGCCGTCTCGGCCACAGTCTTTGCCGATGCTGACAAACTGCGGCACCTCAACGAGATCGTACACACAGCCGTCAAGCAACGCCTTGCAGACTGGTATCGCCGGCGCGCAATTAAGGGACGCCGCCTCTTCGTCGAGACGGCCCTGCTCTATCAGAGCGGCATTGACCGTGTGGCCGACGAGGTGTGGGAAGTCACCGCGCCCGACGAGTTGCGCATCGAGCGCGTAATCCGTCGCAACGGCCTCAGCGCCGACGAAGTCCGCGCCCGCATTGACTCGCAGGCCTTCACCCCGGCCGTCCCCCATAGCCGCGTAAGCTATATCCTTAACGACAACTTCACCCCCGTCCTGCCTCAGATACTCGCTCTTTTAGGGTGAGAAACTAACGCTATCCCTCATCACCTAAACATCTGAAATGTAGAGACATGCCGGAGCGAGCGACAACGAGCGGCGGCATGTATAATTCGCTAATCAGCCCGGTCATATCATACGTGCCGGATGGCACGTCCCTACATTTTAATTGAAAACAACGCAGGCCGCGCGATGGCGCGGCCTGCGTAATGTATTATCAGGATTGACGATTTTATTCGGTAGCGGCAGGAGCGATAGTCCACTTGATCAGAGGATTCTCGGGGTCAGAAGTCTCAACCCAGTTGAACTCGTCGCAGATGCGATTGCCGACATAGGCTTTGCCTGAGAATCGTCCACCTTTAATCTCTACAAACGAGCCAACCTCCATGCCGGTGTCATTGTCACCGCTGACTACGCAACTTGTGCCGCCGATGTCAAGGCCGGTACGTTTGATAGGACCGTAGAAATCACCGTCCTCGATGATTACCTTAGCTCCGCCGGTAGCATATACAGCATAGAAGGCGTCCTGTTTACCTTCGGAATTTACAGTATAATACTTTCCACCGCGGAAGATAAATGTACCTTCCTCGGGAGAAACGCCACCCTGTGTGCCCTTCACCTCGCAGTTCTCGAGAACGCCCTCGGTACCGAACAGACGCATACAGTAAGCCCAATGTTCTCCGTTGTGAGCACTTGACGAGGTAGACTCGAAGTAGCTGTTCTTGAGATAAACCTTGCTGGTATTTACACCGCCGCGTCCCATGCCACAGAGAGTAAATTCACCTGAGTAGATGCGGCAAGAGTCGATGTTGATTTCACAGTTACCCCAATAGGCGATAGCGGCAGAATTGTAAGGCTCGGTAGTATTATGCCAGTGATGGTTCATGTCGTTGACGAGCTCGACACCTTTGAGAGTGAGGACACCGTCACGGATGTGGATGAGAGATTTGTGCTTGTATTTCATCGGGTCATCGGCGCGGCTGATGGCGATGGGATTACCGTCGGCATCAACGTTGGCGATACGACCGCCGACAACAGTCAGGTCGCTGCCTGCGGACTCGATACGCTCGGTCGCGGGAAGGATGATAGAAGCCTCCTCGGTCATGTTGATGGTCTTGTCGGTGGTGAAGGTCAGCTCCTCGGCTGATGCGGCACTCAGGTCAAGACCGGTGGCTACATTGATGACCTTAACGGTCGGGCTGACAAGAGCATTTGTGAACTCTGCGGCTGTCTTTGCAACAACCTCATTGTTATAGTCGGGCGTGGCGAAACCGGGTTTGATTTCAACTGTATAGTTGGCCTTAGACGTGAGGAGCGAGCCGTAGATGTTGGTGCGGTAGTTGCGCTGCACGGGCACACTGTTAATGGTGACAGTATTGTACTCGCTTGTGCCGTTAAGCACAGTGTATTCAAGGTCAATAATGTCCTTGTCTACACCGCAGAGCACATAACTCATCGACATATAGGTGTGTTTGGCAGGCTCATAGGGGAAACCTTCCTCGTCGACAGTGGGAGCGACTGCATCAAAACCGGTGTTGTCGGTCGCTACAGTTGTAACCGATCCGTCGAACAGGTTAAGCCGGTCAGGAAGAGCCTTAGTGAAGGCCACCTTGCTCTGAAGCGAGCCGAACTTGTCTGCGTCGGTGATGCCGAAAGCGTCTTTTACAGTAGCGGCCCCGAGGTCGTCAGTGCCGAAGTTGACCTGAGCGAACGGACGAGTCAGGGTAACGGTCTTGTTGATGGCGCCTTTTACTTCAAGAGCTTTTTCGGCTGCAAAGAATGCGTCGCAAGCATCATTGTTAGACGCCATGGCGGCATAGTTTACGGCAACGGTCTGTGTGGCCGGGGTGAAGGTGAAGGGATTAGTCTCGCCAGGGGCTACGGCAGCGTCGGCCCAAAAGAGGATGTCGTAGGTTTTGCCGTTGACAAGCTGGAGGTTGACGGTCGCAGTAAGGTCGTCGCCGAATGTCACCTCGTCCTCTGAGACGATGATGGGAGAAACAGGTGTGACACCGGTTTCGTAGACGGCATAGGTCAGCGTGGTGGCTGTCTTGCCGTCGCCGAAGGCACGCGAAGCGAGTTCGGCGGGGAGCTTGGCGGTAAGAGTCACCATGCCGTCGCCTTTAGCTGCTGCCTCAGGCTCGTCGCTCGAACAGGCAGTGAAGCCGAGACCAAGCGCGGTAGCAATTGCAAAATAATAGATTTTTTTCATAAGATAATTGTAAAATATAGGTAAAAAAATAATGATTTATAACATTTTAAAAAGTGAATCAGATATAAGGATAAAGGGCCGCATCTTGAAAAACAACACGGTAGCAATATCACGGCGACTGTCAATATGTCTGCCGTGCACAAAATTATGGCGCAGACCGGGGGCTGTGCTATTTACACATGCAAATGGTCGATGGGGGGGGGGGGGTAAAACCTTGATTATCAGCGATATATGGCGTCATTGCCATAGCGTCGACATTGCAAAAATATGTGTGTTTTGTGTTTATCATATATCAGCTAAACTTACAGAGTACAAAGATACTAAAAAAAAGCGATTATCATCTTTCAAATTAAGATTTTTTTACAAAATCGGATGATAATCGCTAATTTTATAACAGAACGTGCGTTCAGAGCTATCGTTTTTTTAACGGGTCACAGGTAAGGCCTACGCCTAATTTGCGGAAAATCTTGCGGTCGACCTCACCGAGCATCACAGTCGAGTGGACCTGACAGCCGTTGAGCTCGGGCAGCTTCTCAAGGGCACGGCGGCAGTTTTCGTCGTGCGTGCTGAGCACTGACAGGGCCACAAGCACCTCGTCAGTATGGAGGCGCGGGTTGCGGCTGCGCAGATACTCGGTCTTGGTGTACTGGATGGGCGTAATCATGTCCTGAGGTATCAGTTTGATGCTGTGGTTGATGCCTGCGAGATATTTCACGGCGTTAAGGATGAGCGCGGCGCTCGGACCGAGCAGCTCAGAGGTCTCGGCCGTGATAATCGTGCCGTCGGCAAGCTCGATGGCCGAACAATGTTTGCCACACTTCTCGGCGCGCTCGCGTGCGGCGACGGTCGTACGGCGGTATGATGTGTCGATTTTGGCCTGTTTGAAGAGCAGAGCTATCTTGTTAACCTCGCTGTCGTTGCCGTCACCCTGCGCCAGACGGTTGAGAGCCGTGTAGTAGCGTCGCACAATCTCGTCTTTAGATGCGCGGCAGCAGACCTCGTCGTCCTCGATGCAGAATCCGACCATGTTGACGCCCATATCGGTCGGCGATTTATAGGGATTCTCACCGTAGATGCCCTCGAAGAGAGCGTTGAGCACGGGGAAAATCTCGATGTCACGGTTATAGTTGATAGCAGTCTTGCCGTAGGCCTCAAGATGGAAGGGGTCAATCATGTTGACGTCGTTGAGGTCGGCGGTCGCAGCCTCGTAGGCGATGTTGACGGGATGCTTGAGCGGAAGATTCCACACGGGGAAGGTCTCAAACTTGGCATATCCGGCCTCGACACCGCGTTTATGCTCGTTGTAGAGCTGGCTGAGACAGACGGCCATCTTGCCGCTGCCGGGCCCGGGGGCTGTGACGATGACGAGCGGACGTGTCGTCTCGACATAGTCGTTGCGGCCGAAGCCTTCGTCTGAGTCGATGACGGCAACATTGGTCGGATAACCGTCGATGGTGTAGTGGCAGTAAGTCTTGATGCCGAGACGCGCCAGACGAGCGCGGAATGCGTCAGCGCTGCTCTGGCCGTTATAATGCGTCACAACGACCGACGAGACGAGGAAACCGCGCTTCTGAAACTCGTCGCGCAGACGCAGCACGTCCATATCGTAGGTGATGCCAAGGTCATTGCGCATCTTGTTTTTCTCGATGTCGAGCGCAGAGATGACTATGATTATCTCGGCCTGATCGCTGAGCTGGCTGAGCATACGGAGCTTGCTGTCAGGCTGAAAGCCGGGCAGCACACGCGACGCATGATAGTCGTCAAAGAGTTTTCCGCCAAGTTCGAGGTAAAGTTTGTTGCCGAACTGCGCGATGCGCTCGCGGATGTGTTCGGACTGAATCTTAAGGTATTTGTCGTTGTTGAATCCGTGTATCATAACGGGACACAAAGGTAACAATTTTCGACAAAACACACAAGTCGAGAGAGTTTTGTGTAAAAAAATCAGTTTCCAATCGAATAATATTTGGCGGAATAATCTGCCACAAGATTAGACAACAGGACGAGTTCAATGTAATTAGGGTCACTCTCGGGCACGCAGCAGGGGGGATTATTTCGTACCGGCGACAGTCGCCTTGATTACGGCCTTGGCTATCGCCTCACCGTGACTGCGCAGACTCCGTCGCTTGTCACGGACTTATAGTCGCGGTTTGGTGTCCCGCGGCTACGCGCCTGCGGCGCTCGCGGCGGGTTGTAGAAAACTCGCGCCGCAGGCGCTTTCTTGTTGATATGTATCCCGCCGGAGAATGGTGTCGCGATGCGGCTCCGACAGCTAACGAGGACGTTTTATCTTAGTATTATTCACCGGTTAGCCGTCATTTAATGACGGCGAGGCCGCCTTGGGCTGTCTCCTTGTAGAGCGAGGGGATGTCGTGGCCGGTCTGCTTCATGACCTCGACGATGCGGTCGAAGTCGACGCTGTGACGTCCGTCGGAAAAGGCCGCATAGAGATTAGCGTCAAGGGCGCGTGCGGCTGCATAGGCGTTACGCTCGATGCAGGGTATCTGCACGAGGCCGCAGACAGGGTCGCAGGTGAGTCCGAGGTGATGCTCGAGGCCCATCTCGGCCGAATACTCTATCTGAGCCGGCGTGCCGCCGAAGAGCTGCGAGGCTGCCGCAGCAGCCATGGCGCAGGCCACTCCGACCTCACCCTGACAGCCAACCTCTGCGCCGCTGACAGAGGCATTGTGCTTGACAACGTTGCCGAAAAGGCCCGCAGTGGCGAGCGCACGGAGTATGCGCTGCTCGCTGAAGTTCTTGGAAGTGTTGAGGTGATAGAGCACGGCCGGCACGATGCCGCACGAGCCGCATGTCGGGGCCGTGACTATGCGTCCGCCCGAAGCGTTCTCCTCGGAGACGGCGAGCGCATAGGCATAGACGAGACCGCGGCTCTTGAGCGACGAGTTATAGCCGGCGGCATGGACGTAGTAGCTGACCGCCTTGCGGCGCACACCGAGACCGCCGGGCAAGACGCCCTCGGCCTCGATGCCGCGCTCGACGGCTTCTTTCATCACATGCCAGACCTCGGCGAGATAATCCCATATCTCCTTGCCCTCGGTCATGTCGACATATTCCCAGTAGCTGCGACCGGTCTTCTCACACCACGCGAGGATGTCTTTGATGAGGTGCATGTCGTAGATTGACTCGCCGCTGACACGCGGCTGCCCCTCCTCGACGATGTCGCCGCCACCGATAGAGTAAACGGTCCACTCGTCTTTCTTGGAGCCGTCAGAGGCGAATGCGCGAAATGTCATGCCGTTAGTGTGAAACGGCTTGACGATGTCGGGACGCCATACAATATCGGTCTCGGCCGCCGGGGCAAGAACATCCATGATAGCCTTGTCGGTGAGGTGGCCGCGCCCTGTGGCTGCAAGCGAGCCGTAAAGCGTCACCTCATAGCGCGATGCGCCGGGCGCACGTTCGAGAAAACGTTCGGCCGCCTTGCGCGGACCCATGGTGTGGGAACTTGACGGTCCGTTGCCGATTTTATAGATTTGTCTGATTGACTCCATTTAGACGATGTTATTTAATTGATTACTATTTTATGCCTTGGCGCGCTGACTGCCGAAGGTCTCGTGTATGTTCCACACAAACAGCGCGCCGACTGCAAGCAGTATGCCCGAGACAACGAGCATCCAGACGGTCTGCGGAGCGCCGTTGTCGCCGATGGGAAACCATGAGAGGACGAATCCGCCGAGGACTGCGGCGACAATCTGCGGAATGCATATCGTGCAGTTGAACAGGCCGAGATAGGTGCCGATATGGTCACCCGACAGCGCGTTGGTGAGTATGGTAAACGGCATGGCGAGCATGGCGGCCCAAGCGCAGCCCATCAGGGCGTAGCTGACACCGAGCAGAGCCGGCGAGTGGATGAACCATACCGAAACAAAGCCGACAGCACCTATAAGCAGGCTGAGCGAGTAAGCAAGACGGCGGCGTGTGAACTGGGCGAGCACGACGGCCCAGAGCACTGCGGCTATGGCCTGAATGGCGAGGAGCACGCCGTTCCAGTCGCCGGCATCCTGATACTGCTGGCTGGCGGCGTTGAGCACGGTGCGGTAGTTAAGCGTAATAGACTCGGGACGGTCAACGGAGGGCAGCGCTGATGTCTGCTCTAAAACGTAAGAGCCGTTACCGTCGGCTTTGGCGATATGCGCCATCGTGAGCGAGGTGCCGGGTGCGACACGGCTCAGTGCCGAGAATGTGGTGGCCTCACCGGTCACGGTGACAGCCTCACCGTCAATCTCGATGATGTCGCCGGCACGGGCGATAACCTCACCTGTGGCGGCTGTGCGTGCATAACCGCCGACATAGACGGGCTGGCCCGAGGCTATTATTGTATCACCTTTGACAACGACGGTCTGCGGTGTCAGCTCACGGTCGTCGACACTTATGCCGCCGAGCGTGACACGACCCTCGCGGATTACGGGACGGTCGCCGTCAAAGAAGTATTTGTCGTTGAATTTCTCACCGTTGACCGTCACACCGGTCACCTCCTCGATGGCAGGAGCGCCGAAGGCATGTGAGGCGATGGCGTCGGTCGAGTATGTCCACATGTAAAGGAAAGCGGCCCAGCAGAAGAACTGCACGATGCCTACGGTCCAGAATACTTTGGGCGCCTTGGCGAGCAAGGCTATCATATTGGTCTTCTCTTTCTTACCGTCAGCAGGCTTCTCGTCGAGACCGTGGTAGGCACGATATTCGGCCGGCGGCATCTCCTTGACTTTGGCAAAAGTGTAGATGACGCAGAGCAGCAGCACGGCAGCGCCGATATAGAACGACCATGTGACGGTCTGAGGCACCTCGCCGGCCGGAGCGGTGTTGCTCAGGAACATGGCGAGCACTATCGGGGCGATGTAGCCCACTACAGAGCCGGCGTTGCAGAGGAAGCTCTGTATGGCATAAGCCTTGCCCTTCTGCTGCTCGTTGACGACGTCGCCGACAAGCATCTTGAAAGGCTGCATGGCCATGTTGATGGATGTGTCTAAGAACATGAGCATCACGAGGCCGAAGATGATGGCCTGTGACACACCGAGGCCGAGCGAGCCGGCGTTAGGCAGGAAACACATCACGATGATGGCGACCAGAGCGCCGAAAAGCAGATAGGGCAGACGGCGTCCGAGACGGCACCATGTACGGTCACTTGCCGAGCCGACGATGGGCTGCACGATAAGGCCCATCAGAGGCGGCAATATCCAGAAATAACTCAGGTCGTGGGGGTCGGCTCCGATAGTCGAGAAAATACGGCTCACCTGCGAGCTCTGCAAAGCGTAGGCAATCTGAACGCCGAAAAATCCGAAACTCAGATTCCAGAGTTTCCAAAAGCTTAGATTTGGCTTTTCATTCATGGTAAAATCTCTAAAGTTTATTTTGCTGATAAAGTTTATATATAAGTAAGTATGATAATCAATATAATGTTTACGTTTGCGGCTCACAGTCTCCGCCCATACGCTTTAGGGCTGCGATTTCGTCAGCCCACAGATTTTCGTCGGGCGTTTCGAGGATAAATGGCCGGCCGTCGAGACGGCTATCGGTCATCAGGCGCTCGAAAAATCCGGCGCCGATAGCACCACGGCCCATCGGGGCATGGCGGTCAATGCGGGAGCCGAGGCCGCGCATCGAGTCGTTGATGTGCATGGCCGAAAGGTAGCCGAATCCAACGGTCGTCTCAAAGTCGCTCCACGCCTTGTCGTAGCCCTCGGGCGTGGCAAGGTCGTAGCCTGCGGCAAAGGCGTGACACGAGTCGACACAGACTCCGACACGCGATTTGTCCTCGACACGGTCGATGATGGCGGCGAGCTGCTCAAAGGTGTAGCCTACGGCAGTCCCCTGCCCCGCCGTGTTCTCAAGGACGGCCTTGACGCCCTCCGTGACCTCCAAAACGCGATTGACCGACGCTGCAATCAGTTCGAGACACTCGTCGACAGACTGCACGCCTAAAGAGGCGCCCGGGTGAAAATTAATCATCGTGATGCCCAATCGCTGACAACGTCGCATCTCCTCGACGAGTATCTTGCGCGAGAAAGCGTTCTTGCGCTTGTCGGGGTTGCCGAGATTGACCATAAACGACGAGTGTGGCAGTATGGCAGCCGATGTATATCCATATCGGGTGCAATTGTCGACAAAACCCTTGACAACCTCGTCGGTCAGCGGAGCCGTGTCGGCATACTTCAGCCCCACGAGGTCACAGGCAAAAGCCGTGGCACCGTATGTATGGGCATAAACCGGTGCCTGACTGATATCAGGATCGGTCGAAACATGCAGTCCGATATATTTCATTTACGCATTAATCAAAAGACTGACAAATTTAATCATTTTTATCAATAATGCAAATAGTTGTGTTTTAGTTTATGAGTTTATGAAATTTACGGCTCTGCTGCCATGCTATAATCGGTATTATCTATCTGATATGGTTTGAATACATGAATAGTAGATTCAGATTCGTCGCTGTCAGCGTATAGTTCACACTGTTTGATGACGGTCTCAAGTGCTTTCTCCTGCTCTTCGGGCGGGTATTTGTATTTTTTGAGGAGCCGCTTAACCATGCGGCGCATATTGGCGCGGGCTGATTCTTTCTGCCGCCAGTCAATCGTCTTGCTGTTACGCAGAGTTTCTGTCAGTTCCTTAGCCATAGCGACAAGAGTGTCGTTCTCATAGAAATCTTTGACGGCCTGTGGTCGGGTAAGTGCATCGTAGAATGCTTGTTCTTCTTCGGTCAATCCCAATTCCGATGCTTGTTCGGCATGAGCTTTAAGCTCCTGTGCCATTTTGAGCAATTCCTGTATCACTTCCTCATTGCTAATCAAGCCACGCAAATACTCTGCAAGCCGGGCATCGAGCATTTCACTGAACTTGTCGGCCTGCGTCATATTTTTTTTTGCATATTTACGGATATGTTGTTCAAGCAGCCGTTTCAGCAGCTCGAGAGCCAAATTCTTCTCCTTCATTTCCGAGACTTCCTTGAGGAACTTCTCATCAAAGAGGTTGAACTCAGACCCTTTGGTGTTGAGAATTTCGACAACGCCATCAGCTTTAACCGCAACTTTAAGCAGGTTAGTGATTCGCTCATCGATAATTTTTCGGGTGATTTTCTTGTTTGATGTCAGACGCACTAAAAGTGTGCGGACCGCCTCAAAATAAGCTTCTTCAAATTTCTCCGCCGGCGTAAGCAGACTGCGGCATAAGGTTGTTGCTTGTGCAAGACGTTTGCTTTCATCTAAAAATACGTTCTGAGCTTTTTCGATTACTATAGCCCCACCCTCGCCTGCGGTGCTGAACGTGTTAGCCCGGTCTAAAAGCGCGTTGACCCCGCCTTTAATGAGATTTGCACGCTGTAGATTAGAGCACGTCGCAAAACCGGAGTAGTCATAGCCGTTCATACACTCGCGGCAGTTTTCAATTGTGGCAAGAAACTCCTGATATGCGGTCTTTTTAATATCGGGGTCACCGAAGCGTTTTTTGTCGCGGTTAGTGTAGTCGTGCATAGCCTTTTTAAGAGCTTGGGCTATACCGATATAATCCACCACCAAACCGCCGCTCTTTTCCGGGAACACACGGTTGACTCGTGCTATGGCCTGCATAAGATTGTGACCTTTCATCGGCTTATAGACATACATCGTGGCAAGGCTCGGCACATCAAAACCGGTGAGCCACATGTCTACGACAATGGCTATCTTCATTGCCGAGTCGTTGTCTTTAAACTGACGTGCAAGTTCCTGCTTATGAGCTGCCGACCCTATTATATCGTTCCACTCCGCCGGGTCTTGATTGCCTTGCGTCATCACCACACCGATAATCTCTTTCCATTGCGGACGCAACTCTACAAGACGCTTGTATATGGAAATACCGGTCGCACGGTCAAGGGCCACTATCATCGCCTTGCCTGTCAGGTGGCACTGCCGATTGGTCTCGTAATGGTCTATTATGTCGCGGCAAAGGGTGTCGATGGTTTCCGGAGCATGAAGCAGGGCGTGGAGTTGTGCGTTCTCCTCCTTGGAACGTTTGAGGTCTTCTTCCTCAGCCCCCTCTTCTGCAAGCTTATCATATTCTTGGTCAAGCAATCGCAACGTTTCTTCGTCGAGGTTAAGTTTGATAAGTCGGCTTTCGTAATAGACCGGTACTGTGGCTCCATCTTCCACTGCCTGAGTCATGTCGTAGATGTCAATATAGTTGCCGAATACCTCGCGGGTATCGTGGTCGTCAGCCTCAATCGGAGTACCCGTAAAGCCGATAAAAGCGGCGTTGGGAAGCAACTTGCGGACAATGGCGGCGAAACCAAGTTTTATTTCACCGGTCGCGGTATCTACCTTGGTCTTGACGTTGCTCTGCGAGCGGTGCGCCTCGTCGCTCATCACTATAATGTCTCCACGTGTGGTGATAGGTTCACAACGGTCTTTAAATTTCTGGATATTGGCAAAGATTATGCCGTGACTCTTGCGCTTTTCGAGGAGCTCGTATAATTCGTCACCGTCCGCAGCCTTGACCGGTATTTGACGCAAATAGTCGCTGCAGGCGGCGAATGTTGAGTGCAGCTGATCGTTAAGGTCAAGGCGATCAGTCAGTACAAGAATGGTTGCGCTCAGAAGATTTTTAAGCAATTGATGAGCATAGAACACCATCGACAGGCTCTTGCCGCTACCTTGCGTATGCCAGAACACACCGATTTTGCCATCTTTGCGCTGCAGTGCCTCTTGCGTACATTTCATCGCTTTCTTTACGGCGAAATACTGATGATAACCCGCAAGAATTCTCGCCTTTTTCGTATCGCTGCCCATTGACAGCGAAAAGTCCGCTATAAGGTCTATGAAACGTGATTTGTCGAATATACCCTCAAAAAAAGTTTGGAAGTCAGCAATGGCGGTGCTCTCATACGAGCCGTCGGTAGTCTTCCATTCCATGAAGCGGTCAAGAGGCGCGGTGATTGTACCGACCTGCGTGTCAGCCATATCACTGATTACAAGCATCTGCGCCGCAGTAAACAGCTGTGGCACCTGACGCATATAGTTTTGCAACTGCAAATATGCCTCTTCTGAGTTTGTTACTTCGCGGCTCGGAGATTTCAGCTCTATCACCGCGATTGGCAAACCGTTGACAAATACCGCTATGTCGGCTCTTTTCCGCGCCTGTCCGTTGACCACCGTCAATTGGTTGACAACCTTAAAACTGTTGTTTGCCGGATTGTCAATATCAATGATTCTGACATGGTCACTTCGCAACAAGCCTTTCGCGTCCTTGAATGTAACGTCAAGACCGTTCTGCAGCCAGTCGGTCATCTGCACATTGGCCGGTATAAGTGGTTGTGAAAACAGCTCGCGAATCTTACGGATTGCTTCATCTACGGCCTCCATCTTTTCGTTGCCATTGATGCGGAGCATACCCGCGCGAAGTTCGTCATGAATAGTTGCATCCGTAAGATCGCGTCCGGTTTGGGCATCGACATCGGGGCCATGAAGCACGTCATAGCCCAATTCACCGAACAGGTCGAGGATGGTCTGCTCGTAGGAGTCTTCGGTATAGTGATAGGTGCTTGTCATTTTTCTTGAATATTTTGATTGATTGGCAGCAACCCGTTGCAGTTTGGATAGTCGCTGCAGCCCCAGAATTCGCGGCCTTGCTCTCGGCCCTTCTTCTGCATGCGTTTGAGCATCGGCTTGCTGCATTTCGGGCAGAGAGGAGCATTGGAATTATTGGAAGAATTGGAGCTATTGGAATTACTCTGATTATTCCTATTATTCTGATTACACCAATCTGCCTCCTGCTTCTCACGATGTTCTCGCCGGGCAGCGCTCATGGCCTCGCGGATGCCGCCGTTCTCAAGGAAGCGGCGCTGCTGGGCCACAAGCATTTTATCAAGTAGATACTCGGTCTGAATAATCAGTGTCAAGGCAAGATTGCAGAATTCTTCGGCCGGCAATCTGCGGCACAAATCAGCGAACTCACCATCAAACCGCTCGCTGCGCACATATGCACGCAATCGTTTGGTGCGGGGATGGTCTTTCGACCAAGGAGTCATACCGTGAAATGTCAAATAATCGACATAATCCTCTTGAAGTTCGCAAAGTGATGCCCGGGCCACATTTGTGAGTTTTATTTCAGTCTCTTTCGAAGTGGCTGCCGCTGCGCTCCCTTCGACGATGTTTTGCTTGCAACTGCGCGCAGCCTGTTGCATTTGGTCGATAGTGCGGGAGCCACGCTGCAAAAACCGTTCCACGAATATCTCCGTTATCATGGATATCTTTGCGGCTAATTTATAGCTCAGCAGTGTGCGATAATCGCCATTGGCATGAAGGAACTCACTCATAGCTATAAAGGCATTAATTCGCCCGACATCAACTTAGGGAGCAACGTGTCGCGAAGTGCGGCAAGGCGAGAGGATTCTTTACAATTTTCAAGAATTGTCTTAAACATTGGTAGTACTACTGACCCAAATTCCTTGACTTTGGGAAGGTCTAAATCTAAAATCTTAATATGTTCTACATTCTTTTGATTAATACCCGGAATTGCAGCTTTCCCTCCTACGGAGTTCAAGTAATTCATGACAACATCAGTTTTGAAGTAAAAATAAGCAAAGATATTCAGCTCTGGTTTTCCAAAGTTTAGGCGGAATACATGTTCGTTTAGAATCATTTCCTTAAATGGAAATCCTAATCCCATCATTGAAAATGCTGGGATGAAATAGCCAGGCTTGCCTCCATCCTTATATATTAGTAGGTCAAAATCTTGTATATGTCCTTTATTTAGTTTCTCGGCATATTCATAAGGTATATATTTGGTTTTGGAAAAATCATAATAACCAATACCTTTTATGCTTTCTGCCCCAATGCTTGGTATGCCATCAGTTATACCTGAAACACCACCTTTAGGACGTTTTCCTGTTTCTATTTCGTGTGGAAAATCAGAAACGAACTTGAAATTCCAATCCTCGGGCATTTGGCCGCCGAATGGTTCGAAGTCGATAAACCATGACTTGAAAAGAGCCTGTGCCAACTCCTCCAACCGCGCATTTATCTTACGATTGGTCTCAATCTTTTCATCAAGTGAGGATAAGGTTGCTGCAATCTTCTTTTGCTCTGAGAGGAGTGGAACCGAAATCTTATAATCTGAGAAAGTGGTTTTATTTATAATAGGAACAGCTGTAGATGTTTTAGATATGAAATTAAGATGCTTCCCAACAATAGTCATTAAGTAATAAATGAAATTAGTATCATTGTCCTCATTAACTATTATTGAATTAATTTGTTGATTTGTAACTGTAGGTTGAGTAGTAATCAGTACTTTCCCTAAATCGGAGCCAATACAACTAACACAAACTGCATTAACAGGTAACAGACAATTTTTTACTTCATCAACACCTTGTTCTGTGAGCGTTTTATTAGTTTTATCAATATATTTTATCTCCATATTGTCCGAAGGAGAGAGAAAAGGTACTTTGCCACCATAATTTTCAGATATGGCTGTTCGAGGAGTTTTCCCCGTAATAATTTTTCCGAGGTCTCCAATAGTACATTCTTTCCACCTGCTCATGTCAAAGTAGTTTTTTTAAGTAATCAACTTCTGATTGTAACTTTTGCTTTTTCGCTTCTAAAGAATCGATATAGCCACGTCTTGAATAACTTGCTCCATATTTACTAAAAAGGCGTCGATTGATTTCAGCTATTTTACGCTCTTTTTTATCAATTCTTTTAAGGATATTCCGTTTACTATCATGCCAAGTCGACCATGAAAATAGGACCGTTACAATACCGGTTACGGCCGCAATTATAGAGCCTAAAATTCCAAGTGTATTCATAGCGTCAGAGTTTTATGCCAATTGAGGCGAGTTGTTTGCGAATTTCGGCTTCTTGGGCGGCGGATTGGGCGAATAGCTCGCTGAGTTCGGAGGTAAGTCGAGCGACTTTTTCGTCGAAGGGCTCGCCATCGTCTTCTACGTCTGCAACTCCGACGTAACGACCGGGAGTGAGCACAAAGCCTTCTTTTTCAATGTCGGACGTGGAGGCTACTGCTGCAAATCCTTTCTCTGCCACATCCTCGCCCCGACGAAATGCCTCGAATGTATCGACAATCTTCTTGATATCGCTGTCAGGGTCAAGTTCGCGGTGAGTACGGTCTTTCATGTATCCCATATTGCGTGCGTCGATGAAGAGCGTCTTGCCGGGCTGTGATTTCTTCTTGGTAAGAAACCACAAGCAACAAGGTATCTGCACGTTGTAAAACAGCTGGCTCGGCATCGCCACTATACCCTCGACCAAGTCGGCATTGATGATGTTCTTACGGATTTCGCCCTCACCGCCCTGCTCAGACGACAGTGAACCGTTGGCGAGCACAAGGCCTATGCGACCGGTGTCAGCGAGGTGATAAAGCATGTGCTGCATCCACGCGAAATTAGCGTTGCCCTCCGGAGGCAGACCGTACACCCATCGCGGGTCGTCCTTGAGTTGGTCTCCTCCCCATTTCGAGATGTTGAACGGAGGGTTGGCCATAACAAAATCAGCCTTGAGGAATGGGTGCTTGTCGTCATGAAACGAGTCGGCGTACGACGAGCCAAAGTTTGCTTCAATACCTCGGATGGCAAGGTTCATCTGCGCTAATCGCCATGTGTTGGAATTCAACTCTTGTCCGTAAACAGATATCTGATTTATGTTGCCCCGATGTCGCTCAATAAATTTGGATGACTGAACGAACATACCCCCGGAGCCGCAGGCCGGGTCAAAGATTTTGCCGCGGTAAGGCTGAATAACCTCTACGATAGTGCGGACGACGCACTCAGGAGTGTAGAACTCGCCGCCTTTTTTACCTTCCTCGCGTGCAAACTCGCCAAGGAAATATTCATACACACGCCCGAGAACGTCGCGCGCCTCCGAGCCTGTGAAATGCAGATTATTCTCGAATATATCAACCACATTGCCGAGACGCCGCGTGTCAAGCTCCGGACGGGCATACTTCTTGGGTAGTATTCCCTTGAGCTGCTTGTTCTCCCGTTCAAGAGCCTCCATAGCCTTATCAACAACAACGCCAATCTCAGCCGTAAGTGAAGCGTCAACTATCTTATCCCAGCGGGCATCGACGGGCACAAAAAATATACTGTCGCCGATATATTCGTCGGGGTCTTCTTCGAAGCCCTCGCCCTCGGCTACGAGTTCGTCATATTTAGTTTTGAAACAGTCGTTTATATATTTTAGGAACACCAGTCCAAGCACCACCGACTTATATTCGGCAGCATCGAGATTACCGCGTAACTCATTTGCCGAATCCCAAAGAATCTGCTCAATAGTTTTGGTTGTTTCCTTTGATTTTGCTTTCCTTGCCATTTATGAATGTTAATACTTTGATGTTTAACGCAAATCTACAAATAATTTTCTATGCAGCAAGTATATCGTCGCCGATAGCTCTATATTAGCGGTATTTTGAGTAATTTTGCAGCCGTATAATCAAAATCAATGACAATGAAGTCAGCACGACTGCTAAGTCTTTTCGTTACGTTTTTTAAAATCGGAGCTTTTACGTTCGGCGGAGGATGGGCGATGATAAGCATCATCGAGCGCGAGATTGTTGACCGTCACCGCTGGATTGACCGCACGGAGTTTCTCGACCTGCTCGCCGTGGCACAGTCGCTCCCGGGCATCCTCGCTGTCAGCATCGCCGTGGCTGTCGGTGATAAGCTGCGCGGCCTCAAAGGCGGCATTGCGGCTGCGGCCGGCACCATCATGCCAAGCTTTCTGATAATCCTGCTGATAGCCATATTCCTGACACCCGACCTCATCACGGGCAATCCGGTGCTCTCGGCCATATTCAAGGGCATACGTCCGGCCGTGGTGGCGCTGATTGTGGCTCCGGTCATCACTTCGGCTCGCTCGGCGGGCATCGGCTGGCGCACGGCATGGATTCCGGCGGCTGTCGCCCTGCTGATATGGTCGAAATGGCCTGTTGTCTCAAACCCCATCATATATATCGTGGCCGGCGGCGTGACAGGCTGGCTGATACTGCGACACAGTCTCAAGACGGTGCCCAAGGCCGTCGCCGACGAAAATAAAAACCCCAAGGAGGAGGGCGACGCACAATGACAATCTATCTCAAACTCATCTGGAGCTACCTCAAAATCGGATTCTTCGGTTTCGGAGGAGGATACGCGATGCTCGCCCTAATCGAAAACGAAATCGTCACTCCGGGTTGGATTACCGAGAAAATGTTCACCGACATCGTGGCCATCTCGCAGATGACACCGGGACCTATCGGCATCAACTCGGCGACATATATCGGCTATGTGGCGCCGACCTCGACAGCGGGTCTCGGCTCGCCGCTTTGGGGCGTTCTCGGCTCGATACTGTGTACGCTCGTCGTCATCCTGCCGTCGTTTCTGTTGGTCAGATACGCAAGCCACTATATACACCGTCACCGCGACAGCGTAGTCATCAAGGGCATCTTCAAAGGTCTGCGCCCTGTCGTCGTCGGACTTATCGCCTCAGCCGCCCTGCTGCTGATGAACGGCGAGAACTTCGGCTACGCCGAGCCTGACATAATCAAAAGCGTGGCCATAGCCGCGGCTTCATTAGCCGTCGTGCTGCTGACTAAATTACATCCCATAATCATAATAATCTGTGCCGGAGCAGCCGGTCTGCTGCTGTTCTGATAAAAATATACCGTCATGATGACATACGAGCAATGCACCGAATTTCTTTTTGAACGCACGCCTATGTTTCAGTCGCTCGGGCCGGGCGCATACAAGCCCGGCTTGGAGACCGTCACCCGTCTGAGCGAAGCCTTCGGCTCGCCGCACAAGGGCCTGAGATGCATACATGTCGGAGGCACAAACGGCAAAGGCTCGACGGCACACACCCTCGCGGCCGTGCTGCAGTCAGCCGGCTATCGCACGGGGCTCTACACGTCGCCCCATCTCACAGATTTCCGCGAGCGCATACGCATCGACGGCCGCATGATAAGCCGCGACGAGGTCTGCGACTTCGTCGACCGCTTCAACTCACGGCCCGAACTCATGGAGCTTGCGCCGACGTTCTTCGAGCTGACAACGGTTATGGCTTTCGAGCATTTCGCACGTCACAAAGTTGATGTGGCTGTCATAGAAGTCGGACTCGGCGGACGCCTTGACAGCACAAACATCATCAGCCCTGACCTATCGGTAATAACAAACATATCGCTCGACCACACCGCGCTGCTCGGTCACAGCGAGCCTGAAATCGCGGCTGAGAAAGCAGGCATAATAAAGCCCGGTGTGCCCGTCGTCATCGGCGAGTCTGAGGGCGAAGTGCGTGAAGTTTTCGCGCGCCGCGCCGTCGAGACCGGGTCTCCGATTCATTATGCCGACAGCATGCGCCTATATGACGAGGCCATCGAAACGGGCGAAACAATCAGATATACGGCTACGGCGTTCGGCGACATAGACAGCGAGATGACCGGAGGCTGTCAGCGCCACAATGCTGCCACAATCCTCTGCGCACTGCAGCGTCTCAAAGAACTCGGCTACCGTATAGACTCCGACGCCGTAAGACGAGGATTTGCCGACGTCTGCGGCCTGACCGGCCTTATGGGCCGCTGGATGAAAGTCGGCGACCGCCCGCTGACGGTCTGTGACACGGGCCACAATCCCGGCGGATGGCAGTATCTCGGGCCGAGACTGGCTGCCGAGGGGCGCAAACTGCACATGGTGATTGGCTTTGTCAACGACAAGGATATCAGCACCATCATCGGCATGATGCCGCGCGAGGCACATTATTATTTTGTCACGCCGTCAGTCAAGCGAGGCTTGGACAGCATGACGCTCACGTCTCGCTTTGCCGAAGCCGGCATCAGCGGCGAATGTTTCCCCACCGTGGCCGACGGCTACAAAAAAGCCCTCTCCGCTGCCGGAGAAGGCGATATGATTTTTGTCGGCGGGTCAACCTTTGTCGTTGCCGACCTGCTGAGCTACTTGTCAGATTAACGCAAAGCAATAACCTCAATCTCGACGAGCACGTTTTTGGGGAGAGTCTTAACGGCTACGGCCGAGCGTGCGGGATAAGGAGCCGTGAAAGCCTCGGCATAGACCTCGTTCATGGCCGCGAAGTCGCCCATGTCGGCAAGGAACACCGTGGTTTTGACCACATTATCAACTGTCAGACCGGCCTCGGCGAGAATGGCTTTTACGTTAGCGAGCGACTGAGCGGTCTGAGCCTTGATGCCTTCGGGAATTTCGCCGGTGGCGGGATTGATGGGTATCTGACCCGATGCGTAGACAAACGAGCCGGTGTCGATGGCCTGACTGTAAGGACCGATAGCGCCCGGAGCAGCGGTTGTAGAGATTACTTTTTTCATAAAACTTTTTAGATTTAATTATGGTGGTTTGAATTATTTGCCGCTTTAATGAGTCTGAAAAACTTCCCTTTGATTTCAAGACGGTCTATCGACAGTGAGGTCAGACGGATGTCAGCCGAATAATCGTCAATCTTGTGCGTCAGATCGTCGAAAACCTTAACGACATCAGGGAATGTGCTGTCAAAATCCGGTATGAATCCGTGACGGCCGGTCTCGTCGAGTCTACGCCGCACAAAGCCGACTGTCATGCGGTCGACAGGGACAGCGGGCTGATAGCCGTAGAGCTCCTTTTTAGGATTAATTACCACGCGCGTTATCAGACCGGCCTCGAGCAGTTCGTCAATCGACTGTGTGACAAGTTGCGACGGCAGACGGTAACCCACAATGATGTCGCGCGCCGTCAGCGGACTCTCACAAGCCTCGAAACGCTGCACAATTATAGTGGCAACAGCCATGACAACCTTCTCGCGATAACGGGGAGAGATGGCCTCGATGTCGTCTTTAAAGTCAAATTCAAAAATGTTCTGTGACGAGAAACATACGATGGCGCCGGACAGCGTGATAACCCACGCAAGCTGTATCCATATCAGAGACAACGGAATAAAAGCTATAGAGCCGTATATTGCGTTATATTTGGCGACATATAACTGGCCGCTGACAAAAATCCACTGCAATACCATAAACCCCGTGCCGGCAATGACTCCGGCGAGCAAAGCGTTTGAAAACCGCACGCGGGCATTGGGTATCAGCATATACACTCCCGTAAAAAACAGCCATGTGAATACCCATGACGCAAACTCGAGCATCCAAGAAACAACCGGGGTCAAAAAAGGCAAATCAAGGAATGTGCGGAGTGTAGACGACAGGAACACCGAGATGCCGCCCGAACAAATCATAAGTACAGGCAGAATAAGCAGCATGGCCGTATAATCGGTAATTTTACGCCAGATGCTGCGGCCGGTGCGAACGCCCCATATAGCGTTGAACGCATCCTCGACGCTGCTGACAAGCGAGATAAGCGTCCAGAGCAAGAATACGATACCTATGCCGACAAAAATGCCCTCACCCGAAGCCTGATTGAGATATGAGTCGACAAACGAAATCGCACGGGCGATGACCTCGTGCTGGGCATGAAAGACTCTGAAAAGCTCCTGCTCGATAAGTGTCTGAAGGCCGAATCCGCGCCCCAAGGCAAAAAGCATAGCCAATCCCGGCACGAGCGCGAGGATCGTACGGTAAGTCATTGCACAGGCCATGCTCTGCACATCGGCGTTGAGAAACGATTTGACCGACAGACTGATTGTCTTTACTGCGCGGACTTTAAAACTATCGGTGCGCACATTCCACACTCCGCTGACACAATACTGCCAGAAATTCACAATCCATGTGACGATGCGGGAGATGCGTTCACCTATTTTCATATCGTGTAATTATTAACAAGCCAAAGTTACATTTTTTTCGTTTTCCGACCTTAGAGTCACCGATAAAAAATGCCTGTCATGTTAAAAACAAGACGTGACGTCTGTTGGTTGGGCCGGCTATTATTCTTAACTTTGTAATAAAACAATACTATGACAACAACAATCATCACCATAACATCAGTCATAATCGCCCTCTCGGCTCTTGCGGCCCTCGCCTCCGCATGGCGACGCACAGGACGTCTGCGCGCCGAACGTCAGCGCTTGGAGATCGAATGTGCGCGTCTCGAGGAACGACTCAAAGGCGAACTCGCCCGGCAAGAGGCAAACGAAAAGATGCTGTCAGACCGATTTGCCGCCATGGCCGCCGATATACTCAGGAGCAACGCCGAGTCGCTCAGCGCACTCAACGGAGCCAAAGTGTCGGAAATCATCGCTCCGGTGCGTGACAATCTTGAGGCCTTCCGCCGCGCCTACACCGAGTCATTCGGCAATGAGACCGAGCGTCGCGCGCGTCTCGAGCAGCAAATCAGAGACCTCACGGAGCTTAACCGGTCGATAGGCGCAGAGACGCGCCGCCTCGGCGATGCACTCAAAGGCAACACGAGCGTACAGGGCGCATGGGGCGAAATGGTGCTTGACAATATACTCGAACGCTCGGGATTGGTGCGCGGCACAGATTATCATGTGCAGAAAGTCGTGGACGCCGCCGACTCGTCGGCACGCCCCGACGTCATCATCGACTGCCCCGGCGACCGCCATATCGTAGTCGACTCGAAAGTATCTCTAAAAGATTATCTGCGTATGCTCGAGGCCCCCGACCGAGCCTCGGCAAAAGCGGCCGGCGAAGCACATTTAGCTTCTGTGCGCAAACATGTGGCCGAGCTGCACCGCAAGAGCTATCAGGATCTTTTAGACGGAGCCAACCCTGACTTCGTGATGATGTTCATTCCACACGAGGGAGCCTATCTCGCCGCCATGCAATTAGACAGCAGCTTGTGGCAGACGGCGTTTGACAGCCGCGTCATCATCGTCTCGCCGACACACCTCGTGTCGGTGGTGAAACTCGTCGAGCAGATGTGGCGTCAGGACAAACAAAACCGTCATGCGCTCGAAATCGCCGAAATCGGAGCCAAGATTTTAGACAAGGTGTCGAACTTCCTCACAGACATGAACAAGGTCGGCACGGCTCTCGACTCGGCACGTCGCAACTATGACTCGGCGCTGACAAAACTTGACGGTCGAGGCGGTCTGCGCTCGCTCGCCGAGACAATGCGCGACAAAGGCGTGCGCGCCGCCAAAGACCTGCCGGCGCTTAACCGCACACGCCTGTCATCAGAGACCGGACTGGAGGATTAACGATAGCTTTTAAGTCTGTCCTGCAGACGCTGACGAGCGAAGAATATTCGGCTCTTGACCGTGCCGAGAGGCAGCCCGGTACGCTCGGCAATTTCAGCATACTTATAACCGGCAAGGTGCATCGAGAACGGGACACGATAGCCGTCGCTGAACGAATCAATCACCTTATGAATCTCCATGACCGTCAATGCGCCCTCAGGGGTCTCGATGCCCGAGTCCTGCGGCAGATTGAGCAGATAGAGGTCCTCGCTGCGGTCGACGACAGTGGCCGAACGCACGATTTTACGGTAATTGTTGATGAAAATATTTCGCATAATCGTGAACACCCAACCCTTGAAGTTGACGTTGTCGACATACTTTTCCTCGTTATCGAGGACCTTAAGAGTAGTGTCCTGCAGCAAATCATAGGCATCGTCGCGATTGGCGGTAAGGATATATGCAAAATTGAGCATATTGGATTGAATTTCCAACAGCTTGGCCCGAAATGTCTTTGTGGTCATAAATCAATTCCTCTGTAAAACGTAAAAAAATAGTTACAACATTCACACATAGCATCGCGTTGAAACGATGGTATACATCAATAACATCCCCCGGGCGGGGATTACTTCCGATTTATGAATAATTGGGTAATATTGGCAAAAAAGGACAATTCGGCAGACCGAATTTAACGTTTGCCTTTGCGGAGATTGCGAGCCATGGTGCGGTGGGCACGGGCCGACGATTTATCACCGACACCCTCATAGACATCAGCAGCAGCGTCGTGTATGACGGCAATACGATCATTGCGTTCCAAGGCCAGCATCAGGCGGTCGAGCGCGTTGGCGGGGTCACCGGCGGCGGCATATTGACGTCCGAGTTCGTAGGGCGCACGCCAGTCGGCCGTGTCAGCGTCGCAGGCTTGCAGCAATGCCTCGCAGCCGGCATCGGCATCGCCGGCAGCAAGCAGCGCGAGACCTTTGCCCAACAGCGCCGGAGCATATGACTCGCACAGTGACAACGCCTTATCATAGTTGGCGAGGGCGGCATGCAAATCCCATCCGTCGGCGCGACACTCATCGGCCATCTCGACATATTCGCGGGCAAGCGCCTCGAAACGTCGACGGTTAGCCTCCAACCGACCCTCAAGCTCGGCTATGCGACGGCGCAGACAGTTGGCCTCGGCGAGTTTGGCCGAGATGAGACGCGCCGCCGAAGGGCGTCCGAGGTCGTTACGCTTGCCGACAGCCGTACACAACTGCTCGGCGGCACGACGATAGTCGGCGGAGTCAAAAGCACGGGCAGCCTGACGGTAAGCCTCGTCAGCCTCAGCGTCGGTCAGGGCCTCGCCGATAAGGCGGTCATCGTTAAACCGGCGGCTGAAACGCTGTATGGCGGGATCGACGAATATATCGCGCTCGTTGAGTGTACTCATAAGAGTGATGCCCTCCAGAGAGGTACAGCGGCTTAGGGCCACATAGCTCTGTCCGCCGGCGAAGGCTCCGCGACCGACATCTATAACGATGTGGTCAAAGGTCAGGCCCTGACTTTTATGGATAGTCAGCGCCCACGCAAGCTTGACGGGATACTGGGTGAATGTGCCTATCTCCTCCTCTGTGACCTTGCCGGTCTCCTCGTCGTAACGGTAGCGTATGTTGCCCCACTTCTCAATTTCGACGCTGTGGGTCTCGCCATTCTCGAGGCAAACCGAAATCGAATCGTCGTCAGCCTCGACGACACGGCCGAGACTGCCGTTGACCCAGCGGCGCGACGGGTCGTTCTTTATAAACACCACCTGCGCGCCCTCGCGCAGAACGAGCTGTAGATCGGTCGGATATGCGTTCTCGGGAAATTCGCCCGTAACAGATCCTGTATATGTACGCAGAGGCGTCTTGAGCGCCTCCAAGCGTGACTCGTTGATGTGGTCGACAGTCTCACGACGCGCGGCTATGGTCATGGTCAGACGCCCGTCATCGTCGCCGGCAGGCGTGTCACTTTGCCCTACACGGGCGTTGATGCGTCGCAAGTCATCGGGCAGCGGAGCTCCGACACGCACACGGTCGAGCATGCCTATGAAGTCGCTGTCACGCTGGCGGTAGACCTTACGCAACTCGATGGGCACGAGGGCAAAGTCGTCGAAGACGTGGGCGTTGAAGAAGTAAGGCGTGTGATAGGAGCGACGGAGTATGTCGCGCATATCGCCGGTCACCACCGGCTCGAGCTGAAAGATGTCGCCGACAAAAAGCATCTGCTTGCCGCCGAAGGGCTGTCGTCGGTTGCCTGTGAAGACACGCAGTATCTTGTCAAGGAAATCTATAATATCTGCGCGCACCATCGAGATTTCGTCGATGATAATCAGTTCAAGCTCCTTTATGAGTTTGACCTTCTCTCGCGAATATTTGAGACGGGCACGCAGACGCTTGGGCTGAAAGTCGGGGTCGTCGGGCATCAGCGGCTTGAACGGCAACAGGAAGAACGAGTGGAGAGTCTGGCCTCCAACATTGACGGCGGCTATGCCCGTCGGGGCAAGCACGACAAACTTCTTTGTCGTGTTGGCCGTGATATAGCGCAGAAACGTTGATTTACCCGTACCGGCCTTACCCGTCAGGAAAACCGAGCGGTTGGTATGGTCAATCAGCGCCCTGAGTTTGATAAATTCGGGGTTGTCAAGGTCGATATTCTGATTATTGTCTGTTTCCGAGCCCATTGTCGCGCCTGATTTAGTGCAAAAGAAAGCCGGAAAAGCGAGGGGAATGGACCCAAGCCTTTCCGGCTATAAAGTTACTGAATTTTCAGCTTATTTTCAGAATTTATATCCTACAGAAAGTACAATCGAGCTGTTTGATTCGGTGAAATCGGCACGGGGAGCCGAGTAACCCATGTAATCGGGATAGGCGAAGAACTCGCTCTTGCGGTTTTTGTAGACATATGCGCCGTCAAAATACCAGCCTTTATACTTGTAGCCAATGCCGGCGGTAATATAATATGTCTCTTTATTGAGCGTGAAACTTGCGTCGGTGCCTGATGTAAACACTTCGTTCTTGCCGTCGAGAGTCTCCTGCTTTGTCGAGCTTGTCTGATAGTTCAAGCCGGCACGGAGGCTCAGCTGACGTGTGGCGCGGTACTCGAGACCGAGACGCACGATATTAACGCCCTTGAAACAGTTCTTGATGTTGTCATTAACGTCTGTATCGTCGGTGAAATCGTCATAGTAATATCCGCTCTGATATTTAACCTTGGAGGTGTTGTAGGCCTGACGCTCATAGTCTAAGGAAACGATTGCCTCGTTGCCGATAACAAGCGCACCGCCGAACATCAGGCGCCACGGAGTGTGTAGACGCGAGTCAAACGAGGCCCACTCGGTGTACTCGGGGTCCTTGGCATTGTAGTTTGAAAGAGGATTGTCGTCAGACTCCGGTGCATTGGGGTCATAGTAGCTGTAGCGGACTGATGCGTCGTAGCCATGCGAGAGGTTATACCATGTCGGGGTGTGGAATGCCATGCCGAGACGTACCATAGGAGCGGGACGCACAATGACGCCGACCTTGAAGTTCCAGCCCGTGCCGGTGATTTTCTTGCGGTTAGCCATCGAGAAACCGGCGTCGCCCGTTGTAAGACCGTTTGTGGCCGACATGATGCGTGCATTTTCCATCGACTCGCTGTAATATGTCTCACGGCTGTAGCTGAGGTCTGTGACACCGATGCCTACGCCCCAGTAGACAACGTCGCTGACATTGCCGCCTATGTCGAAGTTATACTCATCGACATAACCGTGCTCGCGCACATCATAATCAGCGTCGCCATAAGTGCCCTGCTGGAAAAGACCGATATAATTATCGGGCTCTGACGGATTCTCGTTAATCATGAAACTGTTGTAGGCGAGAATACTTGACCAGTTGCAGTCAGAATCGAGATAGGGGTTGTAACCGTCGGCAAACTCAAGGTCTGCCGGTGTCTGACCGCCGCTACACGAGGCTATGTAGTTAGAGAGGGAGTTCTGAGTCGGGAGGTTATAGCCGCGAGTTATGCGGTCAAACGAATTGACGCGACCGTATGTGACGCCCCATGAGAGCGAACGCAGACCGCTGCCCAACCAAGCCGTGCCGACATAACCGAAGTTGTTGCAGAAAGCTTTGGTCTGCGAGTCTTTGTTTGTGCCCTGATTAGTCATGGTCTTGTATGAACGCATGTTGATGTCGAGAGTCGCACCGATTTCGCTGCCGCGATAGATGCCGACACCGGCGGGATTCTGACCGAGAGTCGAAAGATCGCCTCCGAGAGCCGTAAATGCGCCGCCCATCGACATGAAACGGGCTGTGCCGCGGAATTCTGACTGTGACAGCGTATAAGCGTCGTCAGTGCTTTGTGCAAAAGCGGCGACCGGCAGACAGGCCGCCAACGCTATGGCTTGTATTCTTTTCATAATAAACAGTTGATGAGTTTCAGAAGAAAGTTTAAGTACGAGGCTTGACAGATGCCTTAAAAAAATAATGTCCGACAGACTCAAAAAGTTTATATGCAGACGTTTTTTAAGTTCTGTAAGCCTCGTCCGTAGCTGTTAACGGCGACCTCTGCCGCCTCCGCCGCCCGATGAGTGCGAGCCGCCACCGTGACTGCCGGAGTAGCCTGACGAGCCGCGCGACGACGAGCGATAAGACGAGCCTCGTGACGAAGACGAGGAACTGCCTGAGTTATAGCTCGGGCTGTAGCTGTTGTGGTTGCTGTCATATGATGACGACGATGATGAGGGACGGGCAGACGGTCGGTAACCGTTAGAGGTTGAAGAGCCTGCTGCACGGCCGCGGCCGAGATTGCCGGGACGCGATGAGGATGATGAGGATGACGACGGACGTGTCGAAGGGGTGTAGTTACCGCCGGGACGCGACGACGAGGCTGAGCCGACTGACGAGCCGCTGTAACGGCCTCGACCCATGTTGCCGGGACGCGATGCGCCGGAGGGAGATGTCGACGGAGTGTATCCCGATCCGGGACGGTGTGAGGCTATAGAGCCGCTGCCTCTCGGGATGTTAGGACGCGAACTGCCCGAAGGCGTCATAGGACGATAGCCCCATACGGGCCCGGGACGCCATGCGGGTCCCCAACCCCAAGACGGACCCCAGCCCCAAGACGGGTATCCCCACGACGGGCCCCAGCTCCACGACGGGCCCCAACCGGGTCCCCAGCCCCAAGCCCAGTCATAATACCAAGGATCCCATGATATCGACCATGAGGGGCCCCAGACGCTCCAGCGCCAAGGGTTGCCGTAGCGCCATGTCCACGACGGACTCCAAGCATACCACGGGTCATCGACGACATAGACGTTTATATTAGTCTGCGGTTGTGAAGTCGTGTAATAGTAGGCATCCTGCAGGTCGGCGTCATCGCTGCCGCTCACAATCTCCGGATTGTGGAAGCGCTCGATGCGCTGTGTGTAGGCGAAGTCGGAGCCTCCCTCCTTCTCGGCCGCAACACTATCAGGCACGAGGAACTGCCCGCGACGGTTGTATGTGTCGACGTCGACGCTGCTTGAGCCGGCGCCGGGGGTATATGTGTCGGCCGCGGGATAGTCAGCCACGCGGGCCGGTGCGTCCGATGTCGGACGTGTGCCGGTGCTGTAATTATAATATGTGCCCGACGAATTATTCTTTTTCTGACTCGTCTGAGGCTGTTTTTTTGTCTGCTCTTTCTTTTTTGACGAGGCGTCATAGTAGATATCGTCGTCATAATAATAGTCCTGAGCCACAGCCATCACGGGCAGTGCGGCGACCATTATCACGGGAAGCAGACGTTTAATGTTGTTGATTAGATTAGTCATCAGAGAGATTGTTTGTTATAGATTATACTTATTTTACTTCTAAAAGGTTTATACATGTCTTGCGACATTTAATAATTAGACGACAGTGGCGACAAAAAGTTTAATTGCGGTGAATGTATTTGATGCGTGGATACAAAAATAGTAATTAATATGATATCAACGATATCTGTCAGAATTTTTAACTTGTAAAAAAACCGCCGGCGGCACACGGCCTCCGGCGGAATATATCTTAGACAGTCCGCCTGACGGGGACTGACATCGGGTTATCTTTTATTTCTCGTCCTTTTCCTCGGGTTTCATTTCATAAGAGGTGATGGCAACAGTGAAGCCCCAGTAAATGAATGCGATTGACACAAGGAATGAAACCATAAACATGTCGCTCACCCAACCGGCCTCAAGGAAGAAGAAACCGATGACGCAGAGCAGAATGCCGTTGACAATGCCGAGCCACCAATAGCGCCCGTTGCGACGCGATGCCGCTCCGACAAAGGCCTCTATGCCCCAGAACAGGAAGATAAATGCAAGGAAATAAGGGAACACTGCCTCAGAAAGCAGGACCGAACGCACGAGCATAAATCCGATAAACATGTCGATGACACCGCCGGCAAGCCACCAGCCCCAGCCTTTGGGACGATTAATCCCCGACGATACACAAACCTGTACGACACCTGCCAGAATCAGCAGCCAGCCGAAAATCTGAGATGCTACGGCATAACCTGCTGCGGGCCAAAACCAATATGCAAAGCCGCCTATCACAAGTAGGATACCGACAACAAGCACAACCCACCAATAACGGGTCTGTCCTAAATAGTTGATGTTAAGAGATTTCATGACGATAAATAAATTAGTTAAACTTTTTTATGCTGTTTTGTTAATTTCGATTTGGTATTATAACACTTGCTTAACATATTTTGTTGGGTATTATCGTTCTTTTTAACCGACCCTATGCCGACGATGATTTTTTTGCTAATTTTGCCGTGAGTATGATTTATCCCGACAGTTTTGAATCAAAAACAGGCTTCACAAGCGTCAGAGAACGACTTGTAGAGCTTTGTATGTCACCGCTCGGTGTCGCCGAGGTCGGCGCAATGGCTTTTGCCCCCGACTATGACAGTGTCAGCCGCCGCCTCGCCGAAACACACGAGATGACGGCGATTAAAGCAGCCGAAACAGAATTTCCGCTCGAGAGCATCCATGATATAAGTCCACAACTCGCATCGCTCAGGATTGAAGGCACATATATAACGGCTCCCGACCTCGCACGTCTGCGCGCCACTTTGGCCACAATGGCCGCGGTGGCCACATACTTCCGCCGTCAGCGCGACGATGAGGGCCGCAGTCCCTACCCGACTTTAGACAGTCTGGCGGAAGGATTGCAGGCATTTCCGCAACGTGTGGCCGACATAGACCGCATAATCGACGCCCGTGCCGAAATAAAAGACAACGCCTCGCCGGCACTCGCCGACATACGCCGCGCAATCAGCGCCACGTCCGGCACGGTCTCGTCGCTGATGCGACGTGTGCTCACCCGGGCGCTTAAAGAAGGCTACGTCGAGCCGGACACGACACCGTCGGTGCGCGACGGGCGCCTCGTCATACCGGTCTCTCCGATGTATAAGCGCAAAATCGCAGGCATCGTCCACGACGAGTCCGCCTCAGGCAAGACCGTCTATATCGAGCCGGCCGAGGTGGTCGAGGTCAACAACCGACTGCGCGAGTTAGAGCTTGACGAGCGCCGCGAGGAGATACGCATACTCCGCGCGCTCTCTGACCGCCTGCGCCCCGACGCCGAGGCCATGGCCGCCAGTCTGACGGTGCTCGGCCGCTTTGACTTCATCATGGCCAAGGCTGCATACGCCGTCGAAAGCCGGGCAGCAATGCCGCGCCTCGCAAAGAAACCGGCCATAGACTGGCGCGATGCCCGTCACCCTGTGCTCGCCGAGAGCCTCGCGCGGCAGTCAAAAAAGATTGTGCCGCTCGACATCACCCTGACTCCGACCGAACGCATATTAGTCATTTCGGGACCTAACGCCGGCGGCAAATCTGTCACACTCAAAACAGCAGGCATTATACAGTATATGCTGCAGTGCGGTCTGCTACCGCCTGTCGCCGATAACTCGACGGCCGGCGTTTTCGACAGCATTTTCATCGACATCGGCGACGACCAGTCAATCGAAGACGATCTGAGCACGTACTCGTCACATCTGCGCAACATGAAGGCTTTCTTGGCGCGCAGCGACCGCCGCAGCCTCGTGCTCATAGACGAGTTCGGCGCCGGCACCGAGCCGCAGATAGGCGGCGCCATAGCCCAAGCCATACTTGGCCGCCTGAACGAGTCAGGCGTGTGGGGTGTCATCACCACCCACTTCCGCAATCTCAAGCAGTTTGCCGAGGAGCACGACGGTCTCGTCAACGGCTCGATGCTCTATGACCGCCATCTGATGCAGCCGATGTTCAAACTGTCTATAGGACATCCCGGCAGCTCGTTCGCCATCGAAATCGCCCGCAAGACAGGGCTGCCCGAGAGCATCATAGCCGACGCCGAAGAGATAATCGGCAGCGACTACGTCAACTTCGACAAATATCTCCTCGACATCAACCGTGACAAACGCTACTGGGAGAATAAACGTCAGTCAATCAAGCAGAAAGAGAAACAGCTTGACGAACTGTTAGAGAAATATTACAGCGAGCAGCGCGACCTGCGCCAGCAGCGGCGTCAGATTATCGACGACGCCCGCCGGGAGGCCGGACAGATTATAGCCGACAGTAATGCGGCGGTCGAACGCACGATTCTCGACATACGCCGTTCGCAGGCCGACAAAGAGAAGACTCTCGAGGCGCGACGCCGCCTCGCCGCCGAGCGCGAACGCATAGAGTCAGACGACCGTCATGACGAAGCCGACCGTCGCCTCACTAAAAAGATGCCGCGTCCCAAAAAGAAGGCGCCCAAGACCGAGACCGCACAGGCGCGCCCCGAGCTGCGCCCTATATCAATCGGAGACAATGTTCTGTTAGACGGGCAGGACACCGTCGGCACCGTCACGGCCATCTCCGGTAAAAACGCCACTGTAATCTTCGGCAACCTGACCACGACAACGCGTCTCGACCGCCTGCGCCACACCGACCGCAAAGCTGACAGCGGCGCACGGCGTGCAGCGTCGTTTGTCAGCGTGGCCACACGCGAGGATATGCGCGACCGACAGCTTAAATTCAAGCCGGAGATAGACATACGCGGCATGCGTGTCGACGAGGCTCTGCAGGCCGTCACATATTTTATAGATGACGCCGTGCAGTTTAATTCTCAGCGTGTGCGCATACTCCACGGTACCGGCACCGGAGCCCTGCGTCAGTCTGTCCGAGACTATCTCAACTCCGTCACAGCCGTTCGCGTCTATCACGACGAGGATGTCAGATTAGGGGGCGCCGGCATCACCGTCGTCGAGTTTTAACGGACCAATTAAAAAAGATGTTGTTAAAAACAAATGTAGGGACGTGCCATTCGGCACGTATAATGTGGCCGCCAAGGTTTTACACGCGAATCATACATGCCGTCGCTCCCTGACGATCGCTTTGGCATATCCACATAATTATATATGTTCTTTTTAACATTTCAACCGGCTTTTGCAATTGACCCGGATTTGAGAAGTATATAAACACAAAAAAGTCGGTTCCCTGAGGGAATCGACTTTTTAATTTCGTTTGATAACTGTATTATTCAGCTACGACAGCAGCAGCTTCAGCTACAACAGTGTCAGCAGCAGCTGAGTCGCAAGCAGCAGAGTCAACTACTTCCTCTACAACTTCAACAGCGACAACAGAGTCAACAGCGGTAGAATCAGCATCGGCAGCTTTCTGGCCGTTACCGCAAGAGAAGAGTGATACGCTGAAAACAACAGCAAGTAATAAAACTAACTTTTTCATTTTCTTTTGGATTAAAATAATAAAACAATATTTTTATGCTTCAAAAACGCCACAAAGTTATAGCTTTTTTCTTAACCGCAAAACTTTTTATTTGCTTTTTTTCGTCCTTAGTAGCTTTTTTTATGCAATTAACTATTTCAGAAACTAATTTTTAACAGAATATCAAGATTTTACGCTATGGGCACGGTTAATCTCCGCAACTATATTATTTGCCATTACAACGGCCTTTGTAATATGGTCGCATATATGGTCTGCTCCGACCAGACGGTCTACGCCGGCATGCTCGAGCACCTCACGTACATTGGGCTTGACACCCGAGAGCACGATGTGTATGCCCTCGCTCTGCGACGAGTGTATAAGTATCTCAAGGTTATGTAAACCCGTGGCATCGATAAAAGACACCTTACGCATGCGGATAATACGCACGAGCGGCTTGTCGCCGAGAGTCGAACGCATCATCTCGTCAAATTTGGTGGCGACACCGAAGAAGAACGGACCGTCAATTTCATAGACGCTGACGCCCTTGGCCACATCGAGCACTTCGTGGTTGCTCAGGTCTGTGCCTTCGGCCACATCAAGCTGCTCTGAGTAGACCTTGATTTCGGTATTCTCGGTGACACGGCGCAGGAAGAGGACTATAGCAAGCAGCAGACCAATCTCAATGGCGATTGTCAGGTCGAAGATAACAGTGAGCAGGAATGTCACTATAAGCACGGATACATCGCTCTTGGGAGCACGGAATATACCGACTATCGTACGCCATCCGCTCATGTTGTAGGCCACAACCATAAGGACAGCCGCAAGGCATGCCATAGGCACATAATTGATAAGCGGCATCAGAAAGAGGAATATCAACAGCAGCACAAAGGCGTGGACTATGCCAGCGACGGGGGTGCGTCCGCCGTTGGTAATATTGGTCATGGTGCGGGCGATGGCGCCGGTGACAGGGATGCCGCCGAAGAACGGCACAGTGATATTGGCTATGCCCTGACCGATTAGCTCTGTGTTGCTGTTGGTGCGCGAGCCTGTCACACCGTCGGCCACAGTGGCCGAGAGCAACGACTCGATGGCACCGAGCACGGCGATGGTGAAAGCCGACGGCAGCAGCATGTTGATGGTCGCCATGCTGAGCTCAAAACCGTGGGGGGCCGGAATATCGGTCGCCATAGAGCCAAAACGGTCACCGATGGTCTCGACATAGAATCCGTCGCAATACTGCGAGGCAAGCCATGTGGCGGCAGTGACAAGGATAATGGCGATGAGCGCGCCCGGAAGTTTTTTTGATATTTTCGGTGCTAATATAATAATGAGTAGCGAGACTACGCCGGTGATAACAGCCGGGAGCGTCACTGCGTCAAAATTGCGGAAATACAAGCCCCATTTGGGTATGAACTGACCGGGGATGTCGGTCAGACCGAGACCGAAGAAGTCGTTAATCTGCGTCGAGAAAATGGTCAGGGCGATACCTGCCGTGAATCCCACGACAATGGGATAAGGTATGAACTTAATGACGGTACCGAGGTGGAAGAGGCCCATCAGCACCAATATCACGCCGGCCATGAAGGTCGCGATAGCAAGTCCGTGGAGACCAAACTGGGCGATGATATTGTATACAATTACGATAAACGCGCCTGTCGGACCGCCTATCTGGACAGTATTGCCGCCGAAAAACGAAACAAGGAAACCGCCGATTATGGCCGTGATAAGACCGATTGTGGGACTGACGCCCGACGCGATACCAAAGGCGATGGCCAGCGGGAGGGCCACGATGCCGACAACGATTCCGGCTATAATGTCTTCTTTGAGGCGCGACATGCTGTAATGACGCAATGCCCCGAACAATTTAGGCCGGAAGTCAATAGTTCCCGAAAGATTCATAAAATGAAAAAATTGTACCTTAAAAAATAAATAATGAAACCTTAGAGGCCGCAAAGGTACAATTTTTTCTTAAAATTTGCAAACCGTCCACACACCGGAGGCCGTACGAGTCAGAAGAGCGGGAAGGACGATGTCGTAGTAACGTATTTGCGTCGGAAATCGTAATTTGTCATACAAAGCATCATTATACCCTGAATAAACGTGATGATTTCCCAAAGGCCGCATGTAATTATCGACAGACCGATTGTAATAAGTCCGGCTCCGGGTTTTCCGAGATAAAAATACTGAATACCGAACGCGCCAAGAAATATGGCCAGCAAAGCCGCCACACCGCGGCTTTTGCCTTCAGGACCACAATCAAACAAATTGTTACTGTCAGTCCCGTAAATCGGTGGAGGAGTCTGCTGATATCGGTCATCTGTAAATCTGTGACCGCAATTAGAGCAGAACTGGGCGCTATCCTCATTATAATGATTGCATGCCGGACACTGTTTCATAATCATCATATTTTAAGATATATTAAAAAATACAACTTAAAAGGGACTATTGTTCACCGATGACGGTGGCGACGATATGTCGCGGACCTCCATAGTCGCGGAATTCACACAGGTATATGCCCTGCCATGTGCCGAGGTTGAGACGTCCGTCTGTAACGGGCAACGTCAGCGACGGTCCGACAATGACACTCTTGGCGTGCGAGGGCATGTCGTCGGAGCCCTCATCGGTGTGGAGATAATACGGCGCGTTCTCAGGCACGAGACGGTCGAATATCGCGGCAAGGTCACGCCGCACATCCGGGTCGGCATTCTCATTGACGGCCAAAGCCGCCGACGTATGCTTAATCATCAGGTTGACGATGCCGACCCGTGGCAACGGCCCAAGCTGCGCGAAGATTTCTCCTGTTATGAGATGAAAACCGCGCGGCATGGGCCGCAGAGTAAACGTGCGCTGGTTAATCATCGCTGCAGAAGATAGACCATTTTGACAGAGTAGCGGCGCACGATGCAACGCATCGCATCCATGCCATCGCCGGCTTTGTATGCTACATTGCTGAAGGTGGGGGTCTCGAAATAATTAGGGCCGTTGTCGACGACCTGCCACACCTCTCCGAGCGTACGGCCGGTCTGCGCGGCTATAAACTCGGCTTTGGAGCGCGCGGCGTTGATTGCCGCTTCAAGCCCCTGACGGTTATAGCGCTCAATGTCTGTGTTGTCTAACTTAGCAAGGTCAAAGCTCACAACGCCGTCACCGGCGAGGCCGGCGCTCAGACGGTCGATCTGAGCATAGTCTTTCATGACTGCCGACAGACGCTTTGACATAAGCATTTTCTTGGAACGCGACGGGTCGAGGTAGCTGTTCCAGTCAGTGACCGTAATGTCAGCCGGAGCCACACCGACGCCGGCGAGTTTCTGACGCACGCGTCGCTCAATATCGTCCATGCCGACAAGCGTGCTGTCGCCGTCGGCACGCGGCTCGTAATATTCACGCAAGCCGATTTCGACAGTTATCCGATCGGGCACGATGTTTATAGTAGCGACTCCGCTTACCTCGATGCTCGGAACATCAGGCGCCTCTGCCGCGGCCATGACCGGCATGAGCGCGGCCACAGCCAATGCGATATATTTAAGTATTCTCATAAGACGTCAGTCTTTATCTTGCAGTGATTTTTCGATAAGCTCTGCATCAGCAAAATTAGGCAATGTCACACGCAGTAGCGGCTGGCGCTCCATCTCGCGGCGTATGGCCGAGACTGCGCCCTCGTTGCGAGCCCAACTACGGCGCGCAATGCCGTTGTTGACGTCCCAGAGCAACATCTCGCGGATATGACGGGCAGAATCGTCACTGCCGTCGATGACCATGCCGAAGCCGCCGTTGATGACCTCGCCCCAGCCTACTCCGCCGCCGTTGTGGAGCGACACCCATGTCGCACCGCGGAAAGCGTCGCCGATGACATTATGCACGGCCATGTCGGCTGTAAACTGCGAGCCGTCGTAGATATTTGACGTCTCGCGATAGGGCGAGTCGGTGCCGCTGACATCGTGATGGTCGCGACCGAGCACGACAGGTGCAGAAATCTCGCCGCGACGTATGGCGTCGTTGAAAGCGAGAGCAATTTTGGTGCGACCCTCGCAATCGGCGTAGAGAATACGTGCCTGTGAGCCTACAACAAGGCGGTTGCGGCCTGCCTCGCGAATCCAGTGGATATTATCGCGCAGCTGACCCTTTATCTCGTCGGGAGCCGTGGCGTAAATTTCCTCGAGCACCTCGGCAGCGATGCGGTCGGTTGTCTCGAGGTCACGCGGGTCACCCGATGTGCAGACCCAGCGGAAGGGACCGAAACCGTAGTCGAAGAAAGCCGGGCCCATGATGTCCTGCACGTATGACGGATAGCGGAACGTGCCGTCTGCCTTGAGAATATCGGCGCCTGCACGCGAAGACTCAAGAAGAAAGGCGTTGCCGTAGTCAAAGAAGTACATGCCACGCTCTGTCAGACGATTGATGGCGGCGACCTGACGGCGCAACGACTCCTCGACGCGTTTCTTAAACTCCTCGGGGTTGTCGGCAATCATGGCCTTGGCCTCGTCAAAGCTCAGTCCGACAGGATAATAACCGCCGGCCCACGGGTTGTGAAGCGATGTCTGGTCAGAGCCGAGGTCGACAGTAACACCGTCGTCGGCCAGTCGCTCCCAGAGATCCACGACATTGCCGAGATAAGCCAACGAAACTGCCTCCCGGGCCTCACGCGCACGACGTGCACGTTCCATCAATTCGTCGAGAGAGGTGTAAACTTCGTCGACCCAGCCCTGCGAGTGGCGCGTCTCGACAGCCTTGGGATTGACCTCGGCTATGATGCTGACCACACCGGCTATGTTGCCGGCCTTAGGCTGTGCACCCGACATGCCGCCCAGACCGGCCGACACAAAGAGCATGCCTCCAAGGTCGGTGCGGCCCGGAGCGAGACGGCGGCGTCCGGCATTAAGGACGGTAATGGTTGTGCCGTGAACGATGCCCTGCGGGCCGATATACATATATGAGCCGGCAGTCATCTGGCCGTACTGCGAAACGCCGAGAGCGTTGAAACGCTCCCAGTCGTCGGGTTTGGAGTGGTTGGGGATGACCATGCCATTAGTGACGATGACACGAGGCGCGTCGGGATGCGACGGGAAGAGGCCGAGCGGATGGCCGGAGTACATCACGAGCGTCTGATTTTCGGTCATCTCCGAGAGATAATGCATGGTCAGCAGATACTGCGCCCAGTTCTGGAAGACAGCACCGTTGCCGCCGTATGTAATAAGTTCGTGGGGATGCTGGGCGACGCGCGGGTCGAGATTGTTCTGTATCATCATCATTATGGCCGCGGCCTGACGGCAGCGTGCGGGATATGCGTCAATCGAGCGGGCATACATGTCGTAGACGGGACGGAAACGATACATATATATACGCCCGTAGCGGCGCAACTCGTCGGCAAACTCCGGCGCAAGCTCGGCATGGAACTTGGCCGGGAAATAACGCAGAGCGTTTGCGAGAGCGAGACGCTCCTCTGCGGAAGTCAGGATATGTTTGCGGCGCGGAGCGTGGTTGACAGTGGTGTCATACGGGCGCTTTTCGGGCAGTACGTCGGGGATGCCGGCTGAAACGGCCTTTTTAAACTCGAGGTCAGTCATTTTTATATGGTGTTTTAGATTTTGCTGTTGACAATCTGAAGTATTCGTCGCTCGGCCTCATCGGCAGCGGCCTCGAGGGCGGCTGCCTCAGCCACGAGAGCCTCGGCGCGGCTGCGGTCGGCAAGCGATGCGGCGTTGATGCGCACGTTGAGTCCGGCACCGAGCACTGCGGCACGTGCGGCGAGCGCGCCGACACCGGCGTCGGAGACAGAATTTGGATTGCCCTCGGCGGCCATCTGCTCGCTGAGCGCGAATACCTCTGACGAGACCTTCATAGTCTCAAGCGGTACCTCTGTAGCATAAAGAGTGGCAGCCTCGAGAGCCTCGGCGCGTGCGGCACGCTCCTCGTCAGTCGATTTGGGCAGAGAGATAGCGGCCATAATGCGGTTGAAGGCCTCGGTGTCCTCGTCGACGAGATGCAGCAGACGCACAAGCAGGTCATGGCCTTTGTCGGCGACGTCGGAGAAATACTCCCAGCGGTCATCCCATCCGGGTTTGTGAGCCGACAGATTGGCCACCATTGTCGACAGAGCGGCGCCCAAAGCACCCATATAGGCAGAGACGGAGCCTCCGCCGGGTGCGGGTGACTCAGAGGCCGTCTCCTCGGCGAAGTCACGACAGGTCATGGCAGTCAGGCGGCTGCCCTTACCGTCGGCGAGCATATACTCGATGACCTTCTCCTCGGGTTTGAACGGCTTCAGATCGTCAAGGCCCATAGACTTGACGGCGATTTTGATAATCTCGCTCTCCGCGATGCCGGTCGAGCGCTGCTGCATGTGCAGATAGTGGCGTCCGGCGTCGATTAACGCACGTTTTGGCAGCAGGCCGACAATCTCAGTGCCTGTAACGCGCAGACCGCGGGCGGCAGCGGCGCGGCACACCTCGTCGAAAGCCTTGTGAAGAGGCGTCACAGAGATATCGGTGATGTTCATCGACACCTGCGCGATGCCGTATTCGTCGATATACCAGCCGATGGCCTTTGTGGCCTTGAGCGTGCCGGGAAGCATGATAACGCGTCCGTCAGCGTCGGTCATCGGCTTGCCGTTGGGCTTGCCGCCCTCGCGTTTGGGACGGCCTTTCTCACGGACGTCAAAGGCTATGGCGTTGGCACGGCGTGTCGAAGTGGTGTTGAGATTGAAATTGACCGCAATCAGGAAATCGCGCGCTCCGACAGCGGTGCAGCCGGTTGCGGCGAGTTTTTGATCAAAAGGACGCGCACCGAAGTCGGGGGCCTCGGCGCTGTCAGTCATGCGCTCCGGCAACGCCTCATACTCACCACGGCGGCAGACAGCCAGATTCTTGCGCTCGGGCTTAAATGCCGCGGCCTCGTAGCAATATGTGGGCACGTCGAGCTCTGTGGCTATGCGCTCGGCGAGCTTGCGGGCCAGAGCGGCGCACTCCTCGAGCGTGATGCCCGAAATAGGAATCAGAGGCAGCACATCGGTTGCACCCATGCGCGGGTGAGCGCCGTGATGACGGCTCATGTCGATGAGCTCGGCGGCTTTAGCCACGCCTCTGAACGCAGCCTCCACGACAGCGTCGGGGGCACCTACAAAAGTGACGACCGTGCGGTTTGTGGCCTCGCCCGGGTCGACGTCCAAAAGACTGATACCGTCGACGCTGCAAATGGCGTCGGTGATGGCCTTTATCACATTTTTATCACGCCCCTCGCTGAAATTGGGGACACATTCGATGATTGCTCTTTCCATATGCTGATGAAATTATATTCCAGACTTTAAGATTAACCGGACGACATTACAGACGTCGCACTGCTGACAAAGTTACACAAAAATACACGTCATATCGGGAAAAAATGTTTATTTTTGCGTTACATATGTATTATTAGAATAATATGTATAACCAAAGCCCTGACATTATATGACACGTCACGACACGCTTATACCTTATATCGCCGATGCGATACGCGACAACTGGGACGGTCTCGCACTGACTGATTTCGACGGAAGTTCGTTTCAATACCGCGACGTAGGCCGTAAAATCGAAAAACTGCATATACTCTTCAAAGAGGCCGGACTCAAGCCCGGCGACAAAATAGCTATCTGCGGCAAAAACTGCGCCCAATGGGCCATCGCATTTCTCGCGTCGCTGACTTACGGCACCGTAACAGTGCCTATCCTGCATGACTTCAAATCAGACACCATCCACCATCTCGTCTGCCACAGTGAAGCCAAACTTTTTTTCACCGACTCGTCGACATGGGAGAATCTCGACCCCGAGTCAATGCCCGAACTGCGCGGCGTCATACTCATCAACGACTATTCATTGCTGCTGAGCCGCAGTAAACGTCTCAGCTCGGCGCGCGAACGGCTCAACCGTCTTTTCGGCGAGAAATATCCCGAACGTTTCACAGCAGACGACATCAGATACCGTGAGCCTGACACCGGCGACCTCGCCCTTATAAATTACACATCTGGCTCTACGGGCTACTCAAAGGGCGTCATGCTAACCTATGACAACCTGTGGTCAAACATACAGTATTCAATTGACGGTCTCGACTTCCTCAAACCGGGCGACGGCATGATAAGCATGCTGCCGCTCGCCCACATGTTCGGTCTGACAGTCGAACTGCTTCATCCGTTCGTCAAAGGATGTCAGATTTCATTCCTGACGCGCACGCCTTCGCCGCGAATCATTCTCGATGCCTTCGCCAAGGTGCATCCCAAACTTGTGGTCACAGTGCCGTTAGTCATCGAGAAAATCATTCGCACACGCGTTTTCCCGCTGCTTGACAAGCCGTTGATGAAAGTGTTGCTGCATCTGCCCTTCGTCGACGATCACTTGCTCAACAAAATCAAGGAAAAACTCACCGAAACGTTCGGCGGCAACCTGCAGGAAATCATCATAGGCGGCGCAGGTCTCAACAAAGACGTCGAAACATTCCTCAGACGCATCAAGTTCCCCTACACGGTAGGCTACGGCATGACCGAGTGCGGCCCTTTAGTGGCATATGCGCCGTGGGATGTGCAGCGTCCCGGCTCGTGCGGACGCATCGTCGACCGCATGGAAGCACGCATTGACTCGCCGGACCCGCTGACACAGCCCGGCGTTCTCTGGGTCAGAGGCCGCAACGTAATGAAAGGCTATTTCAAAAACGCCGATGCCACAAATGGGGCCTTTAAAGACGGATGGATGAACACCGGCGATATTTGCCAGACAGACGCCGACGGATTTATCTATATCCGCGGACGCGACAAGAACATGATACTCGGCCCGTCAGGCCAGAATATCTACCCGGAGGAAATCGAGCAGAAACTCAATACGCTGCCTTATGTCGCCGAGTCGATTGTCGTTGACCGCGACAACAAATTGGTGGCACTCATACATCCCGACCTCGAGAATGTAAGGCGTCAGAACATTGACGACGCACAGTTAGACGAAATAATGCGCCAAAACCTCACGACGCTCAATGCCGAGTTGCCTGCCTACAGCCGGGTGGCAGATTTCAAAATCTTCCAAGAAGAATTTGAAAAGACCCCGAAACGCTCAATCAAACGATTTTTATATCAGCATTGAGTGTAACAAATCATCCGATCATTATCACACAAATGACAGAAAACGAAGAATTTATCATACGATTACGCGACAAAGTGCTCGCCGGCGGTCAGGTCGACACAGACGAGGCTTACCGCCTCGCCTCTCTGCTGCCCGAGCACTCTGCGTTAATACGAAAGGCAGCTGCCGAAATCACTGCCAAGTTATGCGAGCCGGTCTTCGACTCGTGCTCGATAGTCAATGCACGCTCCGGTCTCTGCGGCGAGGACTGCAAATGGTGCGCCCAGTCGGCACACCACACGACCTCATGCGAGACTTACGACATGATTGACCGAGACGAGTGTATGGCCACGGCACATCACAACGACGGCTGCGGCATACACCGTTTCTCGATGGTCGCCAGCGGCCGCTCGGTCAAGGGACGTGCGCTCGACGGTATCTGCGAGATGCTCGGGCGTGTGCGCAAAGAGACCCGCATGGAGACCTGCGCATCGCTCGGTCTAATCGGTGACGAAGAGATGGCTCGGCTCAAAGAGGCCGGCGTCAGCCGCTATCACTGCAACTTGGAGACGGCGCCCTCACACTTCGTCAAGCTCTGCACCACTCACACCATCGACGACAAGATGGCCACAATCGCCGCCGCACACCGCGCGGGATTGGAAGTATGCTCCGGCGGCATCATCGGCATGGGCGAGACGATGGAGCAGCGCGCCGAGTTCGCACTCAAACTGCGTGAGGCACGACCTGTGTCTATCCCCGTCAACATCCTCTCACCCATCCCCGGCACTCCGCTCGAGCACGAGGCGCCCATAACAGAGGACGAAATTGTCGACACGGTCGCACTGTTCCGTTTCATACATCCGACAGTGCAACTGCGCTTTGCCGGCGGACGCCGCCGCATGTCGCGCGACTCTCAGCTCGACGCCATGCGCATCGGCATCAACGGCGGCATTGTCGGAGACCTGCTGACGACAATAGGCTCGACCGTGGCCGACGACCGGCGCCTCGCCGAAGAAGCCGGATATAAATTTTAAACCTTCACAGGCATGGAAACAGTCACCAACGCCCTGCGCAAACTCGTCTCACAACTTGACGATGTCAAACACCGGCGCCGCACAGGCCTGTTTATGGCCGAGGGCGACAAATGTGTCGCCGACACGGCCGGCAACTTCGTCTGCCACTACCTGATAGCCCGCAAAGAATGGTTTGCGGCCAATGATTGGGTTGTAAAAAGCATCAAGGCCGAGATGTGTGTCGAGGCCACAGCGGCCGACATGGAGCGTATGAGCCGTCTGACGACACCGCCCAGAGTCATTGCCGTCTACGAAATCCCCGAGCGGCAGCCCGATTTTGCGGCAATGGAGCAGTGTCTTGTCGTAGCCTTGGACGCCGTGCGCGACCCGGGCAATCTCGGTACCATCATCCGTCTCTGCGACTGGATGGGAGTCGAGGACATACTTGCGTCGTCAGACTGCGCCGACCTGTGGTCACCCAAGGTCGTACAGGCCACTATGGGCGCCGTGTCGCGTGTCAGGGTGCATTACTGCGACCTCGCGGCGACGCTGCGCGACTGGCCGTCGCCCGTCTGCGGCACATTTCTTGACGGCGATAACATCTACACCGCACCATTGGGCGCAGCCGGCGTCGTAGTCTTCGGCAACGAAGGCCGCGGCATATCCGAGGCCGTCGGCGCGACTGTCAGCCAACGTCTGCTGATACCGTCATTTCCACCCGGCCGCAAGACCTCCGAATCACTCAATGTGGCCACGGCTGCCGCAATAACACTCGCGGAGTTCCGCAGCCGACAGCTGCGTTCACGCAATTGACCGACTTGAAACGACTATGGCAAAAAAACAGATAAAAAGCATGTGGTTTTGCTCGGAGTGCGGCGCCGACTCACCCAAGTGGGAGGGACGTTGCCCTGCCTGCGGAGCATGGAACTCGATGGTCGAGGAGAAAGTTACTCCGTCCTTAGGTCCGTCACGCTCGCCGTCGCCGGTCGCCCGGCAACGTCGCCAGCCGGTTCAGTCTGTCAACGACATACAGCCGTTAGACACGCCGCGCATACTGATGCCCTCGGCCGAACTCAACCGCGTACTTGGCGGCGGTCTCGTGGCAGGCTCACTCGTGCTGCTTGGCGGCGAGCCGGGCATAGGCAAGTCTACACTTGTTTTGCAAAACCTGCTGTCAATCAAATCAAAGACCATTTTATATGCCTCGGGCGAGGAGAGCGCCACCCAACTCAAACTCCGCGCCGACCGCATAGGCCGCGGCAGCGACAACTGCTTTATCGTCTGCGAGACATCGCTCGAAAATATCTTTGCCCATATCGAGGAAATCAATCCGGGCATCGTCGTCGTCGACTCAATTCAGACCATCGCGTCAGACACCTTGGAGTCAGCCGCCGGCAGCGTCAGTCAGGTACGTGAATGTGCCGCACGCCTCTTGGCTTACGCCAAAGAGACCGGCGTGCCGGTGCTGCTTATCGGCCACATCACCAAAGACGGCTCGCTGGCCGGACCGAAGGTGTTAGAGCATATAGTCGACGCCGTGCTGCAGTTTGAGGGCGACAGCCAATATCTCTACCGCATACTGCGTGCGGTCAAAAATCGCTTCGGCAGCACGTCAGAGCTCGGCATCTACGAGATGGGACGTCGCGGACTGCGCGAAGTGGCCAATCCGTCTGAAATGCTCATGTCGCACAGCGGCGAGGAGCTTTCGGGCGTCTCGGCCGGAGTCACAATCGAGGGGCTGCGCCCGTTTATCATCGAGGTACAGGCGCTTGTCAGCACTGCCGCCTACGGCACTCCGCAGCGCTCGGTGACCGGCTTTGACGGCCGTCGTCTAAACATGCTTCTGGCCGTCCTTGAGAAACGAGTCGGTTTCAAACTTGCACAGAAAGACGTATTCCTGAATATCGCCGGCGGACTCAAGGTCAATGACCCGGCGCTCGACCTCGCCGTAATCTGCGCCATCCTGTCGAGCAACGTCGACATGGCCATCGGGCGTGGATGGTGCATGGCCGGCGAAGTCGGCCTAACGGGCGAGATACGCCCCGTGACACATATCAGCCGCCGCATATCGGAGGCCGCGCGCCTCGGCATGACTGACATACTCGTACCCCGAGGCAGCCTCAAAGGCGCCGAGCCGGTACCCGACGGAATCAACGTGCATGAAGTCGGCAAAGTAGAGGAAGCATTCCGCACATTATTCGCATAATCGGTTAACCTTATAGATATACTCCAATCATGATACATTACATCAGCACAGAACATCTCTCGATAGACCGCGTCGAAGAAATCATCACAAAGGGCTACAAACTCGCTCTGAGCGACGAGTCGGTGAGGCTCATAGAGCGCTGCCGCAATTTCCTTGACGAGAAAATGAAAACCTGCAAATCGCCGATTTACGGCATCACCACAGGTTTCGGCTCGCTATGCAACATCTCTATCGGAGCCGACGACCTGTCGCAGCTGCAAAAGAATCTCGTGATGTCACACGCATGCGGATGCGGCGACGAAGTCTCACCTGAAATCGTCAAAATCATGCTGCTGACCAAGGTGATGTCGCTGTCGTTCGGCAACTCAGGCGTGCAGCTTCAGACAGTCAGACGTCTTATCGACTTCTTCAACAATGACATACTGCCCGTCGTCTACCGGCAGGGCTCACTCGGTGCCTCGGGCGACCTCGCGCCGTTGGCAAATCTCTGCCTGCCGCTGCTCGGATTGGGCGAAGTGAACTACAAAGGCCGTCGCCGCCCGTCGGCCGAAGTACTCGAGGAAATGGGCTGGGAGCCAATCGTCCTGCAGTCAAAAGAAGGCCTCGCGCTACTCAACGGCACACAGTTCATGTCGTCGCACGCCGTGGCCGCCATCATCAAATCACGCCGTCTGAGCCGACTGGCCGACAAAATCGGCGCCATGTCGCTTGACGCATATGACGGTCGCATCGAGCCGTTCGGCGACGAGGTCAACGCCGTCCGTCCCCATCCCGGGCAACTGGCCACAGCCCGCGCCATACGCGGGTGGTTAGAGGGCAGCGAACTGATAGCTCGACCCAAAATGCATGTGCAGGACCCCTACTCTTTCCGCTGCATGCCTCAGGTACACGGCGCCGTCAAAGACGCCCTCGCCTATGTCGGCTCTGTCATTGAGACCGAGATCAACTCGCCGACCGACAACCCGACGATTTTCCCGGACGAGGACATCATCGTCTCGGCCGGAAACTTCCACGGCGAGCCTATCGCCATTCCGATGGATTATTTAGCTGTGGCCATGGCCGAACTCGCCTCGATATCAGAGCGCCGCATCTACAAACTCATCTCGGGTACACGCGGACTCCCGTCGTTCCTCGTGGCCAAGCCGGGACTCAACAGCGGTTTTATGATTCCGCAGTACGCCGCCGCCTCGATAGTCAATGACTCCAAGGCGATGTGCTGGCCGACGAGCTGCGACACCATTCCCTCGTCGCAGGGTCAGGAAGACCATGTGTCGATGGGCGCCAACTCGGCCACGAAGCTCTGCCGCATCGTCGACAACACCGAGCGTGTGCTCGCCATCGAACTTATCAACGCCGCTCAGGCTTTAGACATGCGCCGTCCTCTCAAATCGTCGCCCGCTCTTGAAAAGTGGCACGACGACTTCCGCTGTCATGTACCGTTTGTCGACAAAGACACCGTAATGTCACCGCTCATCAAGGCTTCGGTCGAATTTCTCCAAAAACAGCAGTAACACATGATAATCAAGAATATATCCTCACTTATCGGCATCGACCCGCAGGCACGCGAACGTCTGCGCGGCGCCGAAATATCGCAAATAGGCGCTATTGACAACGCATGGCTGCGCGTCATCGACGGACGATTTGACTCGTGGGGTCGGATGGACGCTATGCCCGAGCCTACGCCCGGCGAAGAGACAGTTGACGCCTGCGGAGGTCTTGTCATGCCGACCTACTGCGACTCCCACACCCACATTGTCTATGCCGGCAGCCGCGAGCAGGAGTTCATCGACAAAATCCGAGGTTTCAGCTACGAGGAAATAGCCCGTCGCGGCGGAGGCATCCTCAACTCGGCCGACTTGCTCCACCTAACACCCGAGGATGAGCTCTACGTCGCTTCAAAACGCCGCGCCGACGAAATAATGGCCAAAGGCACCGGCTGTGTCGAAATCAAGAGCGGCTACGGTCTGACGACCGCCGACGAACTCAAGATGCTGCGAGTTATAGCTCGTATCGCAGAAACGTCGCCGATGACCGTCAGAGCCACGTTTTTGGGCGCCCACGCCGTCGGACGCGCATACACGGGCCGTCAGGGCGACTATGTCGCCCTAATCTGCCGCGAAATGCTGCCGGCTGTCGCTGCCGAGGGACTGGCCGATTTTGTCGACGTGTTCTGCGACACGGGATTCTTCACGGTCGAGGAGACCGACCGCATACTGACTGCTGCCGCACGCTACGGCATGCGTCCAAAGATTCACGCAAACGAGCTCGCAGCGTCAGGCGGCGTACAGATCGGAGTGCGTCACGGCGCTCTGTCGGTCGACCATCTCGAGCGCGCCGGTGAGGAGGAGATTGCTCTGCTCGCAACGTCAGATACTGTTGCGACGATGCTGCCCGGCGCGTCGTTCTTCCTCAATATGCCTTACGGTCAGGCTCGCCGCGCCATAGAGTCGGGAGCAACACTGGCCCTCGCCTCGGACTATAATCCCGGCTCGTCGCCTTCGGGCGATATGCGCATGGTTGTCGCGCTCGCCTGCATCAAGATGCGCCTGACACCGGCCGAGGCCTTCAACGCAGCGACCATCAACGGCGCCGCCGCCATGGGACTCGGCAAAGAGCACGGCTCCATAGCTACCGGCAAAAAGGCCGACTTTATCATCACGCGCCCCGGCGTGTCGCTTGACTTCATCCCTTACGCCTATACAACACCCTATATCGACTCGGTCTATATCAGCGGTAAGCGTGTCGCCGGTGAATGAGTCGCGCGAACGAATTTTGAATTTACACGTTATAAATATTAATATGAAAAAGCATTTTAAACTTACAGCTTTAACTCTCGCGCTCCTTGCGGCGTCGACTGTCACCGCATCGGCCGCAGACCCTTACAAAGTGCGCGTTCCGCTCTCAGAGGATGAGAACGGCGCAATGATATATATCCTCAATTTTGACTCCGGCGAGAAAATCGACTCGACTATCGTGGCTGACAAAGTGGCCCTCTTCAAAGGCGAGATTGACGAGCCGGTTGTCGGACGTCTGATGCTCGACGGCCAGCGTGCCGGCGATTTTATCCTCGAGCCGGGGTCGATAGTCGTCGACCCTCGCAAGGGCATGACTTTCGGCAGCATGCTCAACGACCGTCTGCGCGAACTCAACGACTCGGCACAGGCTATCGCCAAACGTTTTGCCGCAGCCACAACCGACCAAGAGAAGGAAAAAATCTATAATGAGTACATGACGTACAGCAATTCCGTCATGAATGAGAATCTGGATAACCCCATCGGTTATTATCTCTTTGTCAATCAGGCATCGTCGATGTCGCCCGAAGAATTCAACAAATTCATCGCCGAGCATCCGTCGCTTGCCTCTTACAAACGCATCGCCAAAATCAAGGAATCGCACAGCCGCAAGCTCGCCACGGCGCCCGGCAATAAATTCACCGACTTCGAAATCACATACAACGGCGAGACAAAACGACTAAGTGACTATGTCGGCAAGGGCAAATACGTGCTCGTAGACTACTGGGCAAGCTGGTGCGGACCCTGCATCCGTCAGGTGCCTGTGCTCAAAGAGTTGCTCCACGAGTATGGCGACAAAGGTCTCGAAGTGCTCGGCGTAGCAGTCTGGGACGAGCCCGCCAACACCTACAAGGCCATTGAGAGCCATCAGATACCGTGGCCCTGCATCGTCAATGCGCAGACCATCCCCACCGACCTTTACGGCATCAACGGCATACCCTGTATCATCCTCTATGGGCCCGACGGCACAATCCTCAGCCGCGACAAACAGGGCGACGAGCTTAAAGCCGACGTCAAAGCCGCCTTCGAAGGCACCCTCAAATACTGAAAAGGATAATTTCAACCATCTGGCCGGGCTCTACTGCAGAGCTCGGCCATTTTTTCGCCCTTAACGCAATGACATTCAGCCGATTTTAACAACTTGCTCTTTCGAAAGAAAGATTTTACCCAAAAATTGCTCTTTAGAAAGAAAGATTTTACCATGAAATTGTTCTTTCTAAAGAAAGATTTTTGTAACTTTGCGAAAACGAGCAAGATATGGAACGAATTTTTGAAATTTCCAACCGTTTAGTCAACAAAGTCGAAACTAAACATTATCGTTATCTCTATCATGAAATTGATTGGGATGACAATTTAATCATGCTTAAAGGTGCACGCGGTGTCGGAAAAACGACAATGATGTGCCAACGCTGCAAATCAACTGACGGCAAAGGTTTATATGCTTCGCTCGACCAACTATGGTTTAACGACCATACTATAATAGAACTCGTCGACTATCATTATAAACACGGCGGTACACATTTGTTCTTGGATGAAGTCCACTTATATCCGCGCGACAACTGGCAGCAGGAACTGAAAAATATACATGACAGTTATCCTGATTATAAAGTTGTATTTACCGGCTCATCTTTGCTGCATCTAAACAGCAAAGTTGCCGATTTATCACGCCGCGTCGCAATTTACGATTTAAGAGGCCTGTCATTTCGAGAATATCTTTCATTCCGAGAAATTGCAGATTTCATACCTTTGACAATCAATGACGTATTGATGAGCCATACTGCGATAGCTCCCAAAATCGCATCGTCTATTAGAGTTAACGGAGAATTCAACGAGTATCTCAACCGAGGTTACTATCCATTTTTTCTGAACACTTCTGATTTTACATATTCGCAGCGAGTTGAGCGCATCGTTCAATCAGTCATCGACTTAGACATTCCTGCGGTCTCAAATATTGAATACGAAACACAACTTAAGCTCAAGAAACTTTTAGTCATACTTGCAGAACAAGTACCGTTTGTTCCCAATATGACAAAACTGAGTAAAGATGTCGGAGTAACGCGCAATCAGCTCATGAAACTATTTCAACTGCTTTGCGACGGAGCCATTTTAAGAACCTTGCATAATCCTGCATCACAGCCCAAAGCTGCGACCAAACCCGAGAAAATACTTTTCGATAATCCGTCAGTTATGCAGGCTCTCGGAGCATTTCATCATATCGGTACGGTCAGAGAAAGTTTCATCGCCTCGATGCTGAGCAAAATAGGTTCTGTATACAGCGCTCCGGAGGGTGACTTTCTGCTTGACAGAAAATATACATTTGAAGTCGGCGGTAAGGGAAAAGGATTCTCCCAAATAGCAAACAAACCTGACAGCTATGTCATTGCAGACGACATAGAGACAAGCTTCGGAAACAAAATACCTTTGTGGCTTTTCGGATTTCTTTATTAAATCACATTCCTCACTGGTGGCGGCGGGATTTTTTGAGGACAGCGTGGATGGCGGGGGGAGCGGTGAAGGCGGCGATGAGTGCTCCGCCCCAGTCGGCGGCGATGTCGAAGATGTCGCCGGTGCGGCCGAGACCCATTGCCGACTGCAGTATCTCGCTGACTACGCCGAACGCCATGACCGAGAGCGTGATAATGGCCATAGTTCTAAAAGTAAGGCAGTTGCGCGACATATCTGCGCGCTGCAGGTCAAAGGCCACAGCGGCGACGATGCCGCCCATCATAATGGCATGGATAAGTTTATCAAGATGAGGTATAGAGATGTCCATGCTGTCGCCGACAGGGTCCGGAAAGAATATAGCATAGCACACCACAGCCATCACGATAACTGTCGGCCACCAGCATTTCAGAAATTTCGCAATATTTAAAACCATATTTTTATAACAAGCAACTTAATCTACTGTTTCGCCGGCGTAGTCGCGCTGACGCGGCGGAGCGGCGGGAGTTTTCAGCTTCTTCTTGCCACGTTTGCGTTTATGTTTCTTGACCGAATCAGTAACGACACTGTCACGCTTAACTGCCAATGGACGCTCCCCAATGGCTCGCAGCAGGGAATCTGTGGCGAAGACCTCGTTAGACGCACGGCGTTCTGAACACCCGCGCCACGCCAAGGCCGAGCCGATGAGCGCGACCGAAAATATGAGCATGACGATGGCGAGAATCTCGCGGCGTGTGAGTCGTTTATTATTCATTACGACGCAAAGTTACGTCAAACGCCGCAAATATCAGAGCAATTTCGATATCATTATGGCGGCAATGAGCAGCGGAGCTATCCAGCGCACGATAAAAGTGACGAGGCCTGTGGCCCGAGAACGGAGCGTACCGTCGTTGCTGAGTTGCGATGGCAGGAGAGTGCGCGGCGCAAACCATCCGACATAAATGCATATGCCCATCGAAATCAGCGGCAGCATCAGATTTGTAGTCGTCGAGTCGAGGAAATCAAATATTGTCTTGCCGGCAATCTTCAGCTCTGACAACGAGCCGAACGACAGCGAGCTGCAGGAGCTGAGCAAGAATAGCGGCAGCATCACGGTCAGACAAGCCCGCAGACGCGACATGCGGAAGTGGTCTTGCATATATGCAATCGAAACCTCGGCAAGCGACACCGTCGATGTGACGGCAGCGAGCAGAAGCAGCAAAAAGAAGAGCGATGACCAAAGCTGCGAGAGCGGCAATTTGGCGAACACCTCGGGTAAGGTGACAAAGACGAGGGTCGCACCCTCCAACGGCTTGTCGTCAAGGCCGAAGGTCGTGATGGCCGGGAAAATGATAAAGCCCATCATGATGGCGACGACCATGTCGAGCAGTGATACTATCATGGCCGTGCGCGGGAGCTTTGTCTCGCGTGGGAAGTAGGCGGCATAGGTTATGAGTATGCCCATGCCTAATGAGAGCGAAAAGAACGCCTGCCCTAAAGCGTTGATGACGGTGGTGGCGTCAATCTTTGAGAAATCGGGCGAGAGGAAAAACTCGAGGCCGCGCGAAGCTCCCGGCAAGCTTAGAGTAACGCAGCAGAGCGTGACAAGCAGCACAAAGAACAGGGGCATCATCACATTTGAGAGCCGCTCGATGCCCTTGCGCACGCCGCCGAGGAGCACGCAGATATTGACCACGATTATAATGAACGTCGCGACGAGCGGGCGCAGGTCGCTGCAGATATACTCGTCCATGCGCGAGGCGAAGACTGCGTCAGCCTCGGCTAAGGCACCCGACTGCTCAATGGCTGCACCCGGGTCATAGAGCGCGCCCGTAATAGAGTACCACAGATACTCGGCCGTCCATCCGGCCACAACCATATAGTAGCTCAGAATCAGATAGGACGCGAGGATTGCGAAGGCGCCGACAATCCACCATTTGCTCTTGGGCGTCAGGTGTTGAAAGGCCGAAACCGAGTCGCCGCGACCGGCGCGTCCGAGCGAAAACTCGGCAAGCATCACCGGGATGCCGAGCAAAAACACACAACCGATATAAATTAGCAGAAAGGCTGCACCTCCGTTGGTCTGCGTTTCGGCCGGAAAACGCCATACGTTGCCCAAGCCGATGGCCGAGCCGACAGTAGCCGCAATCAGGCCTATTTTAGTGCCAAACTGGTTTTTCTTAGACATAAATTATAAGCTCAGAATCAAGTACTACGTAAAAACGATGCAAATTTAGCCATTTTAATTACAATATCACAACTATTCAATCAAAATACTTACAAATCGACATATATTATTTAGCTAAATATTAGTTTTTGACATTATTCTATGTCATATCTGTAAATAAAATGTAACTTTGCAAATAACAAGAATACAAACTAACTAAACCGATATATCACATGAAAAAAGCCTTACTGCCCCTTGTCATCGCGGCATCGACTGCCCTTACGTCGGCAGCCGTCACACCGCTATGGCTCAGAGATGTCAAAATCTCGCCCGACGGCAAAAACATCGCGTTCACCTATAAAGGCGACATCTGGACTGTCCCCGTTGCCGGCGGACGCGCCACGCGTGTGACAGCCACCGACAGTTACGAGACAAGCCCCGTGTGGAGTCCTGACAGCCGTCAGATAGCCTATGCCGGCGACCGTCACGGCAATTTCGACATCTATATAGTCAATGCCGCCGGCGGTGCACCCCGCCGTCTGACATCAAACTCGTCAAGCGAGATTCCCGAGGCATTCACCCCCGACGGCAAAGATGTGCTTTTTTCGGCAGCCATCAATGACCCGGCGTCGAGCGCAGTTTTCCCGACCTCTCGTATGACCGAGCTTTACGCCGTGCCAGTCGAGGGCGGACGTCTCAGACAGATACTCGCCACACCGGCACGCTTTGTCTGCTATCTGCCCGGCTCATCAGATACATTTCTGTATCAGGACGTCAAGGGCCATGAGGACGAGTGGCGCAAGCATCACACATCGTCAGTGACACGCGACATCTGGATTTATTACGCCAAGACAGGCAGTCACCGCAATCTGACACTGCGCGGCGGCGAAGACACCAACCCCGTTGCTGCCCCTGACGGACGCTTCTACTTCCTGAGCGAGCGCGGCAAAGGACCGGTGAATGTGTGGACAGCTACAATAGACAATCCGTCGCAGGCTACGGCCGTGACCAACTTCGCCACTCACCCCGTCCGTTTCCTCTCGCGCGCAGACAACGGCACTCTCGCTTTCACCTATGACGGCGAGATTTACACATTAGCACAAGGAGCCAAAACTCCGGAAAAAGTTGCAATCGACATCACTGACGACGATACCAATGCCACCGAGCGCCTTGCGGTCAGCTCGGCACGCGGGGCAGTCCCCTCTCCTGACGGCAAATCTGTGGCCTTTGTCTACCGCGGCAACATCTTTGTCACATCGACCGAATATAAGACAACAAAACAGATTACGGACACTCCGGCAGCCGAAAGCTCCATCAGCTGGTCACCCGACTCAAAGGTACTCTACTATCAGTCAGACCGTGACGGCGCCTCAGCCATCTACAGCGCACGTATAGCGCGTGAGGCTGATGAGCCGAACTTTGCCAACGCCACACTTATCGACGAGCAGGCGGTATTCGCCAATGACGGCCATGAGCGCACTGTGCCACGTGTGTCACCCGACGGCAAGAAACTCGCCTTCATTCTCGACCGCAATAAATTGGCCGTCAAGGACCTCGCGTCAGGCATAGTGACAGAACTGACCGACGGCTCGACCTACCATCATCGCAACGGCGGATTTGACTACGTGTGGTCGCCCGACTCAAAATGGATTGCCCTCGAAATCATCGACCGCAAACGCGACCCGTACAGCGACATCGCCATAATCAATGTCGCAGACGGCAAACTCACCAACCTGACCAACAGCGGCTATTTCGACCAGATGCCGCAGTGGACCGCCGACGGCAACGCCATTGTCTTTGCATCAGAGCGTTACGGCATGCGCAACCACGCGTCGTGGGGCTCAGAGATGGACGTGATGATGATATTTGTCAACCGCGACGCCTATGATCGTTTCCGACTCTCGGAGGAAGACTACGCACTGACAAAAGAGCTCGACAAAAAAGCCGAGAAAAAGAGCGACGCCGACACCAAAGACAAAAAATCATCAAAGAAAACCGATGCAAAAGACGCCAAGGATGCCGATAAAAAAGTCAAGGACATCGTAGTCGAACTTGACGGTATCGAAGACCGGATGGTCAGACTCACCCCGATGTCGTCAGACCTGCAGTCGTTTATCACTACGGCCGACGGCGAGACGCTTTATTACATCTCACAAGGCCCCGACAAAGCACAGTTGTGGAAAATCTCGCCGCGCAAAGACGACATCAAGCTCGTGACCTCGCTCGACGCACCCGCCGGCTTCGAGAGCAGCGCCGACCGCAAGACACTATTCCTGACCGGACGCACAATCAAGAAACTTGACCCGGCATCAGACAAAATCACACCTGTGACATTCTCGGCCACGATGGTGCTCGACCCCGCTGCCGAACGCGCTTACATGTTTGACTATGTCGCACGCGAAGAGGCCGAACGCTTCTACACTCCGACAATGCACGGAGTCGACTGGCCTGCCATGACCGAGGCATACCGCAAGTTCCTGCCTCATATCAACAACAAATACGACTTCGCCGAGATGCTCTCAGAGTGGTTAGGCGAGCTCAACGTCAGCCATACAGGCGGCCGCTACCGCAAAGGAGCCTCGTCGCAGGACGACAACACCGCTTCGCTCGGTCTGATTTATGACATGAACTATGACGGCGACGGACTGCGCATCGCCGAGATTATAGAGAAAGGCCCGCTGAGCCGAGCAGGCTCTAAAGCCAAGGCCGGCGACATCATCGAGCGCATCAACGGACGCGAAGTCAGTTTCGGCAGCCCGTTGGCCGACATCATGAACAATCTCACCGGCAAAAAGACACTCGTCTCGCTGCGTGACCCGCGCACAGGCGCCGAATGGGACGAAGTCGTGCTTCCAATCTCAGCCGGAGCCAACAACCGCCTGCTCTACAGCCGTTGGGTCAAGGGCCGCGCCGCCCTCGTAGACAGTCTGTCGCACGGACGTCTCGGCTATGTCCACATCGAGTCAATGGACGACGAGTCGTTCCGCAAGGTCTACTCTGACGTTCTCGGCAAATACAATGACCGCGAAGGCATAGTCATCGACATACGCTGGAACGGCGGCGGCCGTCTGCACGAAGACGTCGAGATACTCTTCAGCGGCAACAAATATTTCACTCAGGAAGTGCGCGGCACCGAAACCTGCGATATGCCATCTCGCCGCTGGAACAAACCGTCAATCATGGTAATGAGCGAGGCCTGCTACTCTAACGCACACGGCACCCCGTGGGTCTACAAAAACCGAGGTCTCGGCAAACTCGTCGGCATGCCCGTGCCCGGCACCATGACCTCGGTCAACTGGGTGACGATGCAGGATCCCGAACTCATTTTCGGCATACCTGTCGTCGGCTATCGTCTGCCTGACGGCTCATTCCTCGAGAATCAGCAGCTCAACCCCGACATAAAAGTCAGCAACGATCCGGCAAATGTGGTCAAAGGCGAGGACGAGCAGATAAAAGCTGCTGTAGAGGAACTTCTTAAACAAATCGACAGCAAAAAATAAAATTTGACGTAATTGTTTCTGACCGGCGTCACGACGATTGATTTAAATAATTGTGACGCCGGTCTCTATTATTTCACACAACATTTTAACAAATATTCAGCTCAAAACATCTCCTCCCTTTGTTTAAAAAGAATTATTTGTTAATTTTGCACTACAAAATACGCAATACCTAAACCTTTTATGAAAATTATTGCTGACAGCAGTTCGACACGCACCGAGTGGGCATTAGTTGATGGAGACAAAGTTGTCGAACATGCCTTTACGTCAGGCATGAATCCTTATTTCCAGACAAGACGCGAAATCTCTCACGCCATCAGGCTGGAACTGCCCGAGGCTTTTTTTAAACGTCGTTGGGAGCATGTCTACTTTTATGGCGCCGGTTGTGCCAACAAAGAGAAGACCAAACTGATGGAATCATCTTTAGTGGCACAATTCAAGACTCCGGTAACAGTCGAGAGCGACTTGCTCGGTGCTGCCCGCGGTCTCTTGGTGAGACGCCCCGGCCTCGCCTGTATCCTCGGCACAGGTTCAAACTCATGTCTTTATGACGGCCACGAAATTGTCAAGACCGTCAGCTCATTAGGCTATATCCTCGGCGATGAGGGCTCAAGCGCATATCTCGGCAAGACACTTATCGCCGATATGCTCAAAGGCATAGCTCCTCAGCGACTGACACAGGAATTTTACGAGCATTTCAATGTGACGCCAAACATGCTTATGGACGACATCTACACCTACAAGATGCCGAGCCGCACGCTGGCGCGTTACTCCACGTTTCTTGCTCAGAATCTTGAGAATGAATATGTCTATCAGTTAGTCTATGCCGCCTTCATGCGCTTCTTCTCTCGCAACATCACGGCCTACGACTTCGCCAACAATCCAATCAGTTTTGTCGGCTCTACATGCGTCACCTACCGTGACATCCTCTACCGCGCCGCTGACGAATTCGGCGCCGTCATCGACAAAGTCATCCCCGCCTCCATGCCCGGCCTCATCGAATACCACGCCGAAGACTGAGAGCAGAAAGGGAAGGCTTATACCTCCACAAAATGCAGGAACGTACGGCTCGTGCGTCCGCATAAAATATGGAGGGGCGATTTGCAATCGACCATTCATTTCAATATCATTAAGGCGATTGCAAATCGCCGCTCCATATTTAGTGGCCACCATGATTCGCGACCTTTACATGCCGTCGCACCCTCACAGTTGCTCTGGCATGTCCCTACATTTCAATAACTTACGAGATGAGCGCCGGAGGTGCGAGTTTTCTAAAACCGCCTGCGGAGCAAGCGTTTCTGGGCTTGCGAAACCGGTGGATAATAATGGGTCGTATATTCATAGTCGCGACAAGCTGCGCGAGCGTGCGCAGTCGCGAACGGGCGTCAGCCGCAAGAAGGCTATGGCTATCGCCTCACCATGACACCGCGGACTCCGTGGCTTGTCACGGGTTTACATAGATGATTTTTTTGCCCAGCAGCTACGCACTTCGTGCTTCGCAACGGGTTGTAGAAAACTCGCGCCGCAAGCGCTCTCTTGCATAATGTTGAATTGTGAATTTTGAATTTTGAATGAGCCCGAGACCGGGGGGCCAAACAATACGTGCCGGATGGCACGTCCCTACTTCCTGTTGGTTTTATGGAGGCCAGTCATGTTTGATAAGCTACAACAAAAAAGCCGCGCTGGCGGATGTCAGCGCGGCTTTCGACGTATGTAGTGTTAGTTTTACTTAGTCATTGTAGACTTCGGTGGAGTTGACATCGACTGTCTCGGCTTCGTCATAGATGCCCTCGATATCATCGCGGCTGCCTACAACGAGACGCTCGTACTCTCTCAGACCGGTACCGGCGGGGATGAGGTGACCGCAGATAACGTTTTCCTTCATGCCCTCGAGGCTGTCTGACTTGCCTGCGATAGCGGCTTCGTTGAGCACCTTGGTGGTCTCTTGGAATGAGGCGGCCGACATGAAGCTCGAGGTCTGCAGGGCAGCACGTGTGATACCCTGAAGAATCTGCTCTGACGTAGCGGGCACGGCGTCACGGACGGTGACTGTGCGGAGGTCGCGGCGTTTGAGCGCAGAGTTTTCGTCACGGAGCTTGCGGGCTGTGATAATCTGACCGGGCTTAAGCTCCTCGCTGTCGCCGGCGTCAACCACAACTTTTTTATCCCAGATGCGGTCGTTCTCGTCCATGAAGTCGCGTTTGTCGACAATCTGCTGCTCGAGGAACTTGGTGTCGCCCGGGTCAAGGATGTTGACTTTACGCATCATCTGGCGGACAATCACCTCGAAGTGCTTGTCGTTAATCTTAACGCCCTGCATACGGTAGACGTCCTGTACCTCGTTGACGATGTACTCCTGAACGGCAGTCGGGCCCATGATGTTAAGGATGTCGGCGGGTGTGATGGCGCCGTCAGAGAGCGGTGTACCGGCACGCACAACGTCGTTTTCCTGAACAAGTATCTGTTTTGACAGAGGGACAAGGTATTTCTTGACCTCGCCAAGCTTGGAGACAACCGAAATCTCACGGTTACCTCGCTTAACCTTACCGAACTTGATTTCGCCGTCGATTTCAGAGACGATGGCGGGGTTAGACGGGTTGCGGGCCTCGAAGAGCTCGGTTACACGGGGCAGACCACCGGTGATATCACCCGCACCGCCTGTGGCACGAGGTATCTTGACGAAGATGTCGCCGGGTTTGATATCGGCTTTGTCTTCCATCATGAGGTGGGCGCCCACGGGGAGGGCGTATGTGATAAGCACCTGACCGTTGGCGTCGACAATGCTTGCCTCGGGTACTTTGGCGCGGTCACGCGACTCGATGATTACCTTGTCCTGCAGACCAGACTGCTCGTCGATATCGACGCGATAGTTGACGTTTTCGATAAGATTCTCATAGTGAATCTTACCACCGAACTCGCTGACGATGACTGCGTTGAAGGGGTCCCACTCGCAGATTACATCGCCGGGCTTGACCTCAGCGCCGTTGTCAAAGTAGAGTTTCGAGCCGTAGGGTATCTGAGCCGATGTGAGCTGCATCTTGGTCTTGGGATCGATGATGCGCATCTCGGCGAGACGTCCGATGACGACTTCGACGGGACGTCCGTTGGTAGCAACCTCGGGGGTCTTGACTGTGCGGAGCTCCTCAATTTCGAGAGTACCGTTGTAACGCGAGGTTACCGACGATACGGCTGCGATGTTAGAGGCGACACCACCGACGTGGAATGTACGAAGGGTCAGCTGTGTACCGGGCTCGCCGATAGACTGTGCGGCGATTACGCCGACTGCCTCGCCTTTCTGAACGAGACGGCTGTTGGCGAGGTTGCGGCCGTAGCACTTGGCGCAGACGCCTTTCTTAGACTCGCAGGTGAGCACCGAGCGAATCTCGACGCTCTCGATAGGTGATGCGTCGATGCGGTCAGCAGCGGCGTCGTTGATTTCCTCGCCGGCAGCGACGATAAGCTCGCCTGTCTGGGGGTCGATGATATCGTGGACCGAAACGCGGCCGAGGATGCGCTCGCCGAGTGAGGCGACGACCTCGTCGTTGTTTTTAATCTCACGGCAGACAAGTCCGCGGAGTGTGCCGCAGTCTTCCTCGGTGATGATTACGTCGTGGGCCACGTCGACAAGACGACGTGTCAGATAACCGGCGTCGGCAGTCTTGAGGGCGGTATCGGCAAGACCTTTACGGGCACCGTGAGTAGAGATGAAGTACTCGAGCACCGACAGACCCTCCTTGAAGTTTGCAAGAATAGGGTTCTCAATGATCTGACCGCCTTCGGCACCGGCTTTCTGCGGCTTGGCCATAAGGCCACGCATGCCGGCGAGCTGACGAATCTGGTCTTTAGAGCCACGGGCGCCGGAGTCAAGCATCATGAAGACTGAGTTGAAGCCCTGATTGGCCTCGGTCATCTGTTTCATGAGCACCTCGGTCAGCTTGCTGTTGACGTGTGTCCAGATATCGATAATCTGGTTGTAACGCTCGGTGTTGGTGATGAAGCCCATAGAGTAGTTGTCCATGACTTCCTGCACCTGTTTGTAACCTTCGGCGACAATCTCTTCTTTCTCGGCAGGAATGATGACGTCACCGAGGTTGAACGAAAGACCGCCTTGGAAGGCCATGCGGTAGCCAAGATTCTTGATATCGTCAAGGAACTGGGCCGAACGGGGAATACCGCATTTCTTGATGACGCGCGAGATGATGTTGCGCAGAGATTTCTTAGAAAGAATCTCGTTGACAAAACCAATCTCTTTGGGCACGTACTGGTTGACGAGCACACGGCCGACAGATGTCTCTTTGATGAGGCGACGGACGGGGTTGCCGTTTTCATCGACGTCGTCGACCATCACACTGACGGGAGCGTGGAGTGTGACTTTGCCCTCGTTATAAGCGATTTCGGCTTCCTCGGGACCGTAGAATACGGTGCCTTCGCCTTTATCGCCCTTGCGGAGCTTGGTAATATAGTAGAGACCGAGCACCATGTCCTGTGAAGGCACGGTGATAGGTGCGCCGTTGGCGGGATTAAGGATATTGTGTGCGCCGAGCATGAGCATCTGTGCCTCGAGGATGGCTTCGTTGCCCAGAGGAAGGTGGACGGCCATCTGGTCACCGTCGAAGTCGGCGTTGAAGGCCGTACATGCGAGCGGGTGGAGCTGGATAGCCTTGCCCTCAATCATCTTGGGCTGGAATGCCTGAATACCGAGACGGTGAAGTGTCGGGGCACGGTTGAGAAGCACGGGGTGACCCTTCATGACATACTCGAGGATGTCCCATACGACAGGCTCTTTGCGGTCGACAATCTTCTTGGCACTCTTGACAGTCTTGACAATGCCGCGCTCAATAAGTTTGCGGATCACAAAGGGTTTGTAGAGCTCGGCAGCCATGTTCTTGGGGATGCCGCACTCGTGCATCTTGAGCTCGGGACCGACGACGATGACCGAACGGGCCGAGTAATCGACACGCTTACCGAGAAGATTCTGACGGAAACGGCCCTGTTTACCCTTGAGCGAGTCAGAGAGCGATTTGAGGGGGCGGTTAGCGTCGCTCTTGACAGCCGACGATTTGCGCGAGTTATCAAGGAGTGAATCGACAGCTTCCTGAAGCATGCGTTTCTCGTTGCGCAGGATGACATCGGGAGCCTTGATTTCGATAAGGCGTTTGAGACGGTTGTTACGTATGATGACTCGACGATAGAGGTCGTTGAGGTCAGATGTAGCGAAGCGGCCTCCGTCGAGGGGCACGAGAGGACGGAGCTCGGGCGGTATGACAGGCACGGCCTGAAGAATCATCCACTCGGGCTTGTTGCGGTGGCGCGAGGCACGGAATGACTCGACTACCTGCAGACGTTTGAGTGCCTCGGTCTTGCGCTGCTGCGAGCCGTCGGTGTCGGCCTGATGGCGAAGCTGGTATGAGAGGCTGTCGAGGTCGAGCTCTTTGAGCAGGTCATAGATGGCCTCGGCACCCATCTTGGCGACGAACTTGTTGGGGTCGCCGTCTTCGAGGAGCTGGTTGTCTTTGGGCAGATTGTCGATGATGTTGAAATACTCTTCCTCAGTAAGAAGGTCGAGTTTCTCGACGCCCTCGACATTGCCGGGGTTGATGACTACGTAGCGCTCGTAGTAGATGACTGCATCGAGTTTTTTCGAGGGCAGGCCGAGCAGATAGCCAATCTTGTTGGGAAGCGAGCGGAAGTACCAGATGTGAGCGACGGGCACAACGAGTTTGATGTGGCCCATGCGCTCGCGGCGCACTTTCTTCTCGGTCACCTCTACGCCGCAACGGTCGCAG